>CAIVDO010000034.1 GCA_903904665.1 uncultured Actinomycetes bacterium | reverse complement strand
CACCTTTATCCCACACCAACTTCTTTCCACTCTTAATGCAGGTGAATTTCTTACCCCTAAATATTGTTGTTTGTCCGACTTTCCTACATACAACCGATGGCCCACTTGCGCCGATAGCTGATTCAAAAAAGGAAGTAATGACGAGAGTGAAAAAAGCCACAACACCACGTCTCGAAATTAAGGACATGTTAGAAATGTTAGGGGGAACATATGAACGAAAGGTTAATTTTGGGAAGGCGCAAAAGGTAGGCTAAGCGACATGTCAAAGCCCACGATTATTCTTGCGACAAGCAATGGTGTTGGAATGGGTCACTTAGCTCGCGCAAGTGCAGTCGCGCTGGCATTAAAAGATGTGGCAAACCCAATTATCGTTTCAATGGCCGGTGGAATAGCTGAGATTCCATCGTTTATGGGAATTCGTTGCGAATACATCCCTGGCCGCGATCGCCTATGGATGTCGCGCGAAAAATGGGATGCATACCTACGTGATCGCTTACTTGCCTTGGTTGAAGAAACTGATGCAAAAGTCTTATCTTTTGATGGTGTTGTTCCTTATCCAGGCGTAATCGCGGCTCGCAATGCAAACCCAAAGTTAAAGCTTGTCTGGGTTCGCCGCGGATTGTGGCAAAAGAAACCACAACGTTTCATTCTTGGATTACAAGCAAAGATGATGGATACCATCGTTGAACCAGGAGATATCGCTCGAGCATATGATTTTGGTCCAACGTCAAAGCGCAAAGACTCAACATTAACTTCACCAGTTTCTTTATTTAGAAAAGAAGATGCTTTATCGCGAGAAGATGCACGCAAAGCGTTAGGTCTTGATCTCAACCGCCCGGTTGCCCTAGTTCAACTTGGAACTGGTGATAGCGATGTTAACCACAAGATGACTGCAGCTCTTGAAGGTTTACTTGGATGGAAAGATCTACAAGTTATCTTGACTAAAGCGCCGATAGATAAAGATGGAAACTCCTTGGCACCAGAGGGCCTAGATATCAAAGTTGCACGCTATTTCCCCCTAGCAAAGGTTTTACATGCATTCGATGCTGGAATCTGTGCAACTGGATACAACGGCGTGCACGAGTTATTACCGGCACAAGTTCCAACTGTCTTTGTTTCAAATATCCGAGGAACAGATGATCAAGAGGCTCGAGCCCGTTGGTGCCATGACTTTGGCTTTGCTCTACGTGCAGATCAAGCAGATTTAGCTGATATTACAAGAGTTGTTAAGCAGTTACAGGATCCAGAAGTTCGCACCCGACTATCAGCAAAGTGCGCTGAACTTCCCAATACAACTGGGGGTCAAGAGATCGCCGACATCTTGTATGCGCTAGCAACTGTGCAAGCAACATCGGGTGCAAAGACATTTACTTTTTACCGCTTAATGGCACAAGACCATATAAACCGCGGCTTGCGCCATGTTGCCAACTTAGGTTTACGTCGAGTTGCTTTGGTTTATCGATTTCTAAATCCTCATATTGTTGTTCAAGTTACTAAACAAGAACCGCCAATATTCGGTGATTCCACAGAGCCGGCAGAGTTGCACAAGTTGATTAAATCAACAACAAGGTTTGAACATCTAATAACTGGTGCTTCACCTGCCTATCGCGCAAAGCGTGAAGAGATTGCTAAAACAGCATATGGCGACTTAGTAGAAATTATTAAAAAGTAACTATTCTTCAATCATCTTTTCAAGTTTGTTTTTCAAGACTAAAACAAGCGTCACAACAACTGCTAAGAAGAAGATTGCCCAGTATTTGAGGTATTTCTCAAGAGTAGTTAACGAGCTTGCAAATTGATAACCCAGACTCACAACAACTGTGCTAAATACAATCCCACCAGCGGCATTCCATTTTAAAAATGTTCGGTAGGGAACTTGGTGCATTCCAGCTAAAGCGGGAACTAGTGCGCGCAATAGCGCTTGGGCGCGACCAAAAAAGATTGCCCCACCGTGGTATTTGGAGAAAATGTGTTCAGCTAAACGCCAACGTTTCTCACCAACAAATTTTCCAAATTGAGTTGTCTTAATACGTGGTCCAAAATGTTTGCCCACCTCATATCCAACAGAATCCCCTGCAATTGCACCAAGGATTGCGCAAATCAAAAATAGCCAAAAAGACCAGACATGAGAATGGGCTAAAACTCCGCCAATCAAAAGCGAGGTTTCTCCAGGCAAAACAAAGCCCACGAAAGCTGCAGCTTCAGCAAATGCAAAAAGGATGAGGAGGATAAAGAGAGGCGTCTGCAGATTGTTAGCAACAAGCCAATCTGCTGTGGTGTGAATCCATCCCGACATGCGAGAACTTTAGCCTGCACTTAGACTGGGTTAATGATGAAAGCACAAACATCGGTAGAAATTCATGAAGTATTAGCCAATCGACGCAGTCCTCGATCATTAGATTCAACTGCCGTGCTTTCACAACAGGATTTAATCGCGATTTTAGAAGCAGCTCGATGGGCGCCATCGGCCAATAATGGGCAGCCGTGGCGTTTCTTTGTGGGTACCCGCGGTGATGAAGTATTTGGACAAATACTGGACTCTTTAGCTTCATTTAATCAAGGGTGGGCACATCGCTCAGCAGCATTGATTCTTGTTGCTGGAGTTCATAGCCGTGAAGATGGAACACCTAATAAAAACTACATGTATGACTGTGGATTAGCTGTTGCACAGATGGTTGTTGAAACACATCACCGCGGCTTTGTCGCCCATCAAATGACAGGATTTGATGCGTTAAAAGCCACCGAAAATCTTGGAATTGATCCATCACTTGCACCAGTTGCGGTAATTTCAATTGGTAAACAGGCACCGGCAGAACAATTACAAGGTGCGATGTTGGAACGTGAAAACGCCCCGCGTGAGCGCAAAGCACTTTCAGAGATTGTAGTTAAAGGGCTCCCTAACTAAAAACGAGAACGGATCTCCCACAGATCTTTAAAGACTGGGTTAAAGAGCGTGCTTGTTAAGTAATCAGCACCGCTTGATCCGCCAGTTCCAATTTTATGCCCGATAGTGCGTTCAACCATTTTTACATGGCGATAGCGCCACTCTTGAATACCTTCATCGATATCAACAAGGCGTTCACAAACCATGGCACTTTCAGGATCTTTAGTATGAACTTCAAGAAGAACATCTTGAACTCTCAAGTTAGCTTCATAGGCAGAAGTTCTGTCGCGGCCTAAAACATCAGTTGGAATCGCGTGACCTCGCTTTGCTAGATAAGCAAGAGCTGAGTCCCATACTGAATTCTCCGCAGTAATTAATGCAATTTCTGCTTGCATCGCTGGAGGTAGATGGCCGGCCATCTTGTTGTCTCGTCGTCCAAGCAAGGCTTCTACTTTTCTAAATTG
>CAIVDO010000033.1 GCA_903904665.1 uncultured Actinomycetes bacterium | reverse complement strand
GAAGAGCATCATGACTGCGCCTGTGTAAACCACGATCTGGACGATGCCAAGGAAAAGAGCTTCTTGAGCGATGTAGAACATTGCAAGGTTAATCATGACTGATGCCATCAAGATCGCTGAGTGAACTGCTTTCTTAACTAATAACATACCCAGCGCTGCAGCAACAGTTAACGGTGCAAGAACCCAAAACAAAACTGCTTCTGGGGTTTGTGTCTGCCCAACGGCGATAGCTAAATCAACCATTTACTTCACATCCTGAGATGGGTGTGACTGCTTAACATCACCCTTGTAGTAATTACTGTCATCCATATCTGGATACATTGGATGCGGAGGCATCAACATTCCTTGGCGCAGCGGAGCTAACAAATCTTCTTTTTCAAAAATCAACTTGCTACGAGAATCATCAGCTAACTCATACTCATGAGTCATTGTGAGAGCACGTGTTGGGCAGGCTTCAATGCAAAGACCGCAGAAAACGCAGCGCAGATAGTTAATTTGATAGACCTTGCCATAGCGCTCACCAGGAGACATTTGATTTTCTTTAGTGTTGTTTGCGCCTTCAACATAAATAGCATCTGCCGGGCATGCCCATGCACATAGTTCGCAACCAATGCACTTCTCTAAACCATCTGGATGGCGATTGAGTTGGTGGCGGCCATGAAAACGATCTTGAGTTGGTGCCTTAACCTCTGGGTATTCAACAGTAAGTGTCTTTTTAAACATCTTTGAGAATGGAACCCAGAAACCTTTGAGGTGGCCTAAGAGGCCAACAGATTCGCCGGTTTCTATCTGTGTGAAGGCAACATCATTAACTGATATCTCACTCTTCTTTAGCGGTTCGAGTTGCTCAGACATGATCGCCTCCTTTACCAGCTTGTGAAACATTGATATTTGAAACGCTCATTGGAATCGTTGGTACAGCAAATGATGGTTCGCTTACCTCAACCTCAAATGATTGAAGCTTTTTCTTTTTAGCGTTTTCAAAGCCGATATTTACTGCCATAACCAGCAGTACAACAGCGCTTGCAAAGCCAACAACAAATACTCGCGGAGCACCTTGCAGTGAAAGTGTGCGAAGAGTTGCGACAACTAATACCCAGAGGATTGAGGATGGAATCAAGACTTTCCAACCAAACTGCATGAACTGGTCATAGCGAAGACGAGGCAATGTGCCGCGCAGCCAGACAAAGACAAAGAAGAAGACCAAAACCTTTGAGAAGAACCAAATTGCGGTAAACCAACCACCTAACCAGGCTTCAGTAAATCCAAGACCTGGCAATGCGTGATATCCGCCAAGGAATAACGTTGTGGCAAGTGCTGAAACTGCGATGATGTTTACATACTCAGCCAAGAAGAAGAGTGCGAACTTAAGTGATGAGTACTCGGTATGGAAACCACCAACGAGTTCGCCTTCTGCTTCAGCCAAGTCAAATGGTGCGCGGTTAGTTTCACCGACCATTGAGATTGCATAAATAACAAATGATGGGAATAAGACAACCCCGTACCAAGTCGTTGATTGCGCGGCAACGATATCTGATGTGGACATTGATCCTGCATAGATAAAGACTGCAACTAATGAAAGGCCCATGGCAACTTCATAAGAAATTACTTGTGCACTAGAGCGCAATCCTCCAAGAAGTGGATATGTGGAACCTGATGACCAACCGGCCAACACAATGCCGTAAACACCAACAGATGCAATTGCTAATACATATAAGACACCCACTGGAAGGTCAGTTAACTGCATTGCAGTTTTGTGACCAAAGAGTGAAACTTCGCCAGTAATTGGAATTACAGCAAACGACATAAAACATGTTGTCGCACTAATGATTGGTGCAATAACAAAAACGATCTTGTCAGCAGCAGCTGGGATTAAATCTTCTTTAAGCGCTAACTTCACGCCATCGGCAAGGGCCTGAATCAAACCAAATGGTCCAACACGGTTAGGGCCTGGACGCTCTTGCATACGACCAACGATGCGACGCTCGCCCCATACTGACATCAGGGTGAGAACAACACAGAAAATAAAGACTAGTAGCGCCTTAATCGCAATGATTGCGCCGGAATCTGCGCCAATGAGCTCTGCTGTTGTCATGCTTTCACCACCGTCACTACTGCGCCATGTGCAACGCCTAGATTTACAAGTAATTGAGAGCCACGTGAATTACGCGGTGCCCACACTGCATCGTCATGAATATCTTCAACTAATGCGTTCAAAGTGATTGAACCTAAAGAAGTTGAAATCTTGAGTTTGTCGCCATCGACTACGCCGAGTGCCTCCGCTCGCTTTGGTGAGATAACTGCAACAGTCTTGCGAGCAGTGCCGGCAAGGTTTTCTTCACCCTGTTGCAAAGTTCCAAGATCGAGCAAACGACGCCATGAAGTAAGAATGAATTGATCACCGCTTACTGCTGATTGTGAAGGAGCAGAAACTTTATTCAGTGATACTCGGGCGCCATCCCATTTACCAAGGGATGCAATCTCTTTAATCGCGGCCGTAACAGTTGCAAGATTTACACTTGTTCCCATTTCCTCTGCAATCATTGAAAGAATACGAAGATCACTTCGATTGAGTGAATCGGCAACGGCGGCATCAAATGAACGTGCGCGGCCTTCCCAGTTGAGGAATGACCCGCTTTTTTCAGTAACTGCTGCAACTGGCAAGACAACATCTGCACGTTGTGTAACTGCGCTGCT
>CAIVDO010000032.1 GCA_903904665.1 uncultured Actinomycetes bacterium | reverse complement strand
TCTGCGGTACGAGCAGAAAGTTTTCTCGTTCCACTTGATTGCAACATCTCATAAACTTTTGCGATGATGATGGCGTCTTTAGACTTCTTGCCTTCTTGAACGATTTCTTCACTCGAGTCCCAGATGTATTTGTGCCTAAGGTCGACAGTTTTGCTAGAAACTTCTTCAAGTAATTGAACATTCTTACTCTTAGAATTATTTTTATCGTTAATTAATCTAGAGACTATTTCCGAATGCTCATCAAGTAACTGCCCACTTGGCAAAGTTCGAAATGTTTTGGAGTTCACGCTTTCGGACGCTGTGGGCAATTGGCGCTTAGTGCAGAGTTTGAGCCGAAGCGACTCCTCCTCTTTTGAGGGCTTGAGCGCCCCTGTGCCAACTACCTGAACTTCTATCGAGAGGATTTCCCTTCCCTTATCCATCGCCTTGGAATGAATCCAAATTCGATTTCCTTCATGGTCATGCCAAGTGAGAACGTCACTGAGCCTTTCACCTGTTCCACCTGAAAAAACATAGCCAGCCATTAGAGCCCCAGTCCTAAGATTTGCTTTTACCTCGGACAAAGATTACCTTGACTCCTAGGAAAAGGCAAAACCTAGGAGGAATGATGTACACATTTAACTTACACATGGCTGGAAGCGACTCATGGATGAGCGTCAAGGAGGCCGCCACATACCTTGGGAAGTCACCACACTGGCTGTATCAAAATCGAGAACGCCTTCAAATCCCCTGCACAGCAGTTGGAGGCACTCTCAGATTTGAGAAGTCAAGACTAAACGATTGGATTTCCAACCGCTCTCAAATTCAACCCAGCCGATTAACGAGTCAACAATCAATGACCAAAGTTTCCTTGATTTAAAAGCACTTTGTTTTGGACGACCGAAACGTTTTACACGCTTGTTTATTAGAGAACTTTGCCTCTCAGAGGCCAAAAGCAAAAAATCACTTGCCAGAACAACTGGGAATATTTAACTAATGCACATCGAGTGCATTAGTTGGAGGAATGCATGTCTCGTTGGTACACCTTTGAAGAGATTTCTAATGAATTGGGTATTCCAATCAAAAGCATCTATTTCTATCACGAACGGGGCGATGGTCCTCGTGTGTATAAGTTCGGCAAACACTTAAGAGTTCTAGAAACAGACTTATTAATGTGGCAGGAAAACCAACTCATTAAAAAATAAAACCGCCCTTGCAGGGGCGGTCTTAACTTAGGAGCAAATTGATATGGCAAGTATAACATCTAGAACGTATTTTGAAAATTACTCGAAACTCATACTTTGGCGAGATATTTTAGAGCCAGAAGGATTTATGTGGGAAAAACTTGAAAAGATAAATGGAAGTGAAGAATACGTCCTTGGTTGGACATACGATGATGGAGAATTCCAAATCTGTCTTCAAACTTTTGGTGAAGATGAACCTGCATTTATTTTGGACTGGAGCCACGAGGGAAATCCTCGACTCACCAAACTTGAGGCTATTAAGAAATTCCGATGCGGAGATAACTGGGCCTACACAAAGGCATTAATCGCTGAGAGTGTGAATATAGGAGAAAATACGATTGACAGAATAGGGCGCAAGCGATGGGAAGATTATCAACAGTCTTCTTTAGACATGTCACCTGAAGTTCGATACGTGAGTGACCCTCTTTTTCAGGGCATAGTGGACCAAGAACTAGGCACAATGATTGCCAAAGATTATGCAAAGGTGAAATTTGATGAAATGAAATTTGCACAAGAGGGGGAACCCGAAAGTGCTATTTCCTTGAGTGATTTTCTTTCGAGAGAGATTCCCCAAAATAAATGGGTTGTTGATGGGCTGCTCATTAAATCTGGAAAGGTCTTCTTTGCGGCAAAGGCTAAGGCAGGAAAAACGACTCTCTGTCTATCACTTCTTAAGTCGCTCGTTGACGGGGATAACTTCCTAGGGAAGTTTGATGTTGAAGTCCCAGATGGGCGAATTGGCTACATGAATTTGGAACTTACTGACGGACAGATGCAAGAGTGGGTAACTAGACAAGGAATTCTTAATCAGGCGCGGGTTCACTTCTGGAATTTGAGAGGTAAGGCAAACCCATTCCGCTCTGCAATCTCAAGAGCACGCCTTATCGAGGAGATTCGGTCGCTTGGCGTTAAGACATTGATTATTGACACATTTGCAAAGATTTTTCCAGGTCAAGCAAACGACAACTCAGAGGTCAATCGCTTTTTGGTGATGCTAGATGACGTACTAGATAAGGCTGGAGTTGAGCAATTGGTCATGCTAGTTCATGCTGGAAATGACGCCAAGAAAATTCGAGGAGCAACTGCCCTCACCGACCATCCCGACAGCATTTGGTATCTTTTCAATGACGACGATAAGAATAGGTACTTCAGCGCTATAGGACGGGATACCGATATTCCTGAAGGGTTAATCGAGTTTGACCCAATAACCAATCAACTGGAATTTACTGGAGCAGGAAAGCAGGTGGCTAAGGATTCGACTGCAAAGTCAAAGGTTCTCGAATTTATTCAAAAAAACCCTGGCTCTAATGCAAGTTTAATTGATGATGCAATAGGAGGAAATAGAGCCTTCAAGATAAAGATACGCAAACAACTAATAAAGGAAGGTTTAGTTTTTACTAAAAAAGGTCCAAACAATTCCGACCTTTACTTTGCTGTGTAGGAAATTGGAACCCGTGCTTGACAGTGGTAGTGGTGGTACATCCCTCTTTAGAGGGAGTACCACTACCACCTCTAGCACTGAGCCAAAGATTCCAGATTCTGGCAACGGTGCGTTCTGTGAAAACTGTGCGGATTGGCTTCATCCAGAAGGGTGGCAAGAAAATGGCAGATATCTGTGCCCAACTTGTTTCAAATTTTCAAAAATTGATTTGATGTGGAAGGCATAGGAGCGCCCACGCTCCACTTTATAACTGAAAATATTAGTTGATTAGTTAGATAGTGATTATTGAGAGAATTACTGTTAATACAAGCCCTGTGTGGCAATTTTGGCGTTCCAACTGCTCTAAAACTCAACCGAAAATGGTCAGGATTTAAGATATCTGACATGAGCAAGCCAAAAACCTTGGGCTTGTCGGAGATGGCGAATAGCATTACCCCGTAGCCAATGGGCTGAAATTTGAGGTTAGGGGGTCTAAATGCGCAGTTCAGAGCGGGCACGAGACCTCGGCGAAGTCTTCACCCCCGAAGGCACAGTCAACGAAATGTTGAACCTTCTTCAGGACATCAACTATGCGAGCAAGTTTCTAGAGCCTGGCTGTGGAAGT
>CAIVDO010000031.1 GCA_903904665.1 uncultured Actinomycetes bacterium | reverse complement strand
CTGCAATAACAGTTCCCTCTTGTGGCTTTTCTTTTGCTGTATCTGGGATAACAAGACCAGATGCTGTTGTTGTTTCAGCTTCGTTTGTCTTGATAACGATGCGATCTTCTAGTGGCTTAATGGCCATGTGCCTAACTCCTTCTAGTTTTCCTTAGTTGAATTCCTCGTGCGGGCCCGGTTAGCAGTGTGGACCCGTGAGTGCTAACGCAAGGTTAGACGGGGCTATTCCCAACGGCAAATCGAGTTAAGACAGGCTCACGACGGTAACTGGCAGGCTGGAATTGGCATCAAATGCCACAGGCGTTGGCCTGCGCCCGGCCGCTGCCATCAGCGCTCCGAGACTGGCAACCATGGCGCCATTATCGGTACACAGGCCCGGGGCTGGGATCGAAAGGGCGATACCGGCCTTGTCGCAGCGCTCTTGGGCCACGGTGCGAAGACGTGAATTGGCGGCCACGCCCCCTGCAATAACTAGTGAATCGATCCCACTTTCTTTGCAAGCAGCGAGAGCTTTTAGCATCAAAACATCGACGATTGATTCTTGGAACGAGGCAGCCACATCGGCGCGAACATAATCTGGAACGCTCTCTAGATATCGCGCAACAGCTGTCTTTAAACCTGAGAATGAAAAATCATAGGGGCGTGTTTGCCAGTCATTAGAAGTTGTAAGTCCGCGGGGGAAATTAATTGCGCTCGCATTTCCCTCTTTTGCCATGGCATCAATTGCCGGGCCTCCGGGAAAACCTAACTTCATGACGCGTGCGATCTTATCGAAGGCTTCACCGGCTGCATCATCGATTGTCTGACCTAACTTAACAATCGATGAGGTGATGTCATTTACTTGCAACAGTGATGAGTGTCCACCGCTAACAAGAAGTGCAATAGTAGGTTTGATCTTTTCTTTATGGGTTATGTAATCAACACTGACATGGGCCGCTAAATGGTTAACGGCGTACATTGGTTTATCTAAACCAATTGCAAGTCCGGCAGCAGAACCGACTCCAACAAGTAATGCGCCTATTAAACCTGGGCCCGCTGTAACTGCAACTGCATCGATATCGTTGAGTGAAACTTTGGCTTCACGCAGTGCCTGCTTAATTGTAGGTTGCATCGCTTCAAGATGTGCACGGCTTGCGATTTCTGGAACAACTCCCCCAAAACGTGCATGTTCCTCAACACTTGATGCAATGACATTTGCAAGCAAAGTACGGCCACGAACAATGCCGACTGCTGTTTCGTCACATGAGGTTTCGATTCCTAGAACTAAAGGTTCAATCATGGCAACTCCTTGCGCATGACTAATGCATCTAAACCGCTACCAAAATAATCTTTGCGCGTATTTAACTCTGAATATCCAAGTGATTCATACAAAGAGATTGCTGCCAGATTGTCGGTTTTGACTTCTAACATCATGGCAATTGAACCTTGGCTTATTGCCCATTCGGTAATGCTTGCCATCAAAGTACGCGCAATCCCTTGACCGCGATGTTCGGGGACAACGCCAACTGTCAAAATATCGGCTTCAGCTCCACCGGGTGCAAAAACCCCTGCATACCCAATGATGTTAAGAGCGTCATCGAGTGCCACAATAAAACGGCGAGTAGGAGCAGAAATCTCTTCGCGATATTGGCCGTTAGACCAAGGTGAATATGGAAACAACTGCTTATCCAGTGAAACTAAAACAGGAATGTCGAGAGAATTACCATCGCGATATGTAGTCATGGGCGATCCGCCGTTGCTACTGCATCAGGTCTGCGAAGATAAATGGGTTCGGTGATATTTCCAGGTAGTGAAACAAGGGCTTTCATATCTGGGTAGAGATCGCCATGAATATTTGAGCCGTTAACATCTGATGGAAAGTTCACAGCAGGTTCACCGATGCGGACTCCATCTTTATAACGAGCCCAATAAACCTCTTTGCGCCGAGCATCTACGGTAATAATAAAATCTTTCTCATTAACTTGGGCGGCGATTGCATCTAATGAACACACTCCACGAAGTGCAATTTCGCGGGCTAGGGCAAAACTTTGCGCAAAAGCGATTCCAATTCGTAGACCTGTATAGGGCCCTGGACCCATGCCTACAACAACGTCATCGATACTAAATCCTTTAATGCCCTCAAGCACTAACGCAGGTAATGCTGGGCCATGTTCAGTGGCGCCATCACGGTGGCCCTGCCAAAGAATTACGCCATCATTAATAACTGCTACTGAAGTTCGCGAAGTCGAAGTATCAATAGCTAAAGTAATTGTCATAGCGCAAAACCATTCCAGCGATTACCAATGGCTTTAATCTCTACTTGGCGAATATCCTTTGATCTATCAATCGTGATCTCTAGACGATCTTCATTTAAGCGTGCAGATTCTGCGCCACCCCACTCAATAACTGTGACTGAGTTTTCAATATCTAGATCTAAATCATCCACATACAGGTTGGGATTATCTGTATCAATCAAGCGATACGCATCGACATGAATCATCGGCAGTGTTGCCTTGTGAACTCTAGAAATAACAAATGTAGGTGAAGTGATATCGGTGATTCCTAAGCCTTTGCCAATGCCCTGGGCTAAAACCGTTTTACCGGCACCCAGTGGGCCATTTACTAAAATAAGGTCTCCGGCTTTGAGGTGAGCAGATAATGAAAGGCCGAGATTAAACATCGCCTCCGCTGTTACTACTTCAATACTCACGGCTCAAGAGTAAAGCAGATTAGGCAAAACTCTTAAACCAGTCCAGTGAATCAGGGTTGGCCAGGGCATCTCGATTTCGTACCTCACGGCCATTAATCACATCGGTGACTGCCAGTTCGACCAACTTATTTGATTTAGTTCGAGGTAGTTCTGGTGCAACAATAATTAAATCCGGCACATGACGTGGGCTAGCTTGCGTTCTAAGTGCGGTTTTAATTTCTTTTTCTACGGCCTCATTAAATTCTTGACCGGCCTTTATTACGACGAATAAAACCACTCGTGTGTCATTATCCCAATCTTGAGAAACTGCCATCGATTCTTGTATCTGCGCAAATGTTTCAACAACACGGTAAATCTCAGCGGTACCAATTCGTACGCCTTTTGAATTGAGCGTCGCATCACTTCGGCCAAATAGAGTAAAACCACCGGTTGCAGATTTAGAGGCAAAATCTCCGTGAGTCCAGACACCGGGAAAACCCTGGAAGTAAGCAGCTTTGTATTTTTCATTATTCTCATCTGCCCAAAAACCAAGTGGCTTTGATGGAAAAGCAACAGTGCAAACTAACTCACCCTTTTCATCAAAGGCAGCGCTCTGGCCTTTTTCATTAAACACATCTGTTGCCATACCTAAACAAGCACCTTGAAGTTCGCCGCGATGCACCGGCAATGTCGGTACGCCAGCAAGGAAGCAGCCACAAATATCTGTTCCACCTGACATCGATGCAAGGTGCACATCCTTTTTAATGCTCCTGTATACATAATCAAAACTCTCAGGTGATAAAACAGATCCCGTTGATCCAATGGTCTTTAGCTGAGAAAGGTTATGCGTTTTGAATGGTTCTAGTGATTCTTTGTGAGCTGAATCAATAAATTTTGCCGATACACCAAAGAAATCTAATTTTTCACCTTCGGCAATATCAAATAAGCGAGTAGGTGTTGGACACATTGGAGCTCCATCAAATAGAACAATTGTTGCGCCACGGCCCAGGGCCATTGCCAACCAGTTCCACATCATCCAGCCGCATGTAGTGAAAAAGAAAACCTTCTGTCCGTCTTTGATTTCAAATTGATAGAGCTGCTCGGCAATCGCTTTAAGCATTACTCCAGCCCCACTATGGACAATACATTTGGGTTTGCCGGTTGTCCCAGAAGAGAAAAGAACAAAGCCTGGGTGATTAAAAGGTAGGCGTGTGAAATCTAGGGCTTTGCCGATAAATGGAGCGATCCAGCTCTGGAAATCCTTTACTTGAATTGTTTTAACCAGTGAAGGTAATAAGCCTTGGATCTCTTTAGATTTTATTGAGCAATCAAATACTTTGCCGTTGTATAGATATGAATCAGCAGCAAGCAGGAGTTTGGGTTCAATCTGCCCAAAGCGGTCTTCAACGGCATGTGGCGCAAAATCTGGAGAAGCTGTTGAAACTATTGCACCGATACTTAAAGCTCCCAATGCATAAATCATTGTCTCTGCAATATTTGGAACCCACGCTGCAACACGATCTCCGGCAACTATTCCTTCAGCCCGCATTGCTGCTGTGGTAGCAGCAACTTGTGAACGAAGTTGCGCCCACGTTATTTCACTTCGAGCGCCATCTTCTGCAATCGTAACGATGGCTACCTCGCCATCTTTGCCTTTAGATAATAGATTCTCTGCAACATTTACTTTTGCTTCGAGAAAAAACTCAGAAGAGATGAAATCGCTACCTGCTGTGTAATAAACGCTGCCTTTATCACCAACAATCTCACAGTCATCCCAAGCCTTGGACCAGAAATCGCCGGGATTGTTAATCGACCATTGATGTAGTTGCGAGTATGAATTAACGCCAATTAGCTTTTGTAATTTCTCGACTGCGCTTTCACCAGTAAGTACTGGTTGCCAAAGTGGTGTTGTCATGGCTTTTTGTGAGACAGGGCCTTAAGACGAAGTCGATAGTAGGCACCTGATAATCCACCAGGAGAAAACATCACAATTAAAATAAAGATTAAGCCAAGTAATAAGGCCGGTTCAGCGATAGGTCCACCGATCCAATGTGGGATCTTTTTAAAAGACTCTTGCTGGGTTAAATCTTGCATGCGAGTTGAGGCAAATGAGTAGAAAATACCGCCCAAAACAGCGCCCCAACGTGTAACTGCTCCACCGATTACGACCATGAGCAATAAGGAGATTGTTACACCAGAATCAGCAAATCGAGGCGCAGCACTTCCTGCAGCAATCAACATAACAAAGCCCAGTAGGGCAGCCAATGCCGCGCTAATTACAAAGGATAAGAGTTTAAAGTGCTGCGTATTGAGGCCAAGCACTTGAACTCTTTGTTCGTTATCGCGCAAGGCAGCAAATACGCGGCCCGCTGAACTCTCAGTAACCCACCAGATAACTACATAGGTAAAGATCAAAGCCGCTAGAGCGGTCCAGTAAATGTACTTTGTATTTACTACCCCAATCCAAATCTGCGGAATATGAGTTGCATCTAATGCAATTCCATTTTCGCCACCAGTGAGATTGAAGAAATTGCGGTTAACAATCACATGTCCGGCTTCACCAAAAGCCAAAGTCACCATCGCAAAAGTAATTCCACTTGTTCGCAGCGATGCAGCGCCAACTAAAAATGCTAGGAGCGAACTAACAGCCATTGCAATTAACGCTGCTAACCACCATGGGACAACTTGATGGTTTATCAAAATACATGAGACATACACACCTGTTGCAAAATACAAAGCGTGACCAAATGAAAGCAAGCCAGTGAATCCAAAAAGGAGATCGTAAGTGAGTGCTAATCCACCCCAAAGAAATGCAACAGCCATGGTCTGCTGCAGACCTGGTTTGCCTAATGGATTTCCAGCAAACAACGGTGCAATTGCTAGAACAAATAGAAGTAGTGCAAGAAGTGGTCGGGAGTATTTCCAGCGCAACATTATGCTTTCACCTTTCCCAACAAACCTTGCGGCTTGATAAGTAATACTCCTGCGAGCAAGATGACAACAACGAAATCACCCAGGCCTGTCACGTAGTAATTAGCGAACTGTCGAATAATTCCAATCAACATTGCGGCTAAGAAACTTCCGGGCACCGAACCCATTCCGCCAATAACTACAACGATAAAACCATAAATTAAATAGGAACCGGCAATTAACGGTGATACTCCATTGGAATAGACTGAAACAAGCACTCCTCCAACACCAGCGGCAAAGCCACCTAGGAAGAAAACGGTGCTAAAAGCCTTTTTAACATTGATTCCCAGAGCATTGACCATATTTCGATTCTCAACACCTGCTCTAATAACTAGGCCGATACGTGTGAATTTAAGTAGTGCCCAGTTGCCAACTAAGAGAAGCAAGGCAGTTGCAATGTATACAACTCGATCTGCTGGAATCTTTGCTCCACCAACATCAATAGCTGTTAAAAACCATAGAGGCGTTGGAAACATTCGTAAATCATTTCCAAACCAACCACCCAATAGGGCGCCAACAACGAGGGAAACCCCAACGGTTACGAGAGCTTGATCAATGTGGCGCTCATAAAGGCGTGTAATCAATAACTGTTCAATCAAAAGAGCGAATAAGCCTGCAGCCAATCCGCCAACAATCATGGCCAAAATAAACTCTGGCATTGAGGTTTCAGCGCCCATCTTGCTTGCAACCCAGAAGCCAACAAAAGCGCCCACTGTTAAGAAACTACCGTGCGCAAAGTTGAGCACTCCCATTAATCCGTAGATCAGAGAGAGTCCTGAAGCAATGAGGAAATAAAGTGCACCGAGCCCGATGCCGGTAATACCAATTAAAATAAATGTATCCATTTACTTATGCCCTCCGCTCACTCCGAGCATTTGATGAACCCAAGCGGCATCACTTAGATTCTCTGGACCGCCTTGAAAAATAACTCTTCCCTGGTCCATGACAATCACATGTTCTGCCACACGTTTTACCAGAGCTAGATTCTGTTCGACTAGCAACATAGTTGTCTCATGTGCCACTCTTGCCAATACATCGGCAACTTCGGTTACTAACTTTGGAGCTAAACCTTTAGTTGGTTCGTCAACTAGCAAAATCTCATTCTTATTAAGCAAGGCACGTGCAATTGCCACCATTTGCTGCTGACCACCAGAGAGCGAACCTGCTAGTTGCTGAGCGCGTGTGTCTAATTCGGGGAAAAGCCCATAGACGGATTCATATGCTTTCTCGTTGTTCTTTCCTCTAGCTGCAAGTGAAAGGTTTTCCTTTACGGTTAGTGATGAAAAGATTTCACGGTCCTCGGGCACAAAAGCTGCACCCGATTGCACGATCTTGTACGTGGGTTTTCCAAGTATTTCAACGCCGTTTAGTTGAACAGATCCAGTGCCTGGATAAAAACCCATAATTGAACGCAAGGTGGTTGATTTACCAACACCGTTTCTACCTAATAGAGCTGTCACTTTATTTGTAGGAACTTCAAAGGATACGCCGTGCAAAATATGTGATTCATTTATTTTTACATGTAAGTCTTTTACTGAGAGCGTGTTCATAACGCCTCCCCGATATAGGCAGATTGAACAATTGGATTATTAATAACATTAGTAGGCGTGTCACAGACCAATAGCTCTCCGTAGTTGAGAACTGCGATGCGATCGGCTAGGCCCAAGATGACTTCCATGTGATGTTCAACAATTAGAACTGTTTTCTTATGTACTGTCTTTAGTGATCGAATGATTTCAACCAACTCTGGAACATTCTCAACACTCATGCCGGCCATTGGTTCATCAAGAAGCACAATGTCAGATTTGGAGGCCAACACAATGGCTATCTCAAGACGGCGCTTATCACCATGAGAAAGTGAACCTGCGCGTTGTAGTGCACGTGCCGATAGGCCTACTTTTTCCAAACATTCATATGCACTGGCAACTACTTCAGGAAATTTATAAGCGTTTCTAGTTAAATTCATTGACTTACCTGTTGCGGCTTGTGCGGCAATACGGAGATTTTCTAAGCAAGTTAAATTGACAAATACACTCGATGTTTGAAAAGTTCTAGCTATGCCTGCTAATGCCCGCTCATGGGGCTCCATGTCTGTTACATCTTGTGCCCCAACATGTATGTGACCCCGACTTGGCTTGCGGATTCCACTGAGCAAATTGAAAAATGAGGTCTTGCCTGCACCATTTGGGCCAATGATTCCGAGAATTTCATTCTCTTCCACCGACAATGTGATTCCATCTAGGATGCGAGCACCACCGATTGATAGTGATAGATCTTCAACACTTAATGCAGAAATCAAAGCCTTTCACCTTTCCTAGATGCTTAGAATATAAAGAACCCCAGTGCATTTCTACACCGGGGTTCCTTATATTAGTTAATTACTTTTAGCGACCAACGCTTGCAATAGTCTTAAGAAGTGTAGGCACATAAGCACTTCCAGACTTATTAAGAGCAACGAGGAACATTGGCTGAATCAAAAGGTGACTTGATGAGTCAATAGTCATAAGACCCTTCACTCCAACCCAAGACTTGCCTTCAAGATTTCTGATCATTGTGTCAACGTCTTGTGTTGGGTTCTTTGTTAACGCCATCACGATCATCTTGGCAGCATCTGCACCGGTTGAGGTGAAGAGATCTTGTGTCTTCTTATTAGCTGCATACCAAGCAGCTAGATCTGAAGCAGCACCTGACTTTGAAGCACCTGCGAAGTAGCTATTTGTAAGGATTGCATTGTTACCTTCAAATAGAGTTCCGTAGATGTTATACGTAGCTGCGCCAGCAAGACCAGTGATCGGACGCTGCTTTGTAAATGCGCCCTGGACCTTAAGTGAAGTCAACATTGCGCCAGCTGTTAATGCATTTGACCAAGCGATGAAAATATAAGATCCCTTTGCATCTGCAGCCTTCTTAGCAAATGGTGTGAAATCTGAAGTTGATGTAGGAACTTTGATTTCTTCAAATAGCGCACCCTTTGGAGTCATAAGAGCCTTAGCAGCTGCGATATTTCCGGCACCAAAAGCGTTATCTTCTACGAAGAGAACAACTTTCTTGCCTGAGATTGGCTTGATGCCTGCAAGTGGAGCTAAATCTTGAGTAGATGAGTTACCTGAACGGAACACATACTTATTAGCTGAAGAAGTAACTAAGTCATTCTTTGCAGGACCTGAGATGTATAGAACCTTGTTCTGTGCTGCAAGTGGAGCAAGAGTTAGTGCAACACCAGATGATGCTGTTCCAGCAATAATCTTTGTGCCGTTTCCAACCATTTCCTTAAATGAAGCAGTTGCTGATGCAGGATCTGCAGCGTCATCTTTAGAGGTAACAACAAGCTTTGCGCCGTTGATAGCCATCTTTCCGCCTGTGTAGTAATTCAGACCCCATGCAAGGCCTTCGTTATAAGCAACTCCATATGATGCAAGTGGACCTGAAGTTGATGTGATGATTCCAATTTTGATGTCATCGGCAGCCTGAGCAGGTGCCATGCTTGGAACGAATACTGCTAGGGATAGAACTGCAACTCCCAAGCGCTTTAGTGTTGAGCGTTTGCTCATACGGTGCTCTCCTCTTTGAGAATGTAAGACCGAGGGATTCCGGACTTTATTAGGGGGAAATCTAGCGCTGCTCACTCAGAAAGCCCAACTGAAAAGCCAGCATTTTGATTACGTTTTTGTGACAAATGCACAATCGCTCCCCACTCTTCTGTTCAACCTTGGCATTTTCCTATCGGGAGGGCAGACTTGTGGCCATGTCATTACCTACCCAGCAAACCCATGTTCCAGTAGCCGGTGGAAATCTCTCAGTTTTTCAATACGGGGACGGGACTGGTGAACCAGTCCTATTAATCCATGGAGTCACATCATCTAATAGAGCATTTCAATTATTTGCCGATGCACTAATTGCAAGGGGTAAAGCAGCCTTTGCAGTTGACCTTCGTGGGCGCGGGGATTCGAACTCTCTGCCCGGTCCTTTCGGTATGGCTCAACATGCACACGATATGGCTGCAGTTGTAGATCATTATGGTTGGAAAAGCGTAGATGTAATCGGCCACTCAATGGGGGCTTTCGTCGCTGCTGCATTTGTTGGGCTTTTCCCAGAGAAAGTTAATGAAGTTGTTTTTGCAGATGGCGGTATTCCACTTCCTATGCCACCAGGTATGACTGTTGAACAGATTATGCCTTTTGTTTTAGGACCTGCACTTGCTCGCCTTGCAATGGATTTTGAATCAAAACAGGCTTATCGCGATTACTGGAAAGCTCAAGCCGCATTTGCAAAAGGTTGGTCAGATGTCCTCGACGAGTACGTTGATTACGACCTTCGCGGTGAGGCTCCACACATGAAGGCATCAACTAGCGCAAAGGCCGTAGAAGAAGATTCGCGTGATCTCTTTGGTGATGACTTAATTGTTCGATCACTTAAGGGCCTGACTAAGAAATCAAAATTTATAAAGGCCGAACGTGGTCTTCAAAATGAGGAAAATGGTTTGTATCCAATGGCTGTTCTGGATGCCATCTTGCCTCAATATCCGATGTTGCAGTTGGAGTTTCTTGCAGATTGCAATCACTATGACATGTTCCTTGAAGCAACTGGAGCTGAAAAAATCGCCCAAATCATTTATGGAGATAAGAAATGAGCCTAAAGGGTAGGAGAGCTTTTATAACAGGTTCTTTTCAAGGAATCGGTTTAGGCATTGCAACTGCGATGGCTCGAGAAGGTGCATCAATTGTTCTGCACGGGCTTGCCGATGCAGAGACAGTTGCAAAAGCTCAAAAGCAAGTCATGGATGCCGGTGCAGCTGCTGTTGAATCTCATGTCTCAGATCTTCGTGATGTAAATGCCACAGAGGAATTAATCGCAAAGATCTTGGCAAATGGACCTGTTGATATTTTATGTAATAACGCTGGTATCCAGCACACGGCAACTATTGAGGAAATGCCTAGGGAAAAATGGAATGACATTATTGCCATTAATCTCACCTCTTTCTTTGACACCATGCGTCTACTTTTACCGCAGATGAAAGAACGTGGTTATGGTCGCGTTATCAATACCGCTTCAGTACATGGCCTTGTTGCATCTGCTGCAAAGGCACCTTATGTATCAGCTAAACATGGTGTTGTCGGTTTAACTAAAGTTGCCGCTCTTGAATATGCAAGCGTTGGAAGCTCACAATCTGGTGGTGTAACTATTAATGCGATCTGTCCTGGCTGGGTAGAGACGGCGTTAATTGAACCTCAGATTCAAGCACGAGTTGATAAGCACAATGGCGATCGTGTCGCTGGAATTGCAGATCTATTATCTGAAAAGCAACCTTCGCGCAGAATGTCTACGCCAGATGAAATCGGTCAACTAGCTGTCTTCTTATGCTCACATGCTGCACACAATATAACTGGAGCAGCGATTCCAGTTGATGGTGGTTGGACTGTTCAATAAGAGTTTAGAAATAAAAAGAGGGCCTAGTTTCCTAGGCCCTCTTTTTAATTAACTTTCTTTATCCAAGTGTCCTAAACAAAGGAACTCGGAATTTATTGTCATATGACAAGCCAACCTTGCGAGCGGCCGTTGCAATTGGTCCACCGCTTGGGAACTTACCGGTGTTAGCAACATTTGCTGCCATCTTTGCAACTGCAACGTACTGAGCTGGTGTGTATTTGCAGTGACCTGTTCCAGCACCAGCAGTGGCGCTTAGATCAGGAGATCCAGCTGCAGTGAACTTGGTGTATTTATCACCAGTCTTTGCCCACAACGCAACGAGATTATTCGTAGGCGCTGTATAGGACTTGCTTGCTTGGTATGCCTTAAATGCTGCAGCTTTTGCATCTGCATATTGTTGGGCGTAGCCATCGATCATCCATTGGCCTGCACCAGCAACAGTGAATTGATCTGATTCTGTTGTTAGTAGGACAGTTGGATGCTTGACTGTTCCATCGATGGAAAGCAAGCTCTTCACCTTTGAAGCGGCAGCAGCTGATGCAGTCACACGTGGTGACTGCCCTAATACTCCGAGCATTGCTTCAATTGCAGTGTTTCCGCTCAACGCCATTGTGTAGACATCTTTATCTGCATCAACACGTGCGGCATAGTCTGTTTTTGTATTATCAAAAACAATTCCGCCAGCTTGAGCTTCTCCATCTGACATAAGAAGAATTTCAGCAAGACCGACTGTTCCAGCGTTTTCCAAAACTGCAACTGCAGGTGCAATTGCAAGAGGGAATAACTGCTCAGATCCAACTGGTCCAGAAGTGCCATCAATATGCTCACTTCGCATTGGTACACCAGCCATTAAGCCAACCAATGTAAGTGCGCTGCGTGATGGAACCTTGGCCGCTTCTAGCGCTTTACCAGCAGCACTTGAAGTATCTGGCCATGCTCCTGAGACAAGTCCAGCTTGTAATTTACCAAGAGCGGTAAAGAACTTAACTAGATCTCCCATTGCTTCTGCATAACCTGCAGCTCCAGCTGAGTATCCAAATCCCTTGATAGTTGGATCAAAGAATGTTTTGAATCCCCACATGAAATCGCCAAAGTAAGAAATTAGCGCATCTGTTGGCGCAGTTGCTGGACAAACCAATGCAACTGAATCAACAAGCTCTGGATGCTTTTCAGCCAAAGTCTGTGTGATTAATGTTCCAAGTGAAGCACCCCATGCAACAACCTTCTTAGTTGTTGGGTTCTTCTTCTTGAAAATACCAATGAGCTCAACGTTTGCTGCAACAGCTTGTTGCACGTTTACGCCTTGGCGTGAGAATCCGGAACCTGCGATTCCATATCCTGCACCTAGAAGTGCAGTGATAATTGCCTTATCTCCACCTGGTGCTGGTTCTGGAGTATTTGTAACTTTGTATCCACCATAACCAGGAATACCTAGCGGAATGTCAACGTTTGGACGTAATCCATGAGACCACACCAAAACAGTTCCATTAAATGCTGCAGTTGTGATGAACATGTACGGAGCCGTATCTGAAGTTGCACCTACGCATGTAGTTACATAACTTGCAGTTGTACATGCAGGATCTGCAGCTTGAGCAGGAACTACCGTAGTTACACCTGTAATAAGTGCCGCAACAGCAGCTAATGCAACTAGACGCTTCTTAATTGAAATAGTTTTCATTAGTTAGGTAGTCCCTTCGCTGGCATGGCAGGACGCTTGTAGTTTGAAAGTACTACAGGTCCTGTTCCGGAATCAGTTGTATAAACAGTGTATTTGCCACCGTCTGGCTTAAGTGCACCAGTTGCATCATAAGTACCGATCCAGTAACCAGTTGCACCAACGTGGCTTGTTGCTGAATAGCCAAGTGGAGTTAGGGCAGGATTAGCGAATGTAGAGGCACCCTTTTCAATTGCAGACATCAAACCCTTGCGAGTTAGATTTGGTCCTGCAGCTTTAATAGCTTGAACAGCTAAGAAAGCTGAAGTCATACCTGCAACGATGTTGTTATCAAATGCAACACCCTTGTTATAAGTGGTATTTACATCCATAAACATCTTGATGTATTCATCGGCAGAATCTGATGGGGCTGGGGCAAATGAAAGGCCCTTTGCTCCAGCTAGAAATGCAGGTGGAACCTTGCTAGCAGCAAGGGTTGTTGCATCTCCACCAACTGAGCCCAAGATCCACTTAGGTGCATACTTGTATGCATAAGCATTTCCTAGAGCTGCAGCAGTGGCGCTTGAAACGCCAAAGAGAATAACAACATCAGGTGCAGCGGCTTGAAGCTTTGTTATCCAAGTTCCAGCAACTCCAGCAACTCCTTGTGAGCCTGCAGCGTAAGGAACTTTAATTGCAAAGTTAATACCAGCTTGCTTGAAGCCATTGAGTGCATCTACACCAAAGTCATCGTCCTGATAAATAAGGCCGATCTTCTTGCCTGCATAGTTATCGTCTAAGTACTTGCCAATAACTTTTGCTTCCATTTGATAGGAAGGCAAGATTGAGAATGAAGTTGGATATGCCTTCTTATCAGCGAAACCACTAAATCCTGTATTAACAAATAGTGAAGGAATTCCGCGAGCGCTTAACTGCGCTGAACGTGAAATCGCCTTTGTGCTTGCCGTTCCGAGTGTTCCGATAAGTGCAAAAACCTTATCTTTAAGAATTAACTCGTTGGCTTTGGCCACTGCAAGGGTTGGAATGTACTGATCATCTTTAACAACGAGAGTGATCTTTCGACCGTTTACACCGCCATTTGCGTTTACATAATCAAAATAGGCCTTCATGGCTCCCGGGATCTTGTTATATCCAGGTGAGGCAATTCCAGTCATAGGAATTGTGATGCCTAGTTTTATAGATGTTGCGCTTACGCCTTGCTCAGCTGCCTGTGCTGGTGTGGCTGCAAGTAACATACTTCCTGCTGCAATTACCGCAGAAGCGCTTATTAGCTTCCGACGATTCTTTCGGATCATGTGTTTCCTTCCATCGAGGGCCCTTGCGGGATTCTTATTTACTTCTTTTCTTTTTCAACTGCTCTACTGGGCCATTTGGAACAAACAGCACAGCCACAATCAATAACCCGCTCACCATTAAACCTGGCAAGTTTGTAGTTGCATTCTCTGAAGCGCCAACTTGGTGAGCCACCACATCGGCAATTTCAGGGATCGCAACTAATGTCACTGACCCAATGATGACCCCTCCGAGGGTCGTTACGCCAGAGAGGACTGCGCCTGTCGCTAGGGCAAATGAGAGAGATAGAGGGAATGCCCCTGGTGAAACCGTACTTATGGTCATCGAAAGCACCGCGCCAGCTAGGCCGGCCAACCCGGCGCTGAGGGTAAAGGCCAGGATCTTTGAGCGCGCAATGTTAATACCAGCCAACTCAGCGGCAACGCTTTGAGTCCTAACTGCCCGCCACGTTCTGCCATAACCAGAGCGCAATAGATTTTGTAACCACCACATCGCAATTAAGGCCGTAAGAGCTGCGATCCAGAAAAACCATTTGTATTGAGAGAAAGTCTGGCCCAGCCAAGCCGGTGGTAAACCAATATCAAAGATTAATCCCTGCTCACCACCTAAGAATTTAAATTGATTTGCAATAGACGGTAATCCAACAGCTAACGCCAAGGTAGTACCTGCCAGATATGGACCAGAGAGTCTTGCAGCAGTTGCGCCTAAGAGCGCTCCCCAAAATGCAGCTAATAAAATCGCAGCGATAAAGGCAATCCAAATTGGTGCGTTGAAATTATTACGAACCAGCGCCGCTCCATATCCTCCAATTGCAAGTAATGCGCCATGACCGAGTGAGACTTGACCTGAATATCCAGTTAATAGAATTATCGAAGATATTGCAATTACATACATTGCAACTGTGGCGCCTTGATAAACACGTAGCTCGTCAACTGTATTACTTAAATAGAATAGGAACAAACCTAACAGAATGAAACCTAAAAGGCGTGTGGCATTTGTAGCTTTCAATTTATGCACGACGTCCTGCTTTCTGAGAAATTAATCCCCCGGGACGAATCAAAAGCACAACTAGTAGCAGGACAAATGCAGTGATAAAGACAAGAGAGCCACCGACATAAGTAAGGACAAATGCCAGGACGAGGCCCAGAAGCAAAGCCCCAATTACTGCACCGATCAAACTATCTAGTCCACCAATGACTGCAGCAATAAATCCAAAAGCTAGAAGCAGAGAAAACTCCAAAGAATCTGGGGATAGTGCGCCATTGCCATTTGCAGTTTGTAGCATTCCAGCTGCACCACCGGCAGCCCCGGCAAGTGCCCACCCAACGGTTCGTACTAAATCAACTTTAATTCCAGCCAACCGTGAAATCTCTGGAGCATATGCTGATGCTCGAAGAGCCAGTCCTAAATTGGTTCTCTGAAAGATGAAAGTCAGCACCAAAACCATGAAAACTACCGCAGCAATAATGAAGGTTTTCATGGGTGATAAAGCAAGGGTCTGAGTTCCGATTGTGAAACCAACATTTGATAACGGGGATTCAATAATCACATCTTGATTACCCCAGAAATAACCAATAATAGATTTGATTAATCCGAGCAGACCTAATGTTGCAATGATTGGGGCGATGCTAGCAATTGCACCTTGACTGCTATGTTTGAGCAGAAGTCGCATGAAAATGAGTTCAATTCCTGCAGCAACTAGCGCGCCTGCGATCATTGCAACGGGAAGAGCTATCCAATAGGAATCAAAGCGATGAATTATTTCATAGCCAAAATAGGTAGAAAGCATGGCCAAGCCGGCTTGTGCGAAGTTCACAACTCTCGTACTGCGCCATACCAGCACCATTGAAATCGCCATCAATGAATAGATTGATCCAGCGGTTATACCGATTAAGAAAGTATTAAGTAGTTGAAACATGATTAATACCCCAAGTAAGCAGCGCGAACCTGCGGGTCGGCAATAAGTGCGGATGCATCACCCGTAACAGCGATAGATCCAAGATTAAGCACGATACCAATATCGGCAATCTTGAGAGCGCCCATAGCGTTTTGTTCAACAAGCAAAACTGTGATTCCCATTGAAGAAGTTAGATCTTTAATTGATTGGAAAATCTGTTCAACTACTAATGGTGCTAAGCCAAGAGATGGTTCATCAAGTAATAAGAGTTGTGGTTTGGACATGAGTGAACGTCCTAAGGCCAACATTTGGCGTTCACCTCCAGATAAAGTATCTGCTCTTTGTTCTAATCTCTCTCCAAGTCGAGGAAAAAGTTCTACGACCTCATTGAGACTTACAACCATCTCCTTTTTATTTCTGCGCCATAGTGCGCCAATCTCAAGGTTTTCTTTAACTGTTAACTCGGGAATGACAGATTTTCCTTCAGAGACATGTGAAACACCGTGTCTGACAAGTTGTTCGGGCTTTTCATGCAACAAGTTGGTCTCGTTCCAGTGAGCCTTTCCATGTGTTGCCTTATTAAGACCTGAAAGAGTGCGCAGTAGTGTCGTCTTGCCTGCGCCATTGGCTCCAATTAAGGCGGCCAACTGTCCTTTTTCAACTTTAAATGAGACGTTATTTACTGCGTGTATCGCACCGTGGTGAACGCTTAAATTCTCAATGAACAGGCTCATGCAACACCTGTTCCCAAATAAGCCGCGATAACTGCTGGGTCACGACGAACTTTTTCTGCGCTTCCGCTTGCAATTACCTCGCCAAAGTTAAGAACATAGAGCTTGCTGCAAACTGTCATCACAACATCCATATGGTGCTCAACTATGAGAACTGACATTTGAGCAGTCAAATTTCTGATCAATAGGTTCATCCACTCAATATCTTGCGAACCCAATCCGCCAGCAGGCTCATCTAACATAAGAATCTTTGGTTCACTCACTAGTGCCCGGGCGATTGCAACTCGTTTTGTATCAGGATAAGAAAGGGTGTCGGCACGGCGATTAGCTAAACCGCTGGCATATACATTTTCTAAGTAATGCATCGCACGATCTTTTAGCTGTTTTTCATCTCGTGTATTTCTACCTAGGCCTGCAGAAACTAATCCTGAGTGTGAAAACTTCTGCGCACCCACCATGACATTTTCAAGAACGGTTAAGTCACCAAATAAACCAACACCTTGCAGAGTCCGTGCTATCCCTAAATCCACCAATGCAGATGTGTGAGGGAATTCCTGCTCTTGCCCATCTAGAAAAAACTTGCCGGAATCTGGTTTTACTAAACCGCAGAGTGCATTAAATAAAGTTGTCTTACCGGCGCCATTGGGGCCAATTAACCCAACGACCTCATTTTTTCCGATCTCAAGATAGACATCATTGAGTGCACGAAGTCCGCCGAAAGAGATGTTGACACCTTCGACTCGCAACGCTGCGTTATTAGTAGACATGAGGTGCATAGATTCTAGGCACACGGGGCCCGATTCTTGTCACGATTTCATAATTAATTGATAACGATGCGCTACCCCAGTCATCTGCGGTGAATTCACCATGCGAACCAGCACCAAAAACAATCACCCATTGCCCAGATTTGGCAGATGATCCTGGGCCTAAATCAACTACAAATTGATCCATAGAAACACGTCCGATTATGGGCGCGCGCTTGCCATCAATAAAAACACCGGCGCCTTGCGCGATGCGTGGGATTCCATCGGCATAACCCATAGCTACAACACCTAAAACTGTCTCTGCGTCTGTAATCGCACTAGCGCCATAACCAACTGGTGATCCTGCAGCAACATTCTTTACCAAATGAAGTTTTGCACGTAGCTGCATCACAGGTTTTAATCCAAGTTTCTTACT
>CAIVDO010000030.1 GCA_903904665.1 uncultured Actinomycetes bacterium | reverse complement strand
GCGCGCACGCGAAATTCGTGAAAACGAACTCAAGTATCGTCTTGAGCATGAAGAGGTACTCGTGGGCGTCAAGCTCGGGGGAGCGTTGGATTCAACAAGGAAAGATGATCCAGCGTATATAAATATTTTTGGCTATTTAACAGATGCCATGCAGTGCGTTGATTCCGTTAAGACTGCATCAATGATTTATCCACGGGCAGAAGCCGAAGTTGTCTTTAAATTAAGCAAAGAGATAACTGGTGATATTCATCCATCAGAAGTTCTTGATTACGTTAGCCATGTTGCCGCCGGTATGGAGATCTTGGATTACCGCTTTGGGCAGACCGAGGCATATGCCGAAGATTGCATTGCAGATAATGCAGGTGCGTCGGCTTTTGCTTATGGTGCGTGGGTACCGGCGCACCAAGAGAATTTAGATGCGCTAACGGCCGAAGTTTTTGTTAATGGAGCGTTGACTGAATCTGCGCCACTTACTGCGATTCAAGGAAATCCTTGGATGGCAGTAGTTGAACTTTCTAAAGTATTAGCGACAACAGGAGTGAAGTTAGCGGCTGGATCAATTATTTTCAGCGGCTCTGCAACAACTGGAGTTCATATGGTTGCAGGCAACAGCTATCGCGTTGAAATTAAAGGATTAGGAAGCGTTGATATAAAAGCTAGTTAGCAGGAGTTTCGACGAGTTTTTCGCTCTCATCGATTATCTTTGCAGCAACTGTCTTTAGCTTCTCGGCATATTCCTTGCCATGGTGAGCACAGAACATGAGCTCTGAGCCATTAAGAAGCACTGCACGGACATAAGCCTGGGCTCCGCAGCGATCACAGCGGTCAAGGGCGTTAAGAGGTACTGATTCGAGCATCAATTGTTCTGACATATCTCTCTCCGTTCGTGCGTTGTGTCTTACTTCCTATGGAACATCAAACCATGTCTAGATATTCCCCGCTCGTTAAAATTGAATTTATTTGCTGAGAATCTGCGGATAATCTGCCAATTATCAGTATTTGAGATGGATTCGGCGCGTTTGCCAGCGATTCATCACCATGGAGCGATAACCTTTCGCCCCGTGGCCGAAAAAGATATTGCGACAAATGTGCAGGATAGCTATACCGCAAAAGATCTAGCTGTTCTTGAAGGCCTTGATGCAGTCCGCAAACGCCCAGGTATGTATATCGGTTCAACTGATTCACGTGGCCTTATGCACTGCTTGTGGGAAATCATTGATAACTCAGTAGATGAATCTCTGGCAGGGCATTGTAAGAAAATTGAAATTAATCTTGAAGCCGATGGATCGGTTGAAGTTCACGATGATGGTCGCGGAATTCCAGTAGATAAAGAACCTAAGACTGGTTTAACCGGCGTTGAAGTCGTATTAACAAAATTACATGCTGGTGGAAAATTTGGTGGCGGTTCATACGCTGCCTCCGGCGGTCTACATGGTGTTGGTGCATCAGTTGTTAACGCTCTAGCTTCTCGTCTTGATGCCGAGGTTGATCGCGATGGAAAGATTTACTGGATGTCATTCCAACGTGGTGTTGCAGGAATCTTTGATGGTGATGGACCAAAGGCTCCATTTGAACCTAAGTCGGGATTGCGCGTTATCGGCAAGATATCTAGCAAAGTTACGGGCACACGAATTAAATGGTGGAGCGATCGCCAGATTTTCCTTAAGGAAGCTGAACTTGATTTAGAAGATGTGTACTCACGCGCACGGCAGACTTCTTATTTGGTGCCAGGGTTAACTCTTATCGTTAACGACAATCGCACAAAAACTAAGACATCTGAAACATTTTTCCATAAGAGCGGAATCACTGAGTACTGTAATTATCTTCAGCCAGATGAACCTGTGGGCGATGTAATCCGTATTTACGGTACTGGCCATTACCAGGAAACTGTTCCTGTCCTTGATGACAAGGGTCATATGGTTTCAACTGAGGTCGAACGCGATATGGAAGTAGATATCGCCATGAAGTGGGGAAATGGTTTTGAAACCACCCAGCGCTCATTTGTAAATATTATTGCAACGCCAAAGGGCGGAACCCATGTGGTGGGCTTCGAACGGGCGCTAGTCAAGGTAGTTAACGAGGCACTTCGTTCAACTAAGACACTTTCTAATAAAGAGATCGATGTAATTAAAGATGATGTAACTGAAGGCCTAACTGCCGTTGTGACAGTGCGCATGTCCGAACCACAGTTTGAAGGACAGACCAAGGAAGTTCTTGGAACAGCGGCTGCCACAAGAATTGTTTCTGCAGTTGTTGCTGACAAAATGAAAGAGTATTTCAATACTTCTAAACGCATCGATAAGGCCAATGGCCGTTTAGTTCTTGAAAAAATCGCTGCAGCATCACGTACTCGCATTAGTGCACGTGCCCATAAAGATTTACAGCGCCGCAAAAATGCTTTGGAATCATCATCACTGCCAACCAAGCTTTCAGATTGTCGTTCTGAAGATGTAACTCGCACCGAGCTATTTATCGTAGAAGGTGACTCGGCTCTTGGCACAACCAAGGCGGCACGTAACTCTGAATTCCAAGCGATCTTGCCAATTCGTGGAAAGATCCTTAACGTTCAAAAAGCATCGCTATCGCAGATGCTTGAAGATAAAGAGTGCGGATCAATCATTCAAGTAATTGGTGCCGGTTCTGGAAAATCTTTTGAACTTGATGAAGCACGGTACGGTCGCATAATATTGATGTCAGATGCTGACGTTGATGGTGCGCACATTCGCTGCCTGCTACTTACTTTGATGTATCGATACATGCGTCCGCTCATTGATGCCGGTCGTGTATTTGCCGCTATCCCACCTCTACACCGTATTGAAGTTATGGGCGGGGGAGGTAAGAAGGGCGAATACATCTATACATATAGCGATGATGAAATGAAGAAAATCACCGCTGATTTGAAGAAGGCTGGAAAGCGTTGGAAAGAACCGATTCAGCGCTACAAAGGTCTTGGTGAAATGGATGCTGACCAGTTGCGCGAAACAACTATGGATCCAAATGCACGTACTTTGCGCCGCATCACGGTCGCAGATGGCACTGCCGCCGAAGCGATGTTTGAGCTCCTAATGGGCAGTGATGTTGCTCCTCGTAAAGAATTTATTGCTAACGCTGAAATCGATCGCGAACATATCGACGCTTAATCTCTGTTATCCCAGAATTCGCACGAAGTTAACCCAATAAATATATTTTCTCGAGTTATAAAAAGCTTTACTTGCACCCATGGACGCATTTTTAATTGAAACTGATGGAATTGAT
>CAIVDO010000029.1 GCA_903904665.1 uncultured Actinomycetes bacterium | reverse complement strand
TTGCTGAGGGTGACTCAATTATTAAGTACGGCATCAAGGTCGGACTTGCATCAGCTGCCATTAAAAAGGGCGATTACATTCACACACACAACATGAGGAGTTATCGATGGGAAGCAAGCCGCGCTTAATGGGATACCGCCGCGAAAACGGCACTATGGGTATTCGCAATCACGTAATTATTTTGCCTCTCGATGATCTTTCAAATGCAGCTGCAGAAGCTGTTGCAAAAGTTATTCCAGGCACGATGGCACTACCGCACGCATTTGGCCGTTTACAGTTTGGTGAAGATCTTCAATTAACTTTTGACACTCTCATCGGTACTGGAATGAACGCAAACGTTGCCGCGGTTGTTGTAATCGGTATCGAACCAAAGTGGACGCAAAAAGTTGCTGACGGAATCGCTAAGACTGGAAAACCTGTTGCAGCGTTTTCTATTGAAGGCAAGGGCGATCTACAAGTAATTCAAGAGGCTAGCCGAGTTGCAGCTATGTTTTTACAGGATGCATCTGGCCTTGTTCGCACTGAAGCTGAAATGGGCGACATGATTATGTCCATTAAATGTGGAGAGTCGGATACAACTTCTGGTTTAGGTTCTTGTCCAACAACTTCACAGGCAGTTGACCGATGGGTCGCAGCTGGTGGAACTGTTTTCTTTGGTGAAACTTCAGAACTAACTGGTGGAGAGCATCTCATTGCAGATCGTTGTATTGATGATGCTTGTCGTGACCTGTTCCAGCTCACTTATGACAACTACATCAAGGTTATTGAATCAACTGGAGCAAACCTTCTAGGTTCACAGCCAACACAGGGCAACATTGCAGGTGGTTTAACAACAATCGAAGAGAAAGCATTGGGAAATATCGCAAAAACTGGATCAGTTCCAGTTGTTGGCGTCCTAAAGCCTGCTCAAATGCCTGATAATTCAAAGCCTGGTTTGTACTTCATGGACTCTTCATCTGCAGCAGCTGAATGCATCACGCTTATGGCTGCTGGTGGTGCGGTAATCCACTTATTCCCAACCGGACAAGGAAATGTTATTGGTAACCCAATCGTTCCAGTCTTGAAACTGACAGCGAATATCAAAACTTCAAAATCAATGAGTGAACATATCGATCTAGATGTTTCTGGTTTGCTTCGTTATGAATATGACCTAGAAAAAGCTGGCGACATGATGATGGATGTCATTAATGACACTGTTAACGGTCGACTTTGCAAGGCCGAAGTTATGGGTCACCGCGAGTTCACATTCACGAAGTTGTATATCTCTGCATAATGATTCTCATTTCTGAAGATGTATGGGGAACTCCCTTCCAAAAGCTGGAAGGGAGTTTTCCCATTATCCGAAATGATGATTTGTGGAATGACCCTGAAAAACTCAAAGCTTCTCTCAAAGATGTAACCGCACTAGTAGTTCGCAATCGCACAAAGGTAACTGCAGAAATCATCGCAGCTGCTCCAAAACTAAAGGTGATTGCTAGAGCAGGTGTTGGATTAGACAATATTGATATAAAGGCAGCCGATGCTGCTGGTGTAGTTGTTGTTGCAGGGCTTGGAGCAAATGCCGTAAGTGTTGGTGAATTAACTCTGGGCTTAGCACTTGCATTACTTCGAAACATTCCAGGCCATGATGTTGCAACACGTGCTGGTGGTTGGGTGCGCACACCTGGCCGTGAACTCTCAGGTCTGACATGGGGTTTATTAGGTTGCGGTGCTACGGGTGTTGCAACAGCCAAGCTCATTCGAGGTTTTAACTGCAACGTTCTTGGATATGACCCATATGCAAAAAACCTTGCTGGAATTGAATTAACTACTTTTGAAGATGTTTTAAAGCGCAGCGATGTAGTGAGCATTCATATGCCATCTACGCCAGAAACCAACGGCACCATTAATGCAGCAACTCTTGCATTGATGAAGCCCGAAGCTATTCTCGTCAATGTTGGTCGTGGGGAAGTTATTAATGAAGCAGATCTGATTTCTGCCTTACAGGCAAAAACTATTGCTGGGGCAGCACTTGATGTTCGAGCACAAGAGCCACCTAGTACAGGTGAAATGGAAGGTATTTCTAACCTCATCCTGACGCCCCACGTTGCTGGCATAACTAGCCAAAGCCAACTGAGAATTAATGAAATTCTTACATCAAATATCGAGTTGGTGCTGAGCTCCAAGCCTGCCACCCATGCTGTTGGTGCATTAAAGGAGAGTAGCAACTAGTGCCTACGTTAAAGGTTGGTTCAGCAATTGCTACAGCAACTTCACTATTAGAAGCAGCTGGTGTTCCTAAACAAGAAGCAGCCACAACTGCTCGTTGCATTGTTGCAAGTGATCGATGGGGGATTGGTAGTCATGGCTTGATGCGCCTTCCTTTTTATCTCTCTCGCTTGCAAGCAGGTGGAATCAATCCAAAAGCAGAGTTAAAGACTGTTACAGATTTACCAAGTTTGGTTGTCTTTGATGGTGATGATGGTTTGGGCCATTGGCAGTTACAAAAAGCATCTGAGATTGCATCTGAGCGCGCAATGGTCAATGGAATGGCTGCTGTTGGTGTTGGGCGTTCTAATCATTGCGGTGCATTAGGTATTTATGTCTGGCCAATGATTAACCGTGGATTAGTAGGTATTGCATTTAGTACAGGTCCTGCAGTTATGCCGCCATGGGGTGGTAATCAAGCGTTGCTCTCAACTTCTCCAATTGCTGCAGGCATTCCAACTAATCCACCTACTGTTGTTGATTTAGCAACGAGTGCAGTTGCTCGGGGAAAGATTCAAGCGAAAGCTCAAGCAGGTGCAGAGCTAGAACCAGGGTGGGCCTTCACAAAAGATGGTGCACCAACGACCGATGCCAAAGAAGCTTTAGCCGGAATGCTTGCTCCATTAGGTGGCGTAAAAGGGTATGCGATTGCAGTTCTTGTTGAATCGTTAACTGGAATGTTGATTGGACCAACGTTGGCTAAGAATATTCCTGACATGTTTGCAGCTAGCCAAGATGCATTGCCTCAACAGATTTCACATTTTGTAATTGCAATTGATGCTGCCAAGTTATCCGTTAATGGAAGCAACGATAGAACTAATGAATTTGCCCAGGAAGTAAATGCGGCTGGAGGTCGCCTCCCGGGTGCTAATCGTGCGAACCCAGAGAAACTCAATGATGGTGATGAAATTATAATTACTGATCAAGTCTCAGAACAGTTGAAAAACTGGTCCATAAAGTTAGGGATTTAAGTGGTTAAAACTTACGTACCGGGATTTGCATTAATCGCTTCACTAGTTGCAATCGCTTTTGAAATCAATCATCTTCAATCTGCAATAAGTCCACTAGCTCTTTGTGTTGCATTTGGTTTCTTAGTAGCCAACTTTATTCAATGGCCCACATTTGCAGGACCAGCAACAAAAATTTCAAGCAAGACCATTATGCGAATCGGTGTAGCTCTACTTGGCGCACAGGTAAGCGTTGCCTCACTTCGTGAAATTGGAGTTAAAGGTGTAATCACTGTGGCAATTGTTGTTAGTTTTACAATCTTCGGAATACTAGGTTTATCGAAACTATTTAAAATGTCTGGAGATCTTGGCTTATTAATTGGCGTTGGATTTGGAGTATGCGGAGCAACTGCAGTTGCTGCTATCCGTCCTCAAACTCGCGCCACCGAAGAAGAGACTTCATATGCAATCGGTTTAATTTCACTCTGCGGAACTCTTTCTATCTTTCTACTTCCATTAATCGGCCACTCTCTCAACTTAGATACAAGAGAGTTTGGTTCTTGGGCTGGAGCTGCTGTTCACGATGTCGGCCAAGTTGTTGCAACGGCCTCAGTATGGGGAGATGGCGCAGATAAGTATGCAATTGTTGTAAAGCTTGCAAGAGTTTGCTTATTGGCACCAATTGTTTTGATCTTATCAATCCGTCATCGCCGTTGGTTAACTTCTCAAGGCAAAACAGAAACAACTACAGCAAAAATTCCACTCATTCCATACTTTGTTCTTGGCTTCATTGCAGTTGCAACTTTTCATAACTTAGTAGATCTCAATACTCGTTTACTTGCAGACATAGTTTTTACTAGCAAACTCATGCTTGGTGCAGGTTTAGTCGCACTTGGGTCAGGGGTTAGATGGAAGGCGATTCGAGCTATCGGGCCACGACCTATGGCTATGGGATTAATTGCTTGGGTCATAGTTGCTGGAGTTGCACTAGCTGCAGTCAAAGTAACTGGTATTTGACTATACCCCCGGGGGTATGGTACTTTTTCTCTCTAACCAGCTACAGAGGGAGAATGAAAGATGTGTTCACGCACTACTTGTTTTGTTTGTAAGAAAATTACATGGTCAGGCTGTGGCCAACATGTAGAGCAAGCTCTTGCTGGCGTCGCCGAGCAAGATCGCTGTAAGTGCTAGCCCCACAGAATTCTTTTTAAATCAATAGATTTCAGTGTTCAATGGCCAACAACGAAAGGTTGTTAAATGGCACGCGTAGTTATTTTAGGTGCAGGAATTGCAGGACATACAGCTGCACTGCATGCACAGAGATTATTAGGTAAGAACAATGATATTGTTGTAATCACACCTAACTCAAACTACAACTGGATTCCATCAAATATCTGGGTTGGCGTTGGCAAGATGCAAAAAGAGCAAGTTATCTTTCCACTGGCCCCAGTTTATAAGCGCAAAGGAATCGAATTTCATCAAGCTCTTGCAAAGAGCATTTATCCAGAAGGTGATTCAAAAACTGCTCATTCGTTTGTTGAAGTCTCATATACCGACTCCTCTCGTTCAAATGAAATTGGCCGAATCGAATACGACTATTTAGTAAATGCCACAGGGCCAAAGTTAAACTTTGCAGCTACACAGGGATTAGGACCCGAAGGCCACACGGTTTCAGTTTGTACGGCAGGACATGCCGTTGATGCAGCCGCGGCTTTAAAGAATGTTATTGCGGTAATGAAATCGGGCAAGAAACAAACTTTGGCGATTGGCGTGGGCCACGGAACCTGTACATGCGAAGGTGCTGCTTTTGAATACACATTTAACGTGGATCATGAACTACGCGCTGCCGGAGTTCGGGACATGGCCGATCTTGTCTACATAACAAACGAATATGAACTCGGTGATTTTGGTGTTGGGGGAATGGTCTTCACGCAACGAGGTTTTCAGACTACGAGCAAGCTTTGGACCGAATCCTTATTCCGCGAGCGTGGTGTACGAGCTATCTTGGGCGCACATGTTGAAAAAGTTGAAGCGGGCAAGATTTATTACGAGCAAGTCGATGGCACTAAGGATGTATTGGAGTTTGATTTTGGAATGCTTTTGCCACCATTTAGAGGAGTTGATTTACAAGCATTTAATAAATCAGGTGAAGATATCTCTTCCCAAATCTTTGCACCAAGCGGTTTTATGAAGGTGGATGCAGATTATTCGGGAAAGGTTTACGAAGATTGGAAAGCATCGGATTGGCCAAGTACATATCGCAACCCTTCATATCCAAATATTTTTGCTGTCGGAATTGCCTTTGCGCCTCCGCATCAAATATCCAAACCTCGTAAGTCACCAATTGGAACTGTTATTGCACCATCACCACCTCGAACCGGAATGCCCTCAGGAATTATGGGCAAGCTTTCAATTTTGACTATAAAAGAGTTAATTGAAAAAGGCGATAAGGCTCAGGCACATTCAGCGTCGATGGCAAAGATGGGTGCAGCATGCGTTGCTTCCTCTGGCTCTGGTCTTACTCAAGGATCAGCTGCTGCTATGACGATGTTTCCAATTGTTCCTGACTATGAAAAATACCCCAATACTGGTCGCAGCTTAAAAGATACATATGGAGAAATCGGATTAAGCGGTCACTGGATTAAATTGCTTTTGCATTACATGTTTATCTACAAGGCCAAGGCCCGCCCGGGCTGGCAGTTCATTCCGGAATAGGAGAAAAGCAATGGAAAATCCAAATGACTCAATTGCTCATGCACCACTTCCAACGGAGCAAACTTTACGTTTTCGCAAGAACCTCCTAATTCAACTATGGCGCTTTGCCGCTATAAATATCAAGATGCTCAACATGATCCGCAAAGGACACCACCAAGATTAGTAGAGTTTGACATACCCCCGGGGGTATCTGTAATATGGCTCCTGTAACTCATACAAGGCACTTAAGGAGCAGAGATGGCGACAAAGAAGGTTGCTCATGTTTTAACTGATGCGCAACAGGTAGAAGCTATTGCCAAGAGAATTAAGCGTGCACAAGGCCAGCTCGGAGCTGTAGCCCGCATGCTCGAAGAAGGACGCAACTGCGAAGAGATCGTGACTCAAATGTCGGCGGTTTCGAAGGCGGTCAATACAGCGGCTTTCACTTTGATTTCAGCCAGTCTCAAAGAGTGCATAGTTGAAGGCAA
>CAIVDO010000028.1 GCA_903904665.1 uncultured Actinomycetes bacterium | reverse complement strand
TTCTGCTCATACAACCAATAAGCCTGCATCTTGGCATACAACAAAGCCTGCGTTTTACGCCGCTTTTTATGCCGGATACGAGGCCACTGGTGGTTCTACTCGATAACATCGAATAAGAACAAGAAGCCAAAGGCCTCGAATCCATAAAGGATTCGGGCCTTTTTTATTTCCCCAACAAAAGAAACCACAGCAAGATCTAACAGGAAGGTGAGAACTATGAGCGTTCTCTTCAGTGAACTACTAGTACCAGGCTGGGCCGATGAGAAGATCGGATTAGATGCAGTAACAGGCACCTATACCGATGGTTCATCATTTAATTTGCCATGCCATACAGCAGATCCCGAACTCTTCTTCTCTGAAGTAGATCTTGCCGTTGCCGAAGCAAAGTCACTCTGCGGTGGATGTCCTGTGCGTGCACAATGTCTTGAAGGTGCGTTATCGCGCCAAGAGCCAGCAGGTGTGTGGGGCGGAGAACTCTTTGAAGATGGGCGAGTGATTGCAAAGAAGCGCAAAGCTGGCCGTCCTACGTTGAGCGAAGTTGCTGCACGTGAGGAAGAGGCTGCTTAATTTGCAAATAGGTTCAAATTTGTAAGTGATGGCCACAATGCAAAGAGAATCGAGATCGGCAGAATAAGAAAGACAACTGGAATCATCATAGAGATTTCAGCCTTGCCTGCCGCATTCAAAACTCTATTTCTTTGATTGCCGCGCGCCTCAACTGCATGTCGTGAAAGAACTTCAATTAGCGGTGCTCCACGCAACGTTGCAGTCACAACTGCATCAACAAAGCGTCTAATCATCACTGATTTCACGCGACGGCCCATTGAATCTAAGGTTATATGAAGTGGAAGTCCGGAACGGATTTCACTTATAACTACAGCGAATTCTTGAGCCAATTCACCATGTGCAGATTCTGCGATACGAAGCATGGCCTGCATTGGAGTTTCACCAGCTGCAATGGCAAGTGTCATCATCTCTATAATCGCAGGAAACTGCGCTTCGATGGCTTCGCGATGTTTCTTAATCTTCGAAGTAAGTTCTCGGTCAATAAGTAGGAAAATCAGGATCCCGCTAATTAAGCTAAAAAATAGCGAAATAAAGAGGGTTTTACTTAATGCAATCATGATGACCAGAACTAGCATCGCAGCAGAAGCACAGTAGCCCAATTGGCGAATACGAAAATCTTCATAATCGCGCTCGGTGCGCTTTCCAAGTTCCTCTAGGCGCGTATGGATTCTCGTTCTATCACGCATCTGGATTGCGCGAACTTTGGCACTTCGCTCAACCTCTTTGAAGAGATTAAACTGCTCATTAGATGCAATGAGTAGTGCTCCCGGAACTGCAAAGAGCATTGAGACAAATAGAATTTGTAGCATTATTTATTCAAATCTAAGTTAATAAATACGCGAGGAGTCTGTGGGAGGCGCCCGAGTCGATTCATCCAGAGATAGGCCAGCGCTGTCATTACTAGACCGGCAATCAAAATAAAGCCACCAGTGGGAGTTGAAAATGCAAGGGCAGTAGAAGGCTGTGATGAGAGAAGCAGTAACAATATCCAAGGAGCCACAGCCGACATATGCGCAGAGTTCTTAATCCATCCATGCTTAACTTCAATCTCTCGACGCAGCGCAAGATCCTGCCTTAGGAAATCTCCAAGGGTTCTAAGAATTGAAAGTAGTTCACTCCCACCCAAAGCTTTAGAAATCAACAGCGCTTCAAAAATCTGATCACTCCCATGATGGTGAAAGAGATCTTTTAGCTCTTCAATTGCTTGCTCTAAGTCACCATTTTGAAAAAGCGAGTTTCTAAATTCGACAAATGCCGGGCGCAATATCTCAGGGCCGCGAGTAGCTAATCCAACAAGTGATTCTGACAAAGAAAGCCCGGATTGAATTCCTGACATTAAGTGATCTATAACTTCTGGCCATGCAGCGATTAGCTCGGCCTGGTTATGAGAAGCACGTGAGTTCAAAGTAACAAATGTGGCACCTGCCGTAAGTGCGCCAAATGCAAGAGAAATCGTTAATGAGCCTGTTGATACAAACACTAAAGCTGTGGCCACACAAGCAAAGGAGATTGTTTGAATCTTGATTCGCATCATCGCCACCACTGGGACAAAGGCGCACCGATTGAGAGAAATTTTTCAGGGTGTGGAAGCGAACCAATGCCACGTTCGTAATCTTCACCATTCCATTGCCACAGGCTTTCTATTTCAGCTCGATCATTTTCATATCGTCCAGTAACTGCAGCGACTTCTTTTACACGGCGAACGCCTTGATTATCAAGGCTGACATGAACGATTAAATCAATAGCCGATGCAACTGTGGGTGCAATGAATTTATGAGAGATATTTTCACCTGCTAGAAGCGGAAGTGTTTGTAACTTTACAATCGCATCGCGTGGTGAATTGGCATGGAGTGTTCCCATTCCAGGTAAACCTGAGTTAAGTGCGATCAGTAGATCTAAAGCCTCTGCTTCGCGAACTTCACCGACAATGATTCGGGATGGACGCATTCGCAGAGATTCTTTGATTAGACGGCGAAGGGGGATTTCTCCTTCGCCCTGCAAATTCGCGCTCCTAGTTTGCATTTGCACAACATCTGGAAGTTGAGGAGAAAGTTCGAAAACCTCTTCAATCGTTACTACACGTTCCATTCGAGGAATTGCACCGGCAAGGGCATTGAGCATTGTTGTTTTGCCAGCCTGCGTACCGCCGCTGACAAGAATATTTAATCCAGCCTCAACTGAATGGATAAGTGCTTTGCCGATGAGCGGGCTCATAACACCGCGATTTACTAAGTCATTAACCGACATATTTCGCATTAAATGTTTGCGGATATTAACTGCCCAATGCTGGGCAGTGATTTCAGGTATTGCAACATGCAGACGACTTCCATCTGGCAACCGTGCGTCAACAAATGGGTGAGATAGATCTAGGCGACGACCGCCCCACATGAGTGCTCGTTCAACGATATTGCGCACTTCCTCGGCAGTGAGTAAAAGATTTGTAAGTTCACTCTTTCCTGCACGGGCAATGAATATTCTTTCAGGGGAGTTAATCCACACTTCTTCAATTGTTGGATCTCTCATGTAGGGAGCAATTGCACCAAAAGTTATATCGATATCTAGGTCCATGCAGGCAATGTAGGAGTCTGACTGACAAAGGCAATTACGATTTAGCTAAATGGTGGATAAAGCCACGGTATCTAGACGATTAAGGAGAGTAAGTGCCTTTTCGCCCCCACTGTATTCAACGGCTGCAGCTTGCACGGTAAGAGAGTTCTCCACAGTCAAGAGTTGTGCCGAGATTAACCTGGTAAGTAAGGATTCAACATTACTTTTATCTTCCCGAACTAAAATTACACATTCATTAACTCCCGTTCTTGCCACACAGTCTTGCTTGCGGGTTAGATCTTTAAGTGCCTCTGAAAAGTAGAGAATATCTGCAGCGTTAACATAGTTACTTTCTGCTGCAACGGTGTTGGCTTTTCGAAAAATAACTCTTATTAGAGAAAAAGCATTTCCAGTTCGGTTACTTGAGGCAATCTCGTGCTGGAGAATCTCATAAAAATAGGAAGGTGCGGCCAAGTGGGTTTGCGAATCATGTATCCCATCATGAGAAAAGAGGGCATTTTCTCGGTTCCGATAAGTTAATCTCTCTTCCATGACACAAGATCCTGCCAAAGCAGCTAAGGCCCGCGCACTAGTGGCATCCCTACTCACAGTTGAATCTGTCGTGGTTGCAGCACTTGGAGTTTGGCTAATTGTTCTGGCATTGACTGCAGATAGCGTAGAGATTCTTCCATTGCTCGGAGTTCTCATATTTATTATTTTGGGTTCTGGCGGATTATTTGCAGCAGCTCGCGGGTATCGAGGAGGAAAATACTTTGGGCGTGCACCGGCAGTGCTAGCTAACTTAATTGCCATTGGTGTATCGAAATATCAATTTGCTGCTGGGCTCTACATAGTGGCGATCCCACTTTTCATTCTCGCTGCCGTCACGGTCGTTGCAGTGCTTCGTGCGATTCCAGATTCAGGCCGATTTTCCTAAAGCGCAACGCCACCTTCGCTGATATGTGGCCTATCTCGCGCCTAGTGAGCCAATTTCGATTTTATGCCAGCCCCAGTGCCCGATAGGCTTGCCCTAATTAACGCCAAGAAGGGGTTCGCCAGTGTCGGCACAGGATTTTGGTGCAAATGATTGGCTCGTCGATGAAATGTACGAGCACTATCTACAGGACCCGACTTCCGTAGACCCTGCGTGGATTGAATACTTTAAAAATAATAAACCTGGAGCTCCAGCGACTGCATCTCATTCTTCAGCTCCTGTTTCCAAAGGCGTACCGCCAGTTCCTAAAGCACAACAAAAAACTGTGCAGTCGGAGGCACCCGCGCCAGTTCAACATGTGCAGCCGATAGTTCGCGAAACTGCGACACCACAACCAAAGCCAGCAGATCCAGTTATACGACCTGCACCAGTTTTAATCACGCCCAGCGCATCGACTCTTGAAGTTTTACGCGGAGTTTCTGCACGTGTAGTCCAAAGCATGGAAGCATCACTTTCAGTTCCTACAGCAACTTCAGTGCGTGCAGTTCCTGCCAAGTTAATGATTGATAATCGCATCGTTATTAATAATCACATGAAGCGTGCTCGAGGTGGAAAAGTTTCATTCACCCACATCATTGCTTATGCAATGATTAAGGCAGTTCGTGCAATGCCAGAGATGAATGCCTTCTTTGGTGAGCTCGATGGCAAGCCGGCAATTGGTAAGCCTGAACACATTAACCTTGGAATTGCTATCGATTTGGCAAAGGCAGATGGAACTCGCCAATTACTAGTACCTTCAGTTAAAGGTTGCGAATCTTTAGATTTCGCTCAGTTCTGGGCTGCTTATGAAGCAGTAATTAAGAAAGCTCGTGGTGGTTCATTAACCGTTGAGGATTTTGCCGGAACCACAATGTCTATTACCAATCCCGGAACAATCGGTACGGTTCACTCAGTTCCACGCCTAGTTCAGGGACAGGGTTTAATTCTTGGTGTTGGCGCACTTGATTACCCAGCAGAGTTTGCTGGATCAAGTGCAGAAACCCTAGCTCGCATGGCGATTAGCAAGGTTGTCACTCTTACAAGTACGTATGATCACCGCATTATTCAGGGCGCAACTTCAGGTGATTTCCTGCGCAGAATGCATGAGTATCTCCTTGGCGCAGAAGGTTTTTATGATGAAATCTTTGCAGCCCTTCATATTCCTTATGAACCAATTCGCTGGGCGGCCGATAAAGACTTTGCCCGCGACGAAGAGATCGATAAGACAGCACGCATTCAGCAGTTGATTCATGCATACCGCACCAACGGCCACTTAATGGCAGATTTTGATCCACTGGAATATGTCCAACGTTCACACCCAGATCTAGATGTCATGAACCATGGCTTAACTCTTTGGGATCTAGATCGTGAGTTTGCAACTGGTGGATTTGGTGGCGAGAAGTTCATGCCACTTCGAAAGATTTTGGGCATCTTGCGTGATTCTTACTGCCGCACAGTTGGCGTTGAATATATGTATATCGAAAATCCAGAAGAGCGTAAATGGATTCAAGAGCGCGTTGAAGTTGGTGCTCAAAAATTCCCACGTGAAGAACATCTTCGTATCTTGCATAAGCTCAATAGCGCGGAAGCTTTTGAGAATTTCTTGCAGACTAAGTTTGTTGGCCAGAAGCGTTTCTCACTAGAAGGTGGCGAATCAGTTATTCCACTTCTTGATGCAGTTATTTCTTCTGCAGCCGAACTTGGTCTAGATGAAGTATGTATCGGTATGCCACACCGTGGTCGACTCAATGTTCTAGCTAATATCGCTGGAAAATCTGCTGGACAAATCTTCCAGGAGTTTCAAGGACATTATGCCGATAATCAAGTACAAGGTTCTGGCGATGTGAAGTACCACTTAGGTACTGAAGGAATCTTCACTGCAAACTCTGGTGCCACAACAAAGATTTACTTAGCTGCCAACCCATCCCACTTAGAGGCTGTTAACCCCGTTCTAGAGGGAATTGTTCGCGCTAAGCAAGATCGCCATAACGTGAAAAATGCTTATTCAGTCTTGCCTATATTGCTTCATGGAGATGCATCTTTTGCTGGGCAGGGTGTTAACGCTGAAGTCCTACAGATGTCGCAATTAGCTGGCTATCGCACAGGCGGAACTATTCATATCGTGGTTAATAACCAGGTTGGATTCACTACTTCGCCACATGCATCACGTTCTTCACGTTATTCAACTGATTACGCCAAGATTATTCAGGCCCCGGTATTTCACGTTAATGGAGATGACCCTGAGGCGTGTGTACGTGTTGCACGTTTGGCATTCGAATACCGCCAAGTATTTAACAAAGACGTAGTTATCGACATGGTTTGCTACCGTCGCCGTGGTCATAATGAAGGCGATGAACCAAGCTTTACTCAGCCACTGATGTACAAACTCATTGATGCAAAGCGTTCAACTCGTCATCTCTACACTGAAGCACTTATTGGACGTGGAGACATCACTGTTGAAGAGGCAGAAGAAGTAGCACGCGATTATCAAACACAACTTGAAGCGGTCTTTGCAGCAGTCAATAACATTGGGACCGAAACTGATCCAAACTTCAAGGCGCCAGTTGCACCTGAAGCAAATGAGATTATTACTTCGATTCCTGAAAACTTGGCACGAGAAATTGCAGCAACACAGACTGCAATTCCCGAAGGCTTTAATGTTCATCCAAAGCTTTTGCCACAGTTGGCAAAGCGCGTTGAATCACTCAACGATGCTTCGATTGACTGGTCAACCGGTGAAATGTTGGCATTTGGTTCACTTCTTAAAGAAGGCAGACCAATTCGCCTGGCGGGACAAGATGCCCGACGTGGAACTTTCTCTAACCGTCACGCAGTTATTGTCGATAAGGAAAATGGCAATGAGTGGACACCGCTTCGCGCTTTGATTTCTGATGAAAATCAATTCTTTGTTGTGGACTCATTGCTCAGTGAATATGCAGCGATGGGCTTTGAATATGGATATAGCGCAGAGCGCGAAGAGGCACTAGTTCTATGGGAAGGCCAGTTTGGTGACTTTGCCAACGGGGCCCAAACTATTATCGATGAGTTTGTATCTTCTGCCCTTCAAAAGTGGGGCGAGCGATCATCTGTCGCACTTCTTCTTCCACATGGTTACGAAGGCCAAGGCCCAGATCACTCCTCTGCTCGTATTGAGCGCTATTTGCAACTATGCGCCGAGCAAAATATGACTGTTGCACAACCATCTTCTCCAGCTTCTTACTTCCACTTGCTGCGCTGGCATGCAAAGAACCCAGCACGGCGCCCAATGATTGTCTTCACACCTAAATCAATGTTGCGCTTGAAAGCTGCAGCATCAGCGTTAGCTGATTTCACAAATGGACATTTCCAACCAGTAATCGGTGATGATTCTGTAACAAATGCAGCACGTGTGATCTTCTGTTCTGGCAAGGTTTATCACGATCTTGTTGCAGAGCGAACAAAGCTAGGTGAAACTGCTACAGCAATCGTTCGTGTTGAGCTTTTGTATCCACTGCCCATCGATGAAATGGTTGCAGAAGCTAACAAGCATCCAAATGCTAATTTGTTATGGGTTCAAGATGAACCAGCAAACCAAGGCCCTTGGTCACACATTGCACTTCGCACATCAGAACAACATGGCGGTCGTGGATTTGGTTCACGTATTTTGCGTCGTATTTCTCGCCGAGCAACTGCATCTCCTGCAACTGGAAATCATCACTTGCATGAAGATGAGCAAAAAGCCTTAATGCTCGAAGCGTTTACTCGCTAACTTCGTATCTTTTTTCCCCGTTTGTAACGAAATAGAACTACGCCAACAATTTCACTCGGTGTTAACCAACCCCACGACCGCGAATCTGTACTCTCGTTAGCATCGCCTTCAACCCAATATTTACCACTGTGAAACTTCTGTACACGTTTGACTAAAAATATTCCGGGTTTCTCTTCTCGTTCGACAACAACGACCTTGCCGAGAATGGAGTTTCCAACTGCGGTTAAAGCCGCCGCCCCATCTATCCAACTGACCATGAGCCAATCTCCATCTCGGTATGCGGGAAGCATTGAGCCACCCGATACCTTGACTGTGCCAAATTTGCTCATGGGCGGTAGTCTCGCACTTGTAGTTCCGCCAGTCGATGCGAACTGCGTGCCAATGGCACGAATTTGAATAAGGGGAGAAAACATGTTTGCACCAAAGACAACTGTCTATGCACACTGCGATCTTCCATGCGGTGTTTATGATCCAGCCCAAGCAAAGATTGAGGCTCTTTCAGTAAAAGCATGCATGGAAAAGTACGCAGCTAACACAGATGCAGATTTCCGTTCACGCTCAGTTGCAATCAAAGAAGAGCGTTCACATCAAGTGAAGGAACATCTCTGGGTTTTGTGGACAGATTATTTCAAGGCTCCACACTTTGAGGCATACCCACAGTTGCACTCATTATTTAATGAGGCAACAAAGCTTGCAGGTGCTGCAGGTACAAAGGGAACTCAAGATGTTGCAGTTGCAGATTCATTGATCGCAAAGATCGATGAAATTGCAGAAATCTTCTGGGCAACTAAAAAAGCTTAAGAAATTAAGGATTGCGCGGCGGTGCGGGCGAGGAAAGATACTCGCTCCACTGCCGATCTTTTTATCATGGCAGCTGCAACTTGGCGCTCACCTTCATAAACTTCACACTCAAAAGTTAGTTCACGGTTTTCAACTTCGATGCATCTAGAAACTCCTCGGAGTTCAGCGCCAATAGATGAAGGACTCAAAGTAATCATTTCAAAACTTATTGGAATCGTTGTCTCTTCTGGTTCTAAATGTTCATCCATAGAGATAATCGCAGCGTGCTCCATCAAACTCATAATGTGTGATTGAGAAACAATAGGTAAATCACCGATTCCCATTGCAACTGATGTGTCGCCTGCCCGTACGGTCATTACCGTTAAACCAACGGCTCCAATGACTTCTTCGGCAGGTTTCATGATTTATAACTTACCTGCTTAAAGCTTAAGTAGTGGGATTATCGCCTTCATTGAGATAGCGAATTTCCTCGGTGTGTTCGATCGTAACTTCGCGGTGTTCGACCTGACCGAACTCATCAATCTCAATTGAAATCTCGGTCATGCTGAACTGCGTAACAACTTCGGTAAATGCGCCAGTCATCTGGCCATGAATCTGATTGAAGATCGCATCATGGAGATCTTGCGGTGCTTCTTCATTGCATGTGCGGCGAAGTACCTCTTGTACCAATGAATACATCGCACGCTCATGAGCCAGTTCAGCCTCACACGCCTGACATTGCGCAACGTGAACTTCAATAATCTGCATCTGAGGAGGTTCAATATTGCCCTCAATGAGAAGTACGAATGAGTTCAGGACTTCATTACATGGTGTTACAAATGAGAAGCTCATGCATCTGCCCCCTCATCATCTGGGTCAGATTTCTTTGCAGAAGGCTTGGCTTTAACACTGTAACCAAGTTCCTTTGCATACTCTGTTAACCGCTCGCGCAGCTGTTTTCTTCCCCGGTGAAGTCTGGACATCACAGTTCCAGCTGGAACCCCAACGATCTCGGCGATCTCCTTATAAGAAAATCCCTCAACATCGGCTAAATAGACAGCGATGCGAAACTCTTCTGGAATTTCTTGAAGTGCGCGTTTGATATCGCTATCTGGCAGATTTTCAAGAGCTTCAACTTCAGCTGATTTACCTTGATCACTTGTGTGTGAAGCGGCATCGGCTAACTGCCAATCTTCAATCTCTCCGGCAGAAAGCTGTGGTCTACGTTGATCTTTTCGATATGTATTTATGAAAGTTGTAGTTAAAACGCGATAGAGCCAGGCTTTTAAATTAGTTCCTGGTTCAAATTGGTGGAACGAGGCAAAAGCTTTTAAATAAGTATCTTGAACTAAATCTTTGGCATCATCAGGATTTCTTGTGTAACGCAGTGCTGCTGCATATAACTGATTTGTGAAGGCAAGGGCATCTCGCTCGAAGCGAACTGCACGCTCGGCCGAGCTCTCTTTAACTAAATCAGTTGATGTCATTGAGAGCAAAGATTATCGCTAAAAGAGGGTCTCTGGCTCGCCCAATTCGATGGGCTCAATAAGCCCAATACCGTTGTTTGCAACAGAGTTAACGGCCGATGAAACGGGGTGGGCCTTAACAATTGATTCGGGGGATTGAACAACCATTAAATTTCGTAAATTCTCGATCTCTTTATTCTCAGGATCAAGCCATGCATCCCATCGATCATGTGGCATAAAGACGGGCATTCTGCTGTGAATTGTTGCAAGCTCTCCTTGTGCTTCTTGCGTAATGATTGAGGCGCTCTCGATCACATCCCCATTAGGTGCGCGCCAACTGCTCCAGATTCCTGCAACGGGTAGTTGTTTATCATCACGAGCAGAAATATAGAATGCCTGCTTTGGCCGGTATTTACCTAAGGCAGTGGCCCATTCGTAATATCCCTGCACAGGAATCAAACAACGGCGTGATTTAAATGCATCTCTAAATGTTGGTTTTTCATAAACACTTTCACTGCGTGCATTTATCGCCCGAGACTGTGAAGCTTTTGCCTCAAGTGGATCACTTGACCATGGAGCGATTAATCCCCATGAGACCACTGCTAAATCTTTGTTGACTTGCTGATCGTGTCTTGATGGCGTGCGAACAATATAGATCGGATTAGTCGGAGCGATATTCCAATTGACTGGAATGGATTGGGAGGGTGAGTTTCCGGTGACTTCGAACTGCTCCATAAGTTCGCGCATATCTGCACTTTGCGCATAACGGCCACACATAAGCAAAGGATATGCGTAAAACGGGGGTGATGTTGGTCGCGATAGACTTAGCCGATGATAAATAACAGTGCACACTGGCCCGCGCTCTTTCGCGGCTCAAAGCCAGTGAATGTATCTGTTGTCATTCCCGGATCTAAATCAGTAACCAATCGCGCATTAATTTTAGCGGCCCAAGCTGATTCTCCATCGACTCTTCGTCGCCCACTGGTTTCTCGCGACAGCGAACTCATGGTTGCCGGTTTGCGTGCCCTTGGAATAGAAATCCGCGAAAAGAGCGTTGAAGTTAATGGCAATCAAGAACTGCAGTGGATTATCAATCCTGCTCCATTGCTTGGTGGAGTAAAAGTAGATGTTGGAAATGCTGGAACAGTGATGCGTTTCTTACCTCCGCTGGCCGCCCTTGCTAAAGGTGAAGTTTCATTTGATGGTGATGCGCGCTCATATGAACGTCCACTAGGGCCAGTAATTAAGGCGTTAGAAGAGCTTGGTATTTCAATTGAACATGAGGGCCGCTACAGCCTTCCATTGAAATTACATGGGACTGGCAATATTCCAGGTGGTGCATTAACAATTGATGCAAGTGCATCGAGTCAATTCTTATCAGCGCTTCTCTTAGTTGCACCTAGTTTTGATAATGGAATAGTTGCAACACATAAAGGTTCATCCCTGCCATCGATGCCACATATTGAAATGACTGTTGACATGTTGCGAAATTTTGGTGCTCAAGTCGATGTTGATCAAGCTGGTCAATCGTGGACAGTTAAACCCGGCACATTGCATGGTCAAGATTTAGTAATCGAACCTGATTTATCTAATGCTGCACCATTTCTCTCACTAGCGATGGTTTGTGGCGGAAGCGTCACAATCGCTGATTGGCCAAAGAGAACAACACAACCAGGTGATCAACTCCGCGGAATTCTTTCACAAATGGGAGCGAATGTATCTTTTAGTGATCAAGGCTTAACACTTACAGGCAACGGAACTATTCATGGAATTGATATTGACTTACATGATGTTGGTGAGCTGACTCCATCGATAGCAGCCCTTAGCGCCCTTGCTGATTCTCCTTCACATCTGCGTGGAATCGCACATCTGCGTCTACATGAAACTGATCGCCTTGCAGCCTTGACCCATGAGATCAACTCTCTTGGCGGAAATGTTGTTGAAGAGGAAAGTGCATTACATATAACCCCTGCACCGTTACATGGCGGTGTTTTCCATACTTATGACGATCACCGTTTAGCAACGGCAGGTGCGGTCTTGGGATTGGTTGTGCCAGGAATTGAAGTAGAAAATATTGCAACCACTCGCAAAACGCTGCCAGATTTTCCAGGTTTATGGAGTTCACTTCTTGTTTAGGTTATTGGTATGAGTCCGCGCGAATACGATGAATCCGATGCGCGCGTAAGACCTTCACGCAGCACTCGCCCCCGCAGTAAAGATCGCCCCTCGCACTCCACTGCTATTTCTGCATTAGTAACAACGGTCGATCGCGGTCGCCAAACATGTATCACTGATGATGGTGTGATTATTACAGCGATGCGTGCCAGAGAATTGGGACCAAAATCCGTAGTTGTTGGTGATCGTGTTTCAATCGTTGGCGATGTAACAGGCGATGATGGAAGTTTGGCCCGGATCGTGGCCGTTAGTGAGCGCCGAAACTCTTTGAGTCGAACTGTTGACGATGCAGCGCAAGTAGAGCGCACAATCGTTGCCAATATTGATCAACTAGTAATTGTAGTTGCGGCAGTTAATCCCGAGCCACGTCGAGGACTTATCGATCGTTTTCTGGTTTCTGCATTTACTGAGGGAATTACCCCAAAGTTAGTTGTAACAAAGACTGATCTAGGTGCTGTGCCAGATTTTCTAGCAGAGTATGCAAAGTTGGATGTTGAGATTTTACATACGGCCATAAAGACTGATTCGCGCGAAAAAGACTTAGAGGCCTTACATGAAATGCTCGCCGGTAAAATCTCGGTTTTAGTCGGGCATTCAGGTGTTGGAAAATCTACTTTGATTAATGCATTGATTCCAGCAGCTGATCGGTTAACAGGTGATGTTAACGCTGCAACTGGACGTGGTCGCCACACTTCCTCAAGTGCAATCGCTTTAGCGCTCAATACAAATGATGGATGGATTATTGATACTCCAGGAATACGTGCATTTGGTTTATCCCACATTGATGTCAATCGAATTGTTGATGCATTCACGGATCTATCGCTAGTTGCTGCTACATGCTTGTCGAATTGCTCACACGCTGAAAGCTCATGCAAACTCGATGCGTGGGCTGCACCCAATGGGGTCGTGGATTTAGAAAGAACGGCCAGATTAATGAGTCTGCGTTCATTGCTAATGGTCAAAGACCAAGCGGTTTTTGCGCCGGAGGATTAGGATTCAAGTCATAGAGTTACGGCAATAGTTGACCAAAGGATTGCAGGTTATGAGCGAAAGTAAGTACGCCGACGATTTAGCACTGGCACATCTACTTGCAGATATCGCCGATTCCATCTCACTTGATCGCTATCAATCTTTAGATTTAGTAATCACCACAAAACCAGATAACACCCCAGTAACTGATGCCGATCGCGCAGTTGAGAGCGCAATACGCCAAGCCCTTGAAACACATCGCCCTAACGATGGAGTGTTGGGTGAAGAGTTTGGGAGCGATATCACTGGAGCCAAGCGCTATTGGGTCATCGATCCAATCGATGGAACTAAAAACTTTATGCGAGGTGTCCCGACATGGGCAACGCTGATTGCACTTGTTGAAGTTGGAGATGATGGGAAACGGGAAGTAGTTGTTGGTATTGCAAGTTCGCCAGCTTTAGCTCGCCGTTGGTATGCATCCTGTTGTGAAGGTGCTTTCGTAACATTTAATGGACAAAGCCGAAAGATTTCAGTTTCGCAAGTTGCATCACTACCTGATGCATCAATTGCTTATTCAGATTTCGTTGGCTTTGGTTCTCGACTTGATGCTTTTAATTCAATACTTTCAAAAGCATGGCGCACTCGTGGAATGGGTGATTTTTGGTCACATATGCTGGTTGCAGAAGGAGCAGTAGATGTTGCAATCGAACCAACGCTTGCGGTGTGGGACATGGCAGCTTTAGACATCATCGTTCGTGAAGCTGGAGGTGTCTTTACAAATATTTCTGGTGAGTTTGGCCCCTTCGGTGGCAGTGGAGTTTCTACTAACAAAGCTATTCACGATTCATTAATTAAAGCTTTAAATTCATAGGCGGGCAGAAAATGGCAACTGATTTGATCTTAGAACCCACCACTCTTGCTATTGAGGGTATGACCTGTTCTTCATGCGTTAACTCAGTCGAAAAGGCTTTAAATAACCTTGAAGGTGTGCGGGCAACAATTAACTTTGCAACAGAGACCGCTCACATCTTGGCACCGGCAGAGTTAAATGTTAAAGATTTGATTAAAACCGTTGAAAAGGCCGGTTACAAAGCCTCTTTATTACAAGATGCCCAGTCGGTAACTCTTCATAGTAAGAAGTCGGCACGGGCACTCTTCTTTGCATTTATCTTTGCAGCTCCTGCAGTTGCTATCTCAATGGTGATGAGTTGGCATCATCAGATTGATATGTGGCTGATTAGCCAACTTGATTCATTTGGCATTGCCCGTCCTCTGTACTCAGCCACTTCATGGCTAGTCATTGCTCTGAGTGCACCTGTTGTATTGCTAGTGGCATGGCCAATTCACCGTGCAGCTTTGCGTAATTTGAAACATCCAACTATGGATAATCTAATTTCACTGGGCTCACTTTCAGCTTTCACCTGGTCTATCTATGCAAACTCAACTGGTGAAGGTGATGTTTACACCGAAGTCGCTGTTGGAGTTATCTTCTTTGTCATTCTTGGCCGTTTCTTAGAAACCCGCGCCAAGGCTCGCGCTGGTGCTGCATTGAGTTCACTATTAGCTCTGGGCAGTAAAGAGGTAACGATTGTTCGCGGGGGATTTCCGCTCATTGTTTCTATCGATCAGCTACAAATTGGTGATGAGTTTGAGGTTCGTCCAGGTGATCGCGTTGCAACTGATGGCATAGTAGTAAAGGGTGAAAGCGCCGTTGATAACTCAATGCTCACAGGTGAATCAAAGCCGGTAGATGTTCGCCCAGGTTCACAAGTAATTGGTGCATCGCTTAACCACAATGGCCGTTTAATTGTTCGTGCAACTCGCATTGGAAGTGACACAGAACTTGCTCGAATCACTGCAATGGTTATTAGTGCACAAGGAACAAAAGCCCCTATTCAACGTTTAGCAGATCGAATCAGTGCAGTCTTTGTTCCCGCTGTTACTTTGATCGCCATTGCAACATTTGCCGGCTGGTATTACAGCAGTTATACGCTTACGCAATCGATCTCAGTGGCAATAACAGTCTTAGTTATTGCATGCCCGTGTGCGCTTGGTTTAGCAACCCCTGTGGCATTACTTGTTGCTTCAGGACGGGGCGCGGCCCGAGGCATTGTCTTGCGCGAACCACGCGTTCTAGAAGTCGCTCGTAATGTGGACACAGTTGTTTTCGATAAGACCGGAACGCTGACTCAAGGTGTGATGAGGCTGCAGAATGCAACGATCTCTGTTGCAGCAGGTGCAGTACTGGGTTCAGCTTTCTCAACTCTTATTAATGAAGTCACGATTCTTTCCACCGCACACGCAGTTGAATCACAGAACTCACATCCAGTAGCACTTGCAATCTCTAACTATGCCTCAAGTGTTGGAGCTAAAGAACTTGCTGTGAGCGAGTTTGCGGTAACACCAGGTTCAGGTGCAGCAGGACGCGTCAATCTGGGTATCCAATCACCTGTAGTTTTAATTGGTTCACCAGCAGCAGTTGCCCATAGCTGCACTGATTTTCATCCAGAGATTAAGGCAGCAGTTACGGCAGGGCAAAACGCTGGATTAACGCTTTCAGTTTTAGCATGGGATGGCGTGGCCCTTGCAGTTTTTGCTGTTGGTGATCAAATTAAGGATGATGCCGCACAAACTGTTGCAGAACTTGTATCAATGGGAATCACACCATGGCTTGTAACAGGAGATAGCGCAGAAGTTGCAGCAACCGTTGCAGCAACCGTTGGGATAGATAGCGCTCATGTTGTTTCTGCCGCAATGCCTGAGACAAAGTTACAGATTGTTGAGCGCCTAAAATCCGAAGGACATTGTGTATTAATGGTTGGTGATGGCATCAATGATGCGGCGGCCTTAACTGCTGCAGATTTATCCATGGCAATGGGAACTGGAACTGACACAGCGATCTCATCGGCTGATATCACTTTGATGAACTCAGGCCTTGGAAGCGTTATTTCTGCGCTGAAGTTGGCGAAGAAGACATTGCGCATTATTAGATTGAATATGGGATGGGCTTTGATCTATAACGTCATTGGCCTGCCAATTGCAGCCCTTGGTTATTTACAGCCGATCTATGCCGCCGCTGCTATGGCCTTGTCATCGCTGTTTGTGGTTACGAATTCATTGCGCATAAAGTAAAAATCTCGCCTCGATAAAGCTGAAGCGAGATTTTTCTACTTTCGTGCGTAGTAGCGGGGGCAGGATTTGAACCTACGACCTCTGGGTTATGAGCCCAGCGAGCTACCGAGCTGCTCCACCCCGCGTCGGTGAAGCAATCTTATGTCCATCAATAGACAAAGACCAAATCGGGTGGTGATTTACTTCTTACTCTGCGCGTTTATTGCAGAATCAAGAGCTGATTTCAATCGCTTTTGCGCTTTGTCATAAGCGGCGAAATCACCCTTTGCAAGGGCTGCTAATCCATCTGCGTATGCCTGCTTTGCACTTGCAAGTGCGTTAGCAAGAGATGAGTTAGTAGTTCCAGTTGTAGTTCCAGTTGATGTTGCTGTTCCAGAGTTTCCACCAAATACTTGATCAAGTGCACCCTTTAATGTGTCGTCATAACCGATTTGATCACCAAAGGAAACTAGAACCTTTTGAAGCAATGGATATGAAGCCGCGTTAGCGGTAGCACGAACATAAACTGGTTGTACATATAACAAGCCGCCACCAACTGGAAGCGTTAACAAGTTACCAAGAACAACATCGGATCCACCTTGGCGAAGCAGAGATAGTGAGTTAGCAACTTCAGGTTTTGCTTCAAAGTTAGATGCAACTTGTGAAGGGCCGGCAACGTTAGTACTACGTGGCAACTGCAGAACTGTGATCTTGCCGTAGTTAGGACCGGCATCAGAGTTAACAACTGCAAATGCAGATAAATTCTCACGTCCACCTCGAGGAACAAATGGTGTTGTGAGTGCAAACTCTGGCTTGGCTTCTCCAGGCATTTGCAGAGTTAAGTAGTAAGGAGGTTGTGCTCCAGCATTGCCACCAAATGTTGATGGATCACGAGGTACGCGCCAGAAATCCTGTCCACCGTAGAACGCTGCAGCTGTTTGCACGTGATAAGCCGAGAGAATTTCACGTTGCACACGGAACATATCCTCTGGATAACGGATGTGCTCTAGCAATGCCTTTGAAATCGCTTTCTTTGGCTGAACTGTTCCAGGGAAAGCTTTGGACCAAGTAGCAAGAACAGGGTCTTTTTCATCCCATTGATACAAAGTAACTGTTCCATCGTATGCATCAACTGTGGCTTTTACAGAGTTACGGATGTAGTTAATATTTTGATTTCCTTGCGCGGTTACTGACGTTGAGTTTGAAGTCAATGCATCAGATGTAGCGCTAGAAAGTGAAGTCTGCTTTGAGTATGGATAGCCAGCACTTGTTGTGTAGCCATCGATAATCCAAAGAATCTTGCCATCAACAAGTGCTGGATATGGATCTCCATCAAGAGTGAGCCATGGTGCAACCTTTGCAACACGCTCGCGTGGATTGCGGTTGTAGAGGATCTTAGAATCCTTATTGATTAAAGAAGAAAGCAAAATGCGCTGCTCTTGATATTTGAGAGCAAAAACAATCTTATTAACAAGTGAACCTACTGGAACTCCACCTGTGCCTGAATATGTAACGTTCTTTTGACCATTAGCTGAAGAATCATCTGGATAGTCAAACTCAACTGGCTCGTTAGTTTTAACGCCGCCGATAATTGAGTAATCAGGAACATTTTCACCAAAATACACACGTGGTTCAAACTCTCCAAGACCCTTAGTTGGTGGCAGATCTCCAACTGCAAATGATGGCTTTCCATCTGCATCGCGGGCATTGCCGAATGCTCCAACGAAGCCAAATCCATGTGTGTAGACCAAGTGGTCGTTAATCCAGTTACGGGATGGGTTGCCAGCGATATTGAGTTCGCGTACTGCAACGACCACATCGCGCTTAACGCCACCGACTGTATAACGATCAATATCTAATGATTCAGGGAATGTGTAATACGGCTTAATCTGCTGTAGTTGGCGGAAAGTTGCTGAAATTACATTGGGATCCATCAAACGAATATTTGAAATCGTTGCTGCATCCTTGGTGAGCTGGCCTGCAGATGTGGTCAGCGTTGCCTGATAGTCACTCACTGTGACATCACTTAATCCGTAAGCGGCACGTGTGGCATCGATATTACGCTGAATATAGGGCGCTTCTTTAGATGATTCGCTTGGTTTTACCTGGAACTGCTGAATTGCACCTGGATAAATTCCAGCGATTAAGACAGATGAGACAACTAGTAATGCTGTTCCTGCTGCTGGTAATACCCAGGAACGACGAACGATATTTGCAAAAAATAACAGTGCACACACAACAGCAATTGCAGCAAGGATTGCTTTAGCTGGAAGAGTGGCGTTGACATCGGTATAGGTAAGTCCGGTAATCAACTTACTTTCTTTAAGTGCTAAGTGATAACGATCAAACCAATATGCAAGCGCCTTCATCAACACCACACCGCCAAGAAGTACTGAAAGCTGCACGCGAGCAGCCACGGTGGTGCGATCTTCTTGAACCTGTAGTCGAATACCGCCATAGAGATAATGAACGATTGCAGATGCGATGATGGCAAGAACTAGCGTGGAGATACCCCAAGCAATAATCGTTTGCCAGAAAGGTAATCTAAATGCGAAAAATGAGATATCCATATTGAACTGAGGATCTTTAACACCAAAATCTGTTGAGTTTTTAAAGAGCAACCATGTTTCCCATAGCGCTGAACCTGAAGTACCAGCGAAATAGAAAAGAGCAAGGGCCAGGGCAACAACTACCCAGCGCTTAATTGGTTCGATTTGTGCTCGGTAGCGCTCGAGGTTATCGGCCTCAATACTTAATGGAACATACAACGGGCGTCGCTTATAAGCGATGATGATATTGAGCAAAATAATTGATGATGTGAGCAAACCTGCAGCGATAAAGAGATAGACCTTAGTTGAAAGCACGGTGGTCCAGACAGATGTGAAGGCAACTGATTTGTACCAGAGCCAATCTGCATAGAAGCCACTCAGTGAGAGGAATGCACCTGAGAGAACAACCAGGATTCCAATTGTTAGTGCAAGAGGACTGCGACGGGCCTTGAAATTAAACTGCGGGGTTGCGTTACTCATCATGGCCATACGCTAGCGCACACTGGTGCAAGCCACATTCGGGCTTAAGAACGGCTAAAGCGCGCCAATAGCCTGCGCGAGAGTGGAAACAATCACAACCTTAATTCCTGCTGGGGTGTGTGCGATTTCAGAGCTATTGCCAGCCGGGGCCAAAAACAAAGTAGCACCGGCTTTGTAGGCAGATCGAATCTTCTCGTTTATTCCACCGATTGGACCCACCGTGCCATCGGTAGCAATTGTTCCAGTGCCAGCTATGTGGCGCCCGTGCAGTAAATCTCTCTCGGTGAGAAGCTCTATAACGCCGATAGCAAAAATCATGCCACCACTGGGTCCACCGGTTTTCTTAACATCAAATGAGATGTTTTTTAAATGCAGTTGATCTGAAGTAACGCCAAACTCTGGATGTAAACGCAAAAATGAGATTGCGGCAGTTTTTGCATTGTCCTGTGAGTTGACCATATCGGCCTTGGCTTGCTTATCTTCAATAGCTTGCGTTGTTCCAGGTGGATAAATGGCAGAGCGTGGGTATACAGATTCATCGCCTTTAAGCCATGAGTAAAGAATTTCAGGTCCGATGATCCAGGTGTTGGGATTTGTCACTCGAATCGACATCAAATCTATACGCCCTGTTGCAGGGTATGACTTCTGATTTTTGATGGTGATTATTTTTTCAAAGATGTTTTGCGCCTGCCCTGGCAGGACGATCGCAAAAGGCAAAGGTGCAATAAGAGCTGCGGCGCTAAAGAGAGCAAGAATCGCTAGAACTAATCTGGGAAGTGGTGAAAAGCGCACAGCAGCAGGTGGTGGTTCTTCTTAAGATTTCTTAAGAAATGGATTGTCATCTAAAGCATCACTGGCAGGATCTGGCTTAATTAACTGAGTTTTCCCATTAGATGTATGTGAAGGTGCCTCTGCCACCGATTGCCCAGATTCAGCTGCTACATCGCGGGCCTGTGATTGGCGTAGCGAATCTTGGAAACGCTGGAACTGACCAACTGAGCGTTGTGTCTCCTGTTGGAACTTACCTTCAAACTTTGTCACCCATAAAACATAAAGAAGGGCCCCGCCTAATCCCAGGGCTGGGACGACCCACCAGATAAGTGCAAGAAAGGCGCTAGACATAGGGCAAGCCTATCGTCATGAGGCGTGCTTGGCTAAATGCAATCCTTTTTCGCTTTTAGGGAAGAAATCAGATGGCTAACTGGTTACAGCACTGGGAGGATTTATACATGTCGCCATTTGGTTTTACACCTGATAGTTCAGATGAGCCTGAAAAAAACAATGATGGTGGGTCTGTAGATTTCGCTGCCATGATGGCGCAGATGCAAGAACAGATTCAACAACAGTTTTCTGCATTGGGTATGGCGGGTCCAGGGTTTTCTCAAACAAATGAAGCACTTCCAAAAAATATTGTTCGCGATACTGCCAAGAAATTTGTTACTGCCAAAGGTTCTGCGCCCATTGGAGCAAATGATGTGGCAAAGATCGAAGAGGCTTTTTCAATTGCAGAGCTCTGGCTCAATGAGGCAACGTTTTTTTCACAATGCACAGCTACAGGAAATCCTGCAATGGCCAGAACCGATTGGGTCGATACGACGTTAACTGGGTGGCAGGTTTCTGTTGAGCCACTTGCAACTGGATTAGCTGGCGCGATTTCAGAACTGCTCAGCAATGCACAAGGTGAGCAAGATGGTGCCGAAGGCGCAATGCAGATTCCAGTAGGCATGATTGCAACGTTATTACGCTCCTTTATCGGCTCACTTATCGCTACCCAGCTAGGGCAATCCATTGGCGGATTGGCAGCAAATGTCACTGGCACACATGATGTTGGGCTTCCACTAGTAGAGCCTGTTTATCCTTCACTTGTTCCACAAAATATTGATGAATGGGGTCAAGATCTCAATATCCCCATGGATGAAGTTCGTATTTTTCATGCACTTCGTGAGAGCGCAGTGGCACGACTATTTGCACATAACCCTTGGTTAATTTCTTATATCCGTACTGCGATTTCAGATTATGGAAAAGGAATTCGCATTGATATTGATGCAATTCAACGTCAAGCCCAAGAAGTATTTGATGCTGCATCGCAAGATGGAAAAGAGTTTGACCCAACTAATCCTGAAAGTTTTTCCATCGCACTTAATGAAGGAATCTTCACACCGGAGGAAACACCAGCTCAACGCAGAGCGTTAACTAAACTCGAAACTGTTCTGGCTTTAATTGATGGATGGAGTGAAGAAGTAGTAACTCTTGCAGCTGGAAATCGCCTACCAAATCTTGTTGCACTTCAAGAAACTTTGCGCCGCCGCCGTGCAACATCAGCTCCTGCCCAACAGTTATTTGCAACGATGTTTGGTTTGCAAGTTTCACCAAAATTGGCCCGTGAAGCTGCAGGTTTTTGGAAGGCAATCCGCGAGGTGAAAGATCTTGAAGGTCGAGATCGAATTTGGAGTGGCATCCTGCCAACTTCAGATGATTTATTAACTCCGCAGAGTTATTTAGCTAGCATTGAAATCCCTGATGATTTGTCTGGGCTCTAAAAATATCCACACATAGAAAAGCGAACTCCCCGGCCGCTAATTCTTTATCAGCCTTCCCCTTGCTGATATAGAACAGTTTTCCGAGGAGTTCGTAGTCGTAACGTAAATGTATTTGGCCTCAGAATCAACTGAGAGAGGCTTTGACACAACCTATTTTTCTCGTGTAATGGAGGTTTTTTCCACCGGCGAAAAATCACCTGTGATGGTGTTAAAACTTTAAAATCTCTCAACACGTAGTTGAGGTTGGAGCAAAGAGGGCCTGTGCCGAGATAACGTGGACATCATGGATTCCATAAACCCTGGATGTGAAGAGCTAGGTGATGAGAACACCCTTCCTGGAATTTCTGAGGGAGAGATAATCGTCATTAGATCGACCAGGCGAAAGAAAAATATCTCGGCCTATCGCCAAGGCGGTCGGATAGTCGTCTCAATTCCTGCCCGTATGAGCAAAGCCGATGAACGGGCGATGGTTCCTGAGATGGTCGCCAAGATTCGCGCCCAAGAGGCGGCTATGACTATGAGCGAAGAGGCCCTAGCCAATCGAATAGATGAGCTTTTGCGGGAGTTAGCCCCAGAGATCACTCTCAGGCCTGCCTGCGTTAGCTGGAGGGCGATGCGCGAGCGCTGGGGCTCATGCACTGGAGTTGATCGCAGCATTCGAATCTCAGATCGACTCAAAGGCGCTCCTGGGCATGCCCTTGATTTCGTCCTTTTCCATGAGGCCATCCACCTGCAATATTTTGACCATGGCCCGCAGTTCAAGGAGCTCCTAGCCCGTTTCCCCAGAGCCGAGATCGCTAGCGCGTACTTAGATGGCTATGAGGCAGCTGAAACTGCGCTCGCAGCCCCAGAGGCCTTGAAAAAACTCCTCCACAGACACGCCTAGATACGCTCGATTGAGCGTGGTGAGGGGTATCGTCATGCTTAACAGAACGCTCGCCCCGCACGGGGAGCAACTCCCTCGGGATTGCAAGCGTCGAACGGAGGACATGACAAATGACAGTAGAGACATATAAAGGTGACGCTTACTGTGTTAAGTGCAAAGAGAAGCGTGATTTCGAGGGAACCGTAAAGGTCTCTGACTCTGGTCGTCGCATGGCACAGGGCATCTGCCCAGTGTGTGGCACCAAGGTCAATCGCATCCTTGGCAAAGCT
>CAIVDO010000027.1 GCA_903904665.1 uncultured Actinomycetes bacterium | reverse complement strand
TTGCCCATGTCTGATTAAATGTTGCGTAGGAAGCACCTGGTTGTGTTACCCACGTTCCTTTAACGCGCACACCATCTGCCTTAAGCCAATACACCGAATCAATGCAGTCGGTAGTTTTAAACTCTTCAGAACAGGGAAGCCAGTTGGCCCATGTGAAATCACTGGCCGCCCCGGTTTCAGCTACCCACGATGGGAGAGGGTATTCAACTGCCGATGCCGCAGGTGATAGCGGCAGCAGAAAGAGAAAGGCGATGGCCGAGGAAATGATCCGTTTCATAATCTCGTTACCGTAATCCCCGAGGCTATTTATGCATAGAGCCATCTCACCCATTGATACGTATGCCGTCTCATTATTTAAGATTTTCCGAAAATCGGTTAGCGCCAATTAAATCTATGCGCCACCATTAACCCATGGGGTTGATTGTTCAGAAATATGGCGGCTCATCAGTTGCCGATGCCGAGGGCATGAAGCGCGTTGCCAATCGCATCGTGGCGGCAAAGCGCGATGGAAATCAGGTCGTAGTCGTAGTTTCGGCGATGGGCGATACAACTGATGAACTCATCGATTTAGCAAAGCAGATCACACCAATTCCAACAGGGCGCGAACTGGATATGTTGTTAACTGCTGGAGAGCGAATTTCAATGGCGCTTCTTGCAATGGCGATTACAAATTTAGGACATGAAGCCCGTTCATTTACAGGCAGCCAAGCAGGCGTGATCACAACATCTGCACATGGTCGCGCTCGCATCATCGATGTAACACCAGGGCGTATTCAAGAAGCTTTGGCAGAAGGTGCAATTGCAATCGTTGCCGGTTTTCAGGGGATTTCACAGGATACAAAAGATGTAACAACCCTTGGCCGTGGCGGCAGTGACACAACTGCCGTTGCTTTAGCTGCAGCACTTGAAGCCGATGTCTGTGAAATCTATACCGATGTTGATGGAGTCTTTAGCGCCGATCCTCGTATTGTCCCAACTGCCCGCAAATTAAAAACAGTTACTTATGAAGAAATGTTAGAGCTTGCTGCAAGCGGTGCAAAAGTTTTGCATTTGCGATGCGTTGAATATGCGCGCCGATATGACTTACCAATTCACGTACGTTCATCTTTTACAACTAATGAAGGCACATGGGTGGTTAAAGACCATCCACAAGGAGGAGAAATGGAACAAGCAATCATCGCGGGCATTGCACACGATAAGAGCGAAGCAAAGATCACGATTGTCGGTGTACCTGACCGAACTGGTGTCGCTGCGCGAATCTTCCAATCAATTGCCGATGCCGACATTAACATCGACATGATTGTTCAAAACGTCTCTGCTGCAGCAACAGGGCTTACAGATATTTCATTTACTTTGCCTAAGGCCGAAGGCGCTGATACAACTGCTATCTTGCAAAAGCTTCAAGGTGAAGTTGGATTTGCATCTATTCAATACGATGATCAAATCGGCAAATTGTCACTTGTTGGCGCTGGTATGCGTTCACATCCAGGTATTACAGCTACATTCTTTGGAGCAATGTCCGAAGCTGGAATCAATATTGAAATGATTTCTACCTCTGAAATCCGTATCTCAATTATCTGCCGTGAAGCAGATCTTGAGCGCGGAGCAAAAGCTGCACACGCAGCCTTTGGTCTTGATGCAAATAGCAATGAAGCAGTTGTTTATGGAGGAACTGGACGATGAGTAAAAAGAAAAGCACAAAGAAGCCATCACTTGCAGTAGTTGGTGCAACTGGCGCCGTTGGCACAGTAATGCTGAGTATCTTGTCTGAGCGCAAAGATGTTTGGGGCGAAATCCGTTTAATCGCTTCAGCACGCAGTGCCGGAAAGAAATTGATGTGCCGCGGTGAAGAACTCACAGTCGTTGCGTTAACCCCTGAAGCATTTGATGGCATCGATGTTGCAATGTTCGATGTGCCAGATGAGATTTCAGAAGTATGGGCACCGATTGCAGTAGAACGCGGAGCGGTTGTCGTAGATAACTCAGCGGCATTTCGTATGGATCCAAAAGTTCCTTTGGTTGTTCCTGAAGTTAATCCAAAGGATGCCAAGAAGCGCCCAAAGGGAATTATCTCTAATCCAAACTGCACAACTCTTTCAATGATTGTTGCAATGGGTGCACTTAATAAGAAATTTGATTTGAAAGAACTTGTTGTTGCTTCTTATCAAGCCGCCTCCGGTGCCGGTCAGCCTGGCATCGACACATTGCGCGAACAGTTGAAACTTGTCGCAGGAACTAATGCCGGTGAAGAAACAGGCGATGTTCGAAAGCTTGTTACAGATTTAGGTGCATTCCCTGCACCACTTGCCCTGAACGTTATTCCATGGGCCGGTTCGCTCAAAGAAGATGGTTACACATCTGAAGAGCTCAAGGTACGTAATGAATCACGCAAGATTCTTGGAATGCCAAAACTCAAGGTTTCAACAACTTGCGTGCGTGTTCCTGTGCTCACAACGCACTCACTTGCAGTGCATGCAACGTTTAAGAAGGAAGTTACACGCAAAGCTGCACAAAAGGTTCTTCAAAAAGCTGCTGGCGTAACACTTCTAGATGATCCGGAAAATAAGAAGTTTCCAACACCAAATGATGCAGTAGGAACAGATGCAACGTGGGTGGGTCGAGTCCGTCAGTCTTTAGATGATAAGAAATCTATTGATTTGTTCCTCTGTGGTGACAACCTACGTAAGGGTGCCGCTCTCAACACTGCGCAGATCGCTGAATTACTAGCAGTAGAGTTCAGCGCATGAGCATTAAAGAGCAGCTAAAGAAGGATCTCACCGAAGCTATCCGTGGACGTGACGAGATTACTTCAGGCACAATCCGTATGGTTTTAACGGCAATCACTAATGAAGAGGTTGCAGGCAAAGAGGCACGGGTTCTTAGTGATGATGAAGTAATCACTGTTCTTTCTCGCGAAGGCAAGAAACGTCGCGAAGCAGCTGAAGCTTTTGAAAACGCAGGCCGTGCCGATAAGGCCGCGCTAGAGAAGAGTGAAGGCGAAGTCATTGCAAAGTATCTTCCAGCCCAGTTAAGTGAAGCTGACATCTCAGCGATTATCGCCGAGGCGATTGCAACAACTGGTGCAGCAGGTCCAGCTGATATGGGCAAAGTAATGGGCGCAGTTAAGCCAAAGATCGCAGGCAAGGCCGATGGCGGCGTTGTATCTGCATTAGTGAAAGCGGCGTTAAACAAATGACAAAGTATGAATATGCAACTGTTCCACTACTTTCACATGCAACAAAGCAGATTTTAGATACATGGGGTTCTGATGGTTGGGAACTCGTTCAAGTTGTTCCCGCTCCAGGAACTGGCGAGCAGCTAGTTGCTTACATGAAAAGAGAGATCGCATGAATAAGGTCGATGTCCGTGCAAAGCTAAAAGAACTAGGCCTTGAACTCCCAGTAGCAGCTAAACCAGTTGCGGCATATGTTCCAGCGATCCGCACAGCAAATATTGTTTTCACAGCCGGCCAACTGCCACTTGTAAATGGCGAGATGGCTGGAGTTGGAAAAGTAGATGGTGAAATCACACCAGAGCGCGCCAAAGAGCTAGCTCAAATCTGTGCACTTAATGCGCTAGCTGCAGTTGAAACTGTTGCCGATGTAAACAAGATTACAAAGATTGTTCGCGTTGTTGGTTATGTCAACGGCGTTCCTGGCTATATCAATGCACCAGTAGTTGTTAATGGGGCTAGCGAGCTGTTTCTAGCAATCTGGGGCGATGGTGCAAAGCATGCACGCAGCGCCGTTGGAATTGCAGAGCTACCGTTGAATTCACCTGTTGAAATCGAACTTACAGTGGAGATTACAGACTAACTATTTACCGCGCTTTGATAGGCGTTCGAAATCTGTAATCAAAACTGCACGTCCATCAAGCTTTAACCAGTTACGTCCTGCGAAATCTGCCAGGGCTTTATTTACTGTTTCGCGTGATGCACCAACAAGTTGAGCAAGCTCTTCCTGTGTTAGATCGTGATGAACATATAGACCTTCATCGGTTTTCTTACCAAAGCGCTCACCAAGATCGATTAACGCTTTAGCAACACGACCTGGAACATCGGAAAACACTAAGTCGCCGACAGCTTCATTTGTACGACGAAGGCGCTGAGCTAAACGTGCTAATAATTGAAGTGCGACATCTGGATTTTCGCGAAGCCAGGGAAGAAGTTTTTCCTGGCCAAGACTTAAGAGTTTGGCATCGGTAACTGCCGTTGCAGTAGATGTACGTGGGCCCGGATCAAAGAGGCTGAGTTCGCCAAACATTTCACCAGGTCCAAGAATTGAGAGAAGGTTTTCACGGCCATCGCCACTTGAAGTTCCAAGCTTGAGCTTTCCTTCAACGATCACGTATAGGTGATCTCCTTCTGCACCTTCGGCAAATAAAACGCTGCCCTTTGAAATCTTGACAGTGTCCATCTTTGCGCGAAGAGAAGCCGAAGCGGCATCGTCAAGGGCGGTGAATAGTGGGGCTCTATGTACTGCATCTAAATCTATGGTCACGGGTAGTACTTTAGCCTCATGCCCGCAGATAGTGAAACCCTTAACTCGGCCAGGGCCATTTATCGCATCTTATGTAAGACATATCCCGAGATTGAGTGCGAGCTAGATTTTAAGAATCCCTTAGAGTTAATTGTTGCCACTGTCTTGAGCGCTCAATGCACAGATAAGAGGGTTAACACTGTCACGCCAGCCTTGTTTAAGAAATATAAAACTGCTAAAGCCTACGCAGAAGCAGATATTCATGAGCTTGAAGAACTGGTGTATCAAACTGGTTTTTATCGTGCAAAGGCCCGCCACATAAGGGGGATAGGGGTCAGGCTATTGAGTGATTTTGGGGGCAAAGTCCCCAGCACATTAGAGGAGTTAATTACTTTGCCGGGGGTAGGTCGTAAAACCGCCAATGTTGTTTTAGGACATGCATTTGATATTCCAGGAATCACAGTTGATACACATTTTGGTCGCTTATCGCGCCGCTTCGGTTGGACTAAAGAAAAAGATCCAGTAAAAGTAGAAAGAGTTGTTGGTGAGTTAATTCCACAGAAAGAGTGGACGAATTTATCTCAGCGAATGATTTGGCATGGCCGTCGAATTTGTCATTCACGCAAACCTGCTTGTGGCGCATGCCCAGTTGCCAAGATATGCCCTAGCGTTGGCATGGGTGAGATGGATGTTGCTAAAGCAAAACTATTAGTTAAAACAGATAAGGATTTTCGATGAAGAAGTTGGCAGTTATGTCGGCGCTGTTAGTACTTCTTACTAGCTGCTCTTCACCACAAGAAAAGATAGCCGGCGAGGTTATTTCATGTTCAAGCATCACAAGTTTCACAAATGAAACCTCTATTGTTTTAGATTGTCTTGATGGAGGCGATGGCGCTTCACTGAATGGAATTAAGGGTCCAGCGATAGTTAATGTGTGGGGATCCTGGTGTGGCCCATGTAAAGAAGAGATGCCTATCTTGCGCTCTTTCTACAAAAAAGCTCAAGGCAAGGTGGCTTTATTTGGGGTCGATGTTGAAGAAGCTTCAATTAAAGATGGCCGTAGATTCGTTGAAAACAACGGCATCACCTGGCCCAATCTCTTTGATGCCGATGGAAAATCCAGGGCTTACTTTGGGATGGGTGTTCCTGTCACATGGTTCATCGCAGCTGATTCAACCGTTGCCTATAAACACATAGGTGTACTTAAAAACGAGATCGAGCTAATAACCCTGACTTCTAAATACCTAGGGGTAAAGCTTTAATCCTCACTCTTAGCACTCTGCAAGCCCTGCGAAATCAACTTCATAACATTGGGATCAGCAAGTGTTGTTGCATCGCCCACGACGCGGTCTTCAGCAACATCTTTAAGGAGTCGACGCATGATTTTGCCGCTGCGAGTCTTAGGAAGTTCATTAACAATCAAGATCTGGCGTGGCTTAGCAATAGCACCAATCTCTTTTGCAACATGGTTACGTAACTGAGTATTGAGTTCTTCGCCATTTGCATGTTCAACACCACCACGCAAAATAACGAAAGCCACAATTCCCTGGCCAGTCATAGGATCGGCTGCGCCAACAACTGCCGCCTCTGCAACTGCTTCATGTGAAACAAGGGCTGATTCAACTTCGGTAGTTGAAATACGGTGACCAGAAACATTCATGACATCATCAACGCGACCTAATAACCAGACCGCACCTTCATCATCTAACTTTGCGCCATCGCCAGCAAAGTAAATTCCTTCAAAGCGTGACCAATATGTTTCCTTATAACGCTCATCCTCGCCCCAAATTCCGCGAAGCATTGAAGGCCATGGTTGATCAAGAATTAAGTAGCCACCATGTCCATCGCCAACTGGCACAGCGTTATCGTCAACAACTTTGGCGCTAATGCCAGGGATAGGGCGCATTGCAGAACCTGGTTTAGTTGCAGTGATTCCAGGCAACGGTGAAATCATGATTGCACCAGTTTCAGTTTGCCACCATGTGTCCACGATTGGGCAACGGTTACCACCGATAATTTCGCGGTACCACATCCAAGCCTCAGGATTAATTGGCTCACCAACGGAACCTAATAAACGTAGTGATTCCAGATTATGTGCTTGAGGAAACTCATCGCCCCACTTCATCCATGTACGGATAAGTGTGGGAGCGGTATACAAGATAGTGACGCCGTATTTTTCAATGATTTCAAAGATGCGTCCCTTATGCGGCGTATCAGGGGTTCCTTCATACATTACCTGCGTAGCGCCATTAATAAGTGGGCCATAAACAATGTATGAATGCCCAGTTACCCAACCAACATCTGCTGTGCACCAATAAACATCAGTCTCCGGCTTTATATCAAAGACCATCTTGTGGGTATAGGCGACCTGCGTTAAATAACCACCAGTTGTATGGAAAATTCCCTTTGGTTTTGCGGTTGTGCCCGATGTGTACAAAATAAATAGCGGGTGCTCGGAATCAAAGCTCTCTGCCACATGTTCACTTGATTGGCGCTCAACAATTTCATGCCACCAAATGTCACGATCTGTCCACGCAGTTTCCTGCTTGGTGCGTTGAACGACTAATACTTTTTCAACATTGTGCACGCCTTTAAGCGCTTCATCCACTGCCGGTTTTAAAGCAAAAGCTGCGCCTTTTCTAAATCCACCATCGGCGGTAATAACTAACTTTGCATCTGCATCTTGAATACGAGAAAGCAATGCATCGGCTGAAAAACCACCAAAGACAACTGAGTGTGGTGCACCAATACGGGCACATGCCAACATCGCAATTGCCGCCTCTGGAATCATCGGCATATAAATAGCTACACGATCGCCAGCTTTAATACCTATTTCTATTAAAGCATTTGCAGTTTTCTTAACTTCTGTTAGTAATTGAGAATAAGTAATTGTGCGCGTGTCACCTGGTTCACCTTCAAAGTGAAAAGCCACACGGCTGCCACGACCTTCAATAACATGGCGATCTAGAGCATTGACCGATGCATTTAACTTTCCACCAATAAACCATTTAGCGTATGGAGGATTCCATTCGAGTACTGAATCCCATTTTCTTTCCCATTGAAGATTTTCTGCTTGCTCTTCCCAAAACGCTAAACGATCCATGTTTGCATGCGCGTATTCATCAGGTTGTGCATTTGCCTCCGCCGCAAACTCTGGGCTTGGAGAAAAATGGCGATCTTCGGTCAATAAATTTTCTAAGGACTCGCGGTCTTGGCTCATAACGAGTGAGGTTACCGGCCAGCGCCAGTTATCAACAGGTCTTTTAAAGGGGTGGTTCTCACATTTACTCGAGCCCCCAGAATGCCGAGTAAGAAAGGAGGTCTCTCACATATGGGAATTACATCCATCGCCATGCTGATGTTTAAGTTCTTCGGCAATGCCACGTTGGTCTCAGCCCTGTTCCGCTTTGCCGGTTCGGTCTTTAAGACTTACATCTAGGCCTATCTACGAAATCGCCCCTGACCCACCCGAGTTAGGGGCTTTTTCGTGGCTTTTTTGTGGGATTCGGGCCAAAGTGAGAGGATTGGCCGTAAGCCTCTAGACGGTTCAAAGTTGCACTCGCTTTTAGGGATTACACCAAGCTACTAGGAGTCAACGTGCCAATTGCAACCCCAGAAATTTACGCAGATATGTTGGATCGCGCTAAGAAGGGCGCTTTTGCATATCCAGCAATTAACGTTTCATCATCACAGACCGTCATCGCTGCAATTCGTGGTTTCGCCGAAGCAGAGTCAGATGGAATCATTCAATTTTCTTGGGGCGGGGCTGAATACGCTTCAGGTTCAACAGTAAAGAACATGGTCGATGGCGCAGTTGCGCTGGCTGAGTTCGCACACGTCGTTGCAAAGAATTACAAAGTAAATATTGGAATTCACACAGATCACTGCCCAGCTGAAAAACTCGATGGCTTTATGCGTCCACTTCTAGCATTTGGTGCAGATCGAATTAAATCTGGCAAGGGCCCACTATTTAACTCACATATGTGGGATGGCTCAGCGGTAGATATGAAGGAAAATATGCGCATCGCAAAAGAAATGTTAACGATGTCAGTTGCTGCTAAGACCATTCTTGAAATTGAAATCGGCGTTGTTGGTGGAGAAGAAGATGGCGTTGAAGCAAAGCAT
>CAIVDO010000026.1 GCA_903904665.1 uncultured Actinomycetes bacterium | reverse complement strand
GAGTTTCGAGATGAATATCTAGAGCTTGTAACTTCAATGGGTGAAGGTGCCTTTGCTGCTGGAGTTTTATTTCCTGCCATACCTCTTTGGATTGAGAAGGGCATTGGGCTAGATGTTGTAAGTGCATACCTCGCCCAGCTCAACTAAATCACTACCAAGCGCCGGCTAACTCATCTCGAGTTGTAGATAGTAGTTGCGGCAACACTTTTGTTTTACCGATTATTGGCATGAAATTTGCATCTCCACTCCAGCGTGGCACAACATGTTGATGAATGTGTTCGGCAACTCCGGCACCAGATATGGCGCCTTGATTCATACCTAAATTAAAACCATCGGCAGAAGAAACCTTGCGCACTGTCTCCATCGCGTGAGATGTGAGTGCAGATATCTCATTGCGTTCTTCATCCGTTAAATCAGTTAAGTCAGCGACATGTCTATATGCGCACACTAAAAGATGCCCTGGGTTATACGGATAAAGATTCATGACAACAAAAGCGGTAATACCCCGATGGACAATTAATCCTTCTTCATCACTTAATGTTGGAATTCTGCAAAAAGGACAAACAACCTCATTGCCTGCTAATGGCCGATTTTCTCCGCGCAGATATTCAAGGCGGTGCGGCGCCCATAAACGTTGCCAACCATCTGGCATTCCTGCACCGTCAATATCCATCATTTAAACCTGCGTGCGCTCTGCGACAACTTTTTGAATTTCAGCTATCGCTTGTGCAATAGGTATTCCATTTTTCTGCTCGCCATTGCGATATCTAAATGAGACAGCTCCTGCTGCCATATCCTCTTCGCCAGCGATGACCATAAATGGAATCTTTTGCATCTGAGCATTACGGACCTTCTTTTGCATACGATCATCGGATGCATCTAGATCTGCTCGTATTCCAGCTTTTTTCATCGCTTTGATTACATCAGCTAAATAATCAGAAAAGGCATCAGCAACTGGAATTCCTATTGCTTGTACTGGTGCAAGCCATGGTGGGAAAGCGCCAGAATAATGCTCAGTTAAAACACCAAAGAATCTCTCTATTGAACCAAAGAGTGCGCGGTGAATCATTACCGGACGTTGGCGTGAACCATCTGCTGCTGAGTACTCAAGTTCAAAACGTTGTGGAAGTTGAAAGTCCACTTGAATCGTGGACATTTGCCATGTACGTCCGATCGCATCTTTTGCTTGCACCGAAATCTTTGGGCCATAGAAAGCTGCGCCACCTTCATCAAGAACTAACTCAAGTTTTTGTGCAACAGCTGCCTTGCGCAGAGTTTCTGTGGCTTCTTCCCAATCTGCATCTTCGCCCACAAATTTCTCAGGGTTTTTAGTTGAGAGTTCTAAGTAGAAATCATTGAGGCCGTAATCGCGCAGTAGATTGAGTACAAATGTTAAGAGAGAATCCAGCTCATCTGCCATCTGCTCTTTAGTACAGTAAATATGTGCATCATCTTGCGTGAAACCACGTGCACGTGTAATTCCATGCAGAACGCCAGATTTCTCGTAGCGATAAACAGTTCCAAACTCAAAGAGTCGTAGAGGTAGTTCGCGATAAGAACGCTGACGTGCCTGAAAAATTAAGTTATGGAATGGGCAGTTCATAGGCTTCATGTAGTACTGCTGGCCAGGCTTTTTAATAGTTCCATCGGCATGGAGCTCTTCATCCATGATCATTGGTGGGTACATTCCCTCTGAATACCAATCTAAGTGACCGGATTTCTCAAAGAGTGCAGCTTTAGTTAAATGCGGTGAATAGACAAACTCATAATCCTCTTCTTCGTGGCGCTTTCGTGAGTAATCCTCCATCGCACGGCGAATGATTCCGCCCTTGGGATGAAAGACCGCTAAGCCAGATCCAATCTCTTCAGGAAATGAAAAGAGATCGAGTTCAGTTCCAAGACGTCGGTGATCACGTTTTTCCGCCTCAGCAAGGAGCTCTAAATGCGCATTGAGTTCATCTTGTGATGGCCAGGCAGTTCCATAGATTCGCTGCAACATTGGATTCTTTTCTGAGCCACGCCAATATGCTGCCGCACTTCGCATCAACTTAAATGCAGGAATCAATTTTGTAGAAGGAAGGTGTGGACCACGACATAAATCGCCCCAGACAGGGTTTCCATCACGGCCTAAGTTGTCATAAATAGTTAGCTCAGTACCGCCAACTTCAACACTTGCCTCTTCACCAGCTGGGCCCTTAATTCCAATGAGTTCACATTTATATGGTTCATGCGAGAGTTCTGCCAAAGCCTGTGCCTCTGTAACAACGCGGCGACGGAATCGCTGACCATCTTTAACAATCTTGCGCATAACGCTTTCGATTTTGACTAGATCATCTGGATTAAATGGTGTCTTGGGATCGAAGTCGTAATAGAAACCATCTTTAATCGGAGGCCCGATTCCTAACTTGGTCTGTGCAAAAACCTCCTGTACCGCCTGGGCCATAACGTGTGCAGTTGAGTGGCGAAGAACGAATAAGCCATCAGGTGAGTTGATGGAAACCGATTCAACAACATCGCCATCTGCAAGATCGCTCCAGAGATCTTTCAATACGCCATTGATTCGACAAACCACGATCTGCTTATTGTCTGCAAAGAGATGGGTTGGGCGTTGATCTGCCTCTATGGAGTGCGGGGCACCATCAACATTTACCTGAATCATGTGGCTAGCCTACCGAATACTTATGCGCTAACGCATGGATTTCTTGACCGAAGGCGTGTGAAAGATGCAACGCTCTTGAATCAATCGATGAAATAGGTTGAGCCAAACGCACACTACTTATTAAAAAGGCCGACGTAATATCTTCAATTCGCCTTAACGGGATGCTCTCAATGCCCACCAACTCATTTTCGATCAAGAGCTCGCGCATGATGCCCGGTAATAGTCCATCTGAAACTGGCGGTGTAATCCATCGCCCATCAAGGTGCACAATCAGATTTGTAACCGACCCTTCGCTGAGATTTCCCTGACTATTTACAGTGATGGCATCATCAAAACCAGACAAGCGCGCATTTTCCAATATCTCAATGCGATGCTTATAGGGGAAAGTTTTATGCATCTGGCCAACCACGACAGTGGGATCAACTCTAAGATCTAGCGCAACTGCGCTATCAACATACGGCATATGAACTGCCAGCCAGTTTGATTTGTTGTCAAAACAGATACGTAGCATGCCATTTTCTTGCCGCTGAGCTAGAAGTAAATCTGCAACGCCTTTCATGATCTCTTCTTGCAGTGGCATCGCAATGCTTAACTGGCCTGCACTTCTTAACCCTCGATCTAAGTGTCGTGCGAGTGCATACGGCATATTCTTTACTGTCTTTATTGTTTCAAAGATCCCCTCACCATCTAGCCATCCACTTTCAAAGACCTGGGCTTGTTGGGTATCTAGAACTTCGCCATTGAAGATAACTTTCATAGTTGGCCACCTGCAAGTGAAATGAGGCGTCTGGCTTTTAACTCGGTCTCTTCCCATTCAGATTGCGCTTGACTGGCCCACGTAATTCCAGCCCCGGTTCCAAAACGTAATTTGTCATCTTTGAAGAAGATTCTTATTGCAACTGATAATTCGCACTGATCACCCTGCACCCAACCAAGTGCACCACAGTAAGGACCTCGCGCACCTTCGTTTTTTTGAATAGTTGATACTGCAGAGGATTTAGGCGCTCCACTAATAGAGCCGGGTGGGCTGAGCAGAGTAAAGATCTCTGCCCATGATGTATCTTCTTTGAGCTCGCCCTCGATATCAGAAACTAAATGAACTAGACCGGGATGGAGTTCAGTGGAGAGCAAACGTGGCACTGTGACACTTCCGCTCTTACATATCTGCCCAAGATCATTTCGCATTAAATCAACGATCATTACATTCTCTGCTCGATCTTTGATACCAAAATCTACAACTCCCAACGGAGCAGTGCCCTTAATCGGTGATGTACGCAGATTATTGCCACTTCTTTTTAAGAAAAGCTCAGGTGATGCCGAAGCGATATTAAGGCCTGGAATCTCAAGGTAACTAGCCCAAGGTGCAGGGTTACCTGTAACTATCTGGCTAAAGAGCCCACGCAGATTATCGGCGCTGCAACTAATTGAAATCTCTCTGCAGGCATTGACTTGATACACCCAGCCTTGTGCAATTAATTCCTGAATAGCTTTTACGTACTCAATGTATTGGTCTTGATCCAAACTACTTGTCCATTGACCTGTAAGTTTTTGCCAATCGCTTATTGGAAAATCTGATTCCGTAACATGATCAAATCTGGCTGCAGTAAAGGCGCCCTCAAATGTTGTAGAAACGGCCCAGAATCCCCCATCCTCTAAAGATGATGGATCATTTGATATCTGCGATAGGCCAGTTGCTAACCGCCCATTCATCCAAAAAATAGGCGCATTCTCCGATGAACTCACAAGGCAACGCTAGCCTTTGAATTCCCACTTTGGCGCAATCGGCCCTCCTACGATAGATTTTGCCTCCTCGCGGACGTAGCGCAGTTGGTAGCGCGGAACCTTGCCAAGGTTCAGGTCGCCGGTTCGAACCCGGTCGTCCGCTCTCTACTAACCGCCGTTCACGTAAAACATGAACGGCGTTAGTTTTTGGTCGGATGGCCGAGAGGCGAGGCAAGGGACTGCAAATCCCTCTACACGGGTTCAAATCCCGTTCCGACCTCCATCGTTACAAGAAGGAAAAAAGGAAGAGAACATGGGCGAAGATGTAAGACCGTGGGGTCGCTATGACATCGTGTCCGAGAGTTCAGAGCACAAAGTAAAACGCATCTATGTAAATCCTGGTGCTCGCTTTTCTTATCAGCGTCATCAACATCGCGCCGAGCACTGGTTCATACTCAGTGGCGATGCAAAAGTTACCCATAACGGAGTGGAAATCACTATGGGGGCTGGTGATTCAATTGATATCGCCAAGGGCGACTTGCATCGATTAGCCAATATCGGCACAGAACCTGTCGTCTTCATAGAAGTACAGACCGGCTCATACTTTGGCGAAGATGATATTGAGCGTATTGAGGATGATTACGCACGCTGATTGCGCTTTATTTTCTTAAGGTATGATTTACAACTTAGCAAGGATCGTTGGCTCAGCGGTAGAGCACCACATTGACATTGTGGGGGTCACTGGTTCGATCCCAGTACGGTCCACTTAGAAACTAGCTCCCTGCAACATCTAATTGAGGCTTTTCTATGACAAACATGCAGCTCCAGTAAGCAGTGAATGCAACAAATATCCCACCGTAGATATCCACCAAATAATGCTGATGCAAAAAAACAGTTGCAGGAAGAATTAACACAAACCACGACATCAATATCCAACTAGTCCTTGGTGCTAAATGGCGCATACGCCACAGCGCCAAAATCGAGACTACAGACCAGGTTACGTGGTTAGAAGGAAAACCATTAAGTGGTTGGTCGTTTCCATAGACCACATTTACCAAAACCCAATCAAATGGCGAACTTCCAACAATAGGAGTTCTGGGTACTTGAGTTTGAAAAAAGGCATAGGCAACATCTAGTGCGAACTGGCCGATAATGATTGCCAATCCATTAACGAGAAAAGCCCTAAACCCGGCGATTTTGAGTGAAAGCAAAGGAACCACAAGCGCTGCTAAAAGATGAAAACTCAAATACGGGATGACAAAAATTGAGATAACCGGAATTTTTTCATCCAGCCACCCCTTCATTATCAAAGGCTCATAGCTATAAGTGGCCTTGTTAAAAATCTCATAAGTAACAAATGCCAAGACGATGCCTATGAAAACAAGTAGTACTGCAATCTTCTCTTTACGCTCTAACTTACTCATAAAGCTAAAATACCCTTAGCTTGCCAAAAACTTGCGCAGATAATCGCCTTGTTTATCAGAGTGCTGACTCTTAACTTACTGGTGAGTTAGCAATTTCTTGCCTTTATTGTGACCATATGAAAACTCATCCCCGAATCATCCAAGGCGGGATGGGCATTGCTGTATCTGCCTGGCAGTTAGCTAAGGCCGTCTCACTAGCTGGCGAGCTCGGAGTAATTTCGGGAACTGCAATTGACTCAGTCCTTGCCCGTAGATTGCAAGATGGTGACCTCGATGGGGACATGCGCAGGGCCTTATCGAATTTTCCAGATCAAATAGTTGCTAAAGAGATTCTTAGGCGCTTCTACATTGAAGGCGGCAAAGAAGCTACACGTGCCTATTTAGATGTACCCAAGTTAATTGTTAAGCCGACCGAGTTTGCCCTCCACATGCTTGTTGCTTCTACCTTCGTTGAAGTATGGCTCGCAAAGGAAGGCCATAATGGAGTAGTTGGCATGAATATTTTGGAGAAGATTCAATTAGCCATTCCGGCACAACTCTTTGGCGCAATGTTGGCTGGCGTTGATTATGTCTTAATTGGCGCCGGTATCCCAGCGCAAATTCCAAGGGTGCTCAATGAGCTTTCTACAGGTAAATCCCTTTCTATGAAAATTGATGTCGATGACACAACAGATAAATACATCATTAACTTTGATCCCGGTTGCATCGACAATATTAAATACCCAATAAAACGTCCAGATTTCATAGCAATAGTTTCTTCACATGCCTTAGTTGCCTACTTAAATAAGGATGAAGAAACTAAACCAGATGGTTTTGTCATTGAGTATCACGTCGCCGGCGGACACAACGCACCTCCACGAGCAAAAGACTCTACTGATGCAAATGGCGAAGCAATCTACACAGATGCCGATACGCCAAAGCTGGAAAAAGTTATCGCTTCGGGTTCACCATTTTGGCTTGCTGGTGGATTTGCAACTCCACAAAAGCTAGAGGAGGCAATCGCCCTGGGAGCTAATGGTATTCAAGTCGGTTCCATCTTTGCTCTGTGCGATGAGTCAGGATTTACCAAGGAGATTCGCAGCGAAATCTTGGCTTCATTAACTAGCGGAGAGATTCATATAAGAACTGATGCTTCAGCCTCACCTACGGGATTTCCATTTAAAGTTATAGATATCAAGAATTCACTATCTGAATCTGAATCTTTTGATGGCCGAATTCGTAACTGCGATTTGGGTTATTTGCGAACTCCATTTAGACGAGCCAGTGGGGGCATTGGCTATCGCTGTCCTGCAGAGCCGCTTTCCAACTACACATTTAAAAATGGTGAGGCAGGCGATGCAAAAGAAGCAAAATGTCTATGTAATGCTTTGATGGCAGATATTGGGATGGGGCAAATCAGATCAGATGGCCGCACCGAACTCCCACTTGTCACAATTGGCTCTGATCTTGAAGGTTTAAACAACCTTGCAATGCGATATCGCCATGGATGGAGCGCAGTCCAAGCCTTGGATTACCTGAAAATGGCCTAAAGATCTTTAATGCTGACTTGATTCACACCCATGCCTTTAGAATTACATCTATGAAAACGCCAACAAAAAAGCCGATCGCGCGCGTGGTCAATACAGTCGAACGCGCCGTTGGTCGACGTGATTTAGTGTTGGCACGAAAGAGCATTAGAGATTCGCTAGTTTCCTTGGCAGGTTTACTGGGTTGTCCAGTTCGCAATGAAGATGGTCGCGAGATTGGTCGCTTAGTAGACGTAGTTGTAAAACATGGGCTCGATGCTTATCCACCAGTTTCAGGTTTGATTGTAAAAGTCGGCTTACGTAAATCCTTTATCGACGGCGCACGCATTGCAAAGTTAAGTCGCAATGAAATCCAACTCTCTTCAACGACTATCAACCTTACGGATTACAAGCGCCGCAGCGATGAATCACTATTAGATGCCGACGTCCTCGATCACCAAATCGTCGATGTCAACGGGCTTCGAGTTGTTCGCTCTTCAGATCTGTACTTAGCGCCACTAGATAAAGAGATACGTGTTGTTGGCGTAGATATCTCTTTTGTTACTTTCTTGCGCCGAATCTTCCCTGGGGCACTTGGTCGTCGTGCTACTCCACAACACGTTCTGGACTGGGCCACTGTTGCATCTCTTGCAGACACATCTGGTGTTGTTAAAACTTCAGGTTCCAAAACCGCCTTGTCTCAACTTCGCCCAGCTGACTTAGCTGATTTAATTGAAGATCTTGCCGGGCGCGAACAAAGTGCGCTCATTGAAATGTTGGATCCTGAGTTAGCTGCTGATGCTCTCGAAGAAATGGAAGATGAAGAACTCCAAGGACTTCTGCGCGGATTAACTGAAGCTCGAGCGGCAGAACTTCTTAGCCGCATGGAACCAGATGAATCTGCCGAAGTTCTTCGTGATCTAGATATCGAACACCGCGAAGATATTTTAAAAGCGATGGACTCGAAAATGGCCAAACAGCTTCGACAGCTCATCTCTTTCGATGAGACTTTAGCTGGTGGAATTATGACCTCCCACATGGTTTTTGCACAGGAAAATGAAACTGTTGGAGCAGCTTTGGCCAGACTTGTAGAAAACCGTGATCGTGATATTTCCGATGGTGTTGTAATTGTCGATGCCAAAGGCAAGTTGGTTGACCATATTCAAATTATTGAACTCGTCGCCTCCAAGCCAAGTGCATTACTTAACACTCTCATCGGTCCCCCGTATCCAACTTCAGTCCACATTGATGCACCGCTGGAAGAAGTTATTGAAGAGTTCTCAAATAACCGGGGAGCATCCATCGTTGTTATAGACGAGCGAGGAAAGCCAGTAGGGCGAATCCTGGCCGATGACTTAGTAGATGCACTTAAACCAGAAGAAGCCCATGGCTTTACAAAAGGAACTGGTGCGCTCTCATGACAACTGCGCGCAAAATCCGTTTAGCTGCGTTGCTATCAGTAATGGGACCTGGCGTTATCGCTGGCTTATCTGATGATGATCCAGCCGGCATCACTACATATTCACAACTTGGAGCCAAGTTTGGCTATCAAATGTTGTGGGTACTGGTTATCTCAACAATCGCCCTCATCATCTTTCAAGATTTGGGTGCACGCATCGGTGTAGTGACGCGTCAGGGATTAATTGGCTTAGTGCGTCAAAAATATGGAGCGCGCTCTGGAACATTAAGTGCAAGTGCCCTGATCATTGCCAACTTTGGGACATTAACTGCTGAGTTTGCCGGAATCGCAGCGGCGGGAGGGTTATTTGGAATTTCACGATTCATCACCGTTCCAGCTGGAGCGCTGATTGTTTCCTTCCTCGTGCTACGCGGTTCTTTTGCAAATGTTGAAAAGGTTTTCTTTCTACTATCTGCCGTCTTTATCTCATACGTTGTTGCAGGTTTTATGGCCCATCCGGATTGGGGGCAAGCGGCCCATGGTGTCTTTGTCCCATCGATGCCTCTCACTCATGACGCTATATACATTGCCACGGCAACACTTGGAACAACTCTTGCACCGTGGGGTCTTGCATTTATTCAAAGCTACGCCGTTGATAAGCGTTTAACGCGAGATGATTTGAAACTCCTTCGTATCGATGTCTGGACAGGATCATTGCTCACAGGAATTATTGGTTTCTTCGTGATCATTACTTGCGCTGCAACTTTAAATAAAAGTGGTCATACCAATATCACCGATGCTGCCCAGGCAGCACGTGCTCTTGAACCATTAGCTGGAACTATGGCCAAGGCTCTCTTTGCCATTGGTTTAGTCGGTGCTGCATTACTGGCTGCTTCAATTCTGCCTTTATCTACAGCGTATTCTGTCGGCGATTTAACGGGTCAACCTGCAGCCCTTGATGATGGACCAAAGGAAGCGCCTTTGTTCTATGCAACATTTGGCATCATGACATTGTTTGCAGCGGGCTTAATTCTTTTGCCTGGAGTACCACTGATCAAGGTCTTAGTTTTGACTCAGATTCTCAACGCTATTCTCTTATTACCGCTGCTCTTTTTTATGTATGGAATTTCTACGGATAAACGTTTGATGGGTGAGTTCACATCCAACACTCGCATGAGAGTTGTGTATGGCTTCATTATTTCATTGGTTTCAATCTGTGTGATTGCACTTCTCTGGTTCACACTCAATCCTTAAGATGATTAGACCCGCCACAGCAACTGATATCGCTGCAATCACCGCGATCTATAACGATGTAATCAGCACGACCAACGCCATTTACCGTGCAGATGAGGTAGATGTATCAGAGCGCATTGCTTGGTATGAAGACAAACTCGCTCATGGATTTCCAGTTATTGTTGCAGAGCAGCAAGGCCAGGTTGTGGGCTACGGTGTCTTTGGTTCATTTAGATTTGGTGAAGGTTATAACCACACAGTTGAGCACAGTGTCCATGTTGCATCCCACCTTCGCGGACAAGGTATCGGCAAGAAAATACTTGAAGATCTAATCGACCGAGCGCGCCGACAAAATCGCTTAATCATGGTTGCAGCCATTGACTCAACAAATACACAATCCATTGGCCTGCATGTGGCCTATGGTTTTGTTGAAAGTGCACGCATGCCACGAGTTGCAAAAAAGCATGGAAACTTTCTTGACCTGGTGCTGATGCAACTCGAGCTATAGAGGCGCAAACTCAGAAGTGAAATGTCGCAGAGCCGGTGGCTCTTTCACAATGCGATAGCCGCGTAATTCTTGAGAATGCGCTGCAACCTCGGCGCAAACTTCGATTACATAATCAATGTGACTTTGTGTGTATGTTCGACGCGGAATAGCTAAACGCACCAACTCCATTGCAGATGCGACTTCACTTCCATCAGGTTTTCGCCCAAACATCACAGTCCCAATTTCACAGCCGCGAATTCCGCCAACTTTATAGAGTTCAACAGCTAAAGCTTGGCCCGGATATTGCAGCGGCGGAATATGAGGCAGCATCGCCTTTGCATCGATATAGATTGCGTGGCCACCAGTTGGCTCAACAATTGGTATCCCGTTTTTAAGTAAAGCTTTTCCAAGGTAAGCAGTTGAAGTGATTCGATACTTCAAATAGTCATGCGATATGACCTCTGTTAAACCAACGGCCAACGCCTCTAAATCACGACCGGCTAAACCACCATAGGTTGGAAAACCCTCGGTCAGAATCAAAAGATTCCTACACATTGATGCCAAATCATCATCATTTAACGCAAGCCAACCACCAATATTGCCCATCGGATCTTTCTTGGCACTCATTGTCATTCCATCTGCCAGAGCTGCGATTTCTCGAACAATATCTGCAACATCTCGATCGGCCTGCCCAGCTTCTCGCTCACGAATAAACCAGGCGTTTTCAGCGAAACGACAAGCATCAAGAAAGAATGGAATTGCATATTTCTTACAGATAGCGCTGACCGCTTTAAGGTTTTCTAAGGAGACTGGCTGGCCTCCCCCTGAGTTATTAGTAATCGTCATCATCACCACAGGAATATTTGCAACACCGGTCTTATTGATGAACTCTTCAAGTGCAACCAAATCCATATTGCCTTTAAAGGGATGCAACGACGATGGATCTTTTCCTTCTGCAATAACCAGGTCAACGCCTTCGGCCTGCGTGTATTCAATATTTGCCCTTGTTGTATCAAAGTGAGTGTTGCTAGGAATCACCTTTCCTTTTCCACCAATCGCCGTAAAAAGAATCTTCTCAGCTGCTCGACCCTGGTGAGTTGGAATCACGTGTTTGTATGGGAAGAGATTTTGAACCGCATCTTTAAACATTAACCACGAAGGTGAACCGGCATAGGACTCATCACCATGCTGAATTGCGGCCCATTGATTACGACTCATTGCGCCTGTGCCTGAGTCGGTCAGTAGGTCTATCAAGACATTATCTGAGTGCAGCGAAAATAGGTTATAGCCAACTTCCTCAATATATTTCTCGCGTTGACTTTGCGTAGTCATCTGCAGCGGAGCTACCGAATGAATCTTAAATGGCTCAATAATCGTTTTAAATTCCATATCCGCAGGCTATGCAACCAACGAAATACTCAAAACGTTTTAGCCAAGTGCCAGCACTACTGTTTAGTCAATCCTTCAATAAAGGTACGTGAGTTCTGAAAAATCAGCTCTTGGTCATAATCCAATGTCGCAACGTGATAACTATTAACAAGTTCAATACGTGATTTATTGGTTGAACCTAATCCGGCCATGATGATCTCTGTGTTTGTCACTGGCAGAGTGTGATCTTCAACTGAGTGGAAAAGCTGAACGGGAACAGTAACTTTCCCAAGATTTTTACGGGTTATCTTGAGCATCTTTAAGAGCTCGTGGACACCACGCGTTGGTAAGGCGTCATATCCATGTTCGGTTATTCCTGGACGCTTAATATCATTTCCCACACTAGAACGCAGTTTCTGGAAATGAGATAGAACGTATGCCAATTGATGTGGCATAAAGGCCACATGAATCATTGGGTTAACGAGAATAATTCCTGAGAGGCGATCATTATTGGATTGGGCGATATTGAGAGTTGTTCCACCGCCCATTGATAAGCCTGCTATAAATACTTGATCACAGCCTTTAAATAGTTCGTCTAGTTCTGATTGAACTTTAGCTGGCCACTCTTGCCATTTCACTTTATTCAAATCTGCCGGCGTTGTTCCATGTCCAGGTAGTAGTGGAACACGAACGGTGTACCCCTGGTTGTGTAAAAACTCTCCCCAAGGACGCATTGAAGGTGGCGCCCCAGTAAAACCATGAACGAGCAAGATGCCTATGCGGGCATTTTTACCTGATCCTTGAGCCGACCAATCTTGCATCCAACCTGGGGGTGCGCTTTCAACTGCCATGGTGCTCACAATACGCGCGCGCGCTATGACGGTGCAATCACCTACCATTAACGACATGCATCTTTCAGAGACAACTTTCGTTGTAGTCGATCTTGAAACCTCTGGAGCGGCCCCATCTACTGGGGCAGGAATAACTGAGATAGGTGCGCTCAAAGTACGGGGTGGAGTAATCATCGGTGAGTTCCAAAGCTTTGTTAACCCAGGCCTTCCTCTATCTTCATTTATTACACAGTTAACTGGGATCACTGATGAGATGCTTCTTGATGCTCCCCGTATCGATCAGGTTTTTCCTTCATTTATCGAATTCATGGGTCCTGAAAGTGACAATGTACTCGTTGCCCATAATGCCCCTTTTGATGTTGGCTTCTTGAAAGCGGCGGCGTTGCATCTGGACTATAAGTGGCCTAATCATCATGTTGCCGATACAGCGCGACTTGCCCGTTATGTTTTAACTAAAGACGATGTCATCAACTGCAAGTTAGCAACCTTGGCGCAGTTCTTCGGCGCGACTACTACACCTACTCATAGAGCATTAGATGATGCCCGTGCAACAGTAGATGTCTTGCATGGGATTATCGAACGCTTAGGTGGCTTTGGTATCACCACATTGCCAGAGTTTAAGAAAGTGAAGAAGCGGCTAGTTTCTGGCTAAGTTGCGCCCACTGTGAAACTAGTTGCGTTGCAGCGCCACTATCTATAGCAGCCGTTGCTTTCAAAACTCCAGAGGCGATTCGATCATGCAACGATAAATCCATCGCACCCTCATAGGCGGCGATCGCTGCTGCGGCATTGAGAACTACAGCATCACGTGGAGCGCCTTTTTCGCCAGCAAAGATCGATGTGGTGATGCGTGCATTTTCAGTGGCATCTCCCCCGACTAGCGCAGAAATCGGAGCACGGGCAATTGAAAAATCGAGCGGATCAAGCAAATCACTAGATATCTCACCATTGCCAATTGTTAAGACTGACGTTGTTGTAGCAAGGGTTATTTCATCAAGGCCATCATCGCCACGGAAAACAAATCCCTCTACGCCTCTATCGCCTAAGACTTGCGCCATCACTAAATGCATACGCTCATTTGCAACTCCAATAGCTGCAGCTTTTGGTCGCGCCGGATTTGCTAGCGGTCCCAAAATATTAAATACCGTCGGTACCCCTAACTCTTTGCGTGCCGGGCCAGCAAATCGCATCGCTGGATGGAATACCGGCGCGAAACAAAAACCTATTCCAAGGGCGCCAAAAGTTGCTTCCACGCCTTTTCCATCTAAGTTCACATTAATTCCAAGGGCTTCAAGTAAATCTGCTGCACCAGATTTAGAAGAGGCAGCGCGATTGCCATGTTTGACGACCTTGGCACCGGCCGCGGCGGCGATGATGGCCGCGGTAGTTGAGATATTTATAGTGTGGGCGCCATCGCCACCTGTACCAACGGTGTCAACTGCCCGCTCAGTAATTGAGATTGGTGAAGAATGTTCATACATTTGCGCAACAAGGGCGCCGACTTCTTCGGCCGTTTCACCTTTAGCTTTGAGTGCGAGCAAGAACTTCTTAATTAATTGCGTATCTGCATTGCCTTCAAGGATTTCTTCCATGCACCATGCCACATCCACAGGTTCAAGATCGAGACCATCTTCAAGAATGGAGAAGAATCGCTCCCATAATTCTTGAGGCATTAATTCTTACTTAAACTGTTGCAAGCGCTGTGCCACGAAGCAGTTGCGCAGCGCTCTTAGCCAAAGTAAATGGATCGATGGGATGCACAACTGATGCCTCAGCCAATGACCAAGCAGCTAGCCATGCATCTTCCTTGCGTCCAGTAATAACGAGAACTGGTGCGCAGTTGAAAACTTCATCTTTGAGTTGACGGGCTATGCCCATTCCACCTTCAGGTGCTGATTCCCCATCCAAGATAAAGAGATCGATCACAGCTTTGCTATCTACAAATGCACGAAGTGCGGCCCCTGTTGCAAACTCATGAATCTGATGTTGCGGCAGATCACTAGCCACGCGGCTTCCAAGGGCGTTCACTACAGCCTCGCGGATAGATGAATCATCGGAGTAAACCAGAATCTGCTTCTTTGCCATGGCCTAAGTCTAAGTGGGCAAAGCCGACTGTGGCTTGGATTTCTACCCCTAAATCCCTGTGGGCTGTTTCACCTGCCAAAGCCTGGATTACTGGGGTTGAGCGGGGCAAGTTGGCAGACGCAGGCTTAGTTTTCGGGAATAATCGCCCTCATGTCTAGCGCAGCCGTAACGGCCCATCACAAAATAACCCGCCCCAACGCAGTTGCTGTGGGAACAATCGTTTGGCTCTCTAGTGAGCTGATGTTCTTCGCCGCACTCTTTGCTATCTATTTCACAACACGTGCGGTGCAGGGTCCAACAATCTGGGCGCAGTCAAATCACATTCTTAATATTCCATTTGCTGCACTGAACACAACGGTATTAGTACTCTCATCTGTCACATGTCAGTTCGGTGTTTTTGCTGCAGAACGTTTTCAGAATCGTCGCACAGGTTCACTACTGCAGATTAATAAATGGGGAATGCGTGAATGGTTTGCACTGACTTTCTTAATGGGTGCATTCTTTATTGGCGGTCAGATATTTGAATACGCCTCCCTTGTTCAGGAAGGTCTCACACTTTCTTCAACCGCCTACGGCTCAGTGTTTTTCATCGCAACAGGTTTCCATGGTCTGCATGTAACTGGTGGTCTTATCGCTTTTCTTATCGTGATGATTCGCGTTTCTAAGGCCCGCCGTTTTACTCACGAGCAAGCTACAACTGCAATCGTTGTTTCATATTATTGGCACTTTGTCGACGTCGTGTGGATCGCACTCTTTTCAGCGATTTACCTCATTAAGTAAGGGAGCACAATCACTACGTGAAACGCTTATCTCGATACCGTCGCCATAAGGCCGCTGGACCTTTACTTCTAATATTTGCCTTGCTTGCCATTGGAACAACCTTCTCGGTAGCAAGTGCAACAGTGAAATCGGCACCAACAGCTTTTGCGCGCACTGCAGCGATAGAAGAGGGCAAGCAAATATTCTTAAAAGGCTGCTCCTCTTGTCATGGTCTTAATGCACAAGGTGGCGCAGTAGCTCCTTCATTAATCGGTGTTGGCGCAGCTTCAGTTGATTTCCAAGTGGGCACAGGTCGCATGCCGATGGCAGATATGAGCACACAAGCTATGCGTAAAAAGCCTGTTTATGATGCTCAAGAAACTGCAGCGCTGGCTGCTTATGTGGCATCACTAGCTCCAGGACCGGCAGTTCCAGAGGATTCAGCGCTCAACTATCAACGTGATGGAAGTACTGCAGAAGGTGGCGAACTCTTTCGCAACAACTGCGCGATGTGCCATAACTTTGCCGGACAAGGTGGAGCCCTTACTGAGGGTAAGTACGCTCCAACTCTGATGGGCGTTGAACCTAAATATATTTATGAAGCACTCATCACCGGCCCACAGTCAATGCCAGTCTTTAGTGACAAGACAATTACACCGGCTGAAAAACTCTCACTCATTAAGTGGATAAAGTCAGCAGAGGCCGAACCAAATCTAGGCGGAGCAACTATGGGACGCATAGGACCTGTGACTGAAGGCCTCCTGGTTTGGATATTGGGCATGGGACTGCTCATTGGTATTGCAGTATGGCTAACTACGAGAGCAAGGTAACCGCAACGTGTCTAATGAATTAATACCTTCTGATAATTCAGCAATCCCTGTGCATGCACCGCGCGCAACTGACATCAATCCAAAGGCAGAAAAGCGCGCAGAACAGCAAGTGGCAATTCTCTTTGCCCTTTCTGGAATCGGTTCACTTTTATTGATTTACTCATACATCTATGTAGCCAACGATGTCTTTATCTTTATTCCAATCATGGGCGATCAAAACGCACAGCAGTTGGGTATCGGTATTGGCATGGCGATGTCGCTATTTTTCCTTGGTATAGCTGCAATTCACTGGGCTAAGACTTTGATGTCAGATAAGGAAGTAGTTAATCACCGCCACGAATTTCGCTCCAGTGATTCAGATCGCGAAGAGTTTGTAAAGACAGTAAAAGAGGGTGTTGCAGGCGTTGAACTTGGCCGTCGCAAACTCATTAAGCGCTCTTTGGGTGCTGCCCTTGCTCTATTTGCACTTCCTCCAGTTCTACTTCTTCGCGATCTTGGCCCACTGCCTAAGAAGCAGTTGGAGACAACTAACTGGAAGGCTGGAACACGTCTTGTAACAGATCCTGGTAATCGACCAATTTTGGCGTCAGATCTTGAGGTAGGCGCTGTGGTTCAGGTGCTTCCAGCAGTAGAGCATCCAGATGAGCGAGCTTTAAGTGATATCGCGAAAGATCCAGTACTGCTCATCAGATTGCGTCCAGAGGATTTCCAATTAACACCGCAAAAGTTTGCGATGACTCATGACGGCATTATCGCTTTTTCCAAAATCTGCTCTCATATGGGTTGCGCCGTTGCACTCTATGAACAACAGACTAAACACCTGCTATGCCCATGTCATCAATCAACATTTGATGTGACACGTGGAGCAAAGGTGATTTTCGGCCCAGCTGCTCGACCACTACCTCAGCTCGATATCACTGTCGATGCCCAGGGTTACTTAGTAGCGCGTGCAGCATTTAATGAACCGGTTGGACCTAGTTTCTGGGAGCGTAACTCACAATGACATCTGTAGAAAATAAACTTGGAAATGCAGCCAACTTTGTTGATGAACGAATTGGCGCCGCCGGTTGGGTTAAGAAATCTCTCAATAAAGTCTTTCCCGATCACTGGTCATTCATGCTCGGTGAAGTATGTATGTATTCATTCATCATCTTGCTTCTCTCCGGAACATTCTTAACTTTCTGGTTTGATCCCTCACAACGTGACGTGATCTACCAAGGCGTATATGAGCCTCTTAAGGGTTTGAAGATGTCTGCGGCTTACGCCTCGACTTTAGATATCTCATTTGAAGTTCGTGGTGGATTGCTAATGCGTCAGATTCACCACTGGGCTGCAAATATCTTTATGGCAGCAATCGTTGCCCACCTTTTGCGTGTCTTCTTTACTGGTGCATTCAGAAAACCCCGTGAGTTCAACTGGATCCTAGGAATTCTCCTTCTTACTCTTGGTTTCGTAGAAGGACTATTTGGATACTCACTTCCAGATGATTTGCTCTCAGGCACAGGACTTCGCATTACTTCAGCGATTATTCAAGCGATCCCAGTTGTTGGTACGTACATCTCCTTCTTCCTCTTTGGCGGAGCTTTCCCGGGAGTTGGCTTTATCCCGCGCATATTTACTCTGCACGTTCTTCTTATTCCTGGCGCTTTCCTAGCTGTCATCACAATTCACGTGATGCTTGTTTGGTATCAAAAGCACACACAGTTCCCAGGTGTTGGCCGTACAGAAAAGAACGTTGTCGGACATCCAATTTTGCCTGTCTACATGGCTAAAGCCGGCGGATTTTTCTTTGTTGTCTTTGGTGTTATCGCATTCCTATCAGCTGTTGCATCCATTAACCCGATCTGGCTTTATGGCCCTTACACACCTGGGCAGATCTCTGCCGGTTCACAGCCTGACTGGTACATGGGTTGGCTCGATGGATTAGTGCGCATGGCTCCCCCATTAGAGACACATGCATTTGGCCACACAATCTCATGGAATATTTTGATTCCAGCGTTGATCGTTCCTGGCATTGTTTTCACAGGTATGGCGCTTTATCCATTTATTGAAAGTTGGATAACTGGAGATAAGCGTGAACACCATCTTCTTGACCGACCAAGAAATGTGCCTAACCGCACCGCCCTTGGCGTCATGTCAGTTACTTTCGTAATGGTTGCCTTGATCAATGGTGGAAATGATATTTTGGCAACGAACTTTGCTCTCTCTATTAATCAAATCATGTGGTTCTCTCGCATCGGAATATTTGTTTTACCTCCATTAGCCTTTGTTATTACAAAGCGCTTATGTCTCTCTCTTCAACGTGCAGATCGTGATTTGCTGCTACATGGAACTGAGACTGGACGTTTGCTGCGCTTGCCACATGGTGAGTTTGTTGAGGTCCATGCGCCGATTTCAGCTGAAAAGGCCTTCATTCTCCAATCACACGAGCAGAGTGCCGCACTTGAAATCGATGATGTTGATTCGCGCGGAGTTCGTCGTCCCGGATCTATAAAAAATAAACTACAGCGCCGTCTGAGCAAAGCACATGCAGTTGCTGTTCCTAAGGTGACTGAACAAGAGCTTAAAGAGATCGAGCACCACTAGTTAGTTCTACGTATTACAAGCCAAACACCCAGGGCGCTAATTCCTATACCGAGGAAGCCTTGGGTGTTTACTTTTTCCCCAAATAAAATATAGGCCTCAAGGGCTGTTGCAGGTGGCACTAAATAGAACAGTGATGAAACTGAGGCTGCACTGCCGGTATTGAGCAACCACATCAGCAGAAGCACGGCTCCAACCGATAATGCAATGATCAACCATGTCATTGCGCCAATAAAGCGCGGCGTGAAATCTATATGTGTTCCACCTGTAGCAATGGCAGCAATGGCAAGTACTAAGCCGCTGGCCAGATATTGATATGCCGTTCCTGCCAGCATCGGTATGCCGGTACCGAATTTCTTTTGCATCAACGTTGCAGTGGTGCTTCCAAAGAGTGAAACAAAGACAGCGCCTATGCCGACAATAGATACCGAGCTATCAAATGTTGGACCCAACACCAAAACAACTCCCACTAAACCAAGTAGTAAGCCAAGAAATTGCGCAGCCCGTAACTTCTCGCCGAGTACTTTCACTGCCAATAGTGAAACAAAAACAGGTTGCACACTGGTAATAACAGCTGCCACGCCAGCCGAGACACCCTGGGAAATAGCAAAGAAGACGCCTCCTAAGTAGAAAGCATGAAGGAATAAGCCGATAAGACTGGATTTATACATTGCATTGCGGCCAATAGCTACAGGAGCTTTGAGCAGGCGTGCAACTAGAAAGAGAATTGCGCCGGCTATAAAAACTCGTAACGATAAAAAGATAAAGGGATCGGCGTAAGGAAGACCATATTTGGCGCCTACAAAGCCAGTGCTCCAGAGAAAAACAAAGAGGTACGGCGCCAGGCGAGCAATCTTCAACCCTGGTAGATCGCCTTGAAGCGTAACCAATGATTGAGCCATGCACTGACTTCTGACATTAGTGCGAAGTGGCCTTTACCGGCTTTTCGTACTCAGTAACCATTCCGATAATTGAAATGATAAGAGCTCCTACAGAAATAAGAGTTAACCACCAACCTATGACCAGTGAAAGACTTAGCGCACAAGAGCTCAAACCAACTGGTAATGGCCACCATGAATGCGGGCTATAAAAACCTAAGTCACCAGCTCCATCAGAGATCTCGGCAGTTAGATTATCTTCAGGAAGGGTTTTTCCAATGCGTTTTTGTGTGAACCACACATAAAAGCCAACCATGCCGGCAAGACCAGAGGCCAGAGCCATTCCTCCAATGCCAACAGGTTCACCACCAACCTGCCAATAAACGATGGTCATTAAAACATAGAACATTGCAAGACCGATAAAGAGCTGCCATGAAACCTTCATAGTTTATTTGTGCCCTTCAGTCTTGATGTGTGGGTGGTGCAGATCAAATGCTGGTCGCTCTGATGAGATGCGTGGCATCGTTAAGAAGTTGTGGCGTGGTGGTGGACAAGAAGTTGCCCATTCAAGGGAAGCGCCATATCCCCAAGGATCATCAACACCAACGAGTGGAGATTTACGAGTGATCCAAACGTTGATCATAAAAGGAATCATTGAAAAGGCGAGCAGGAATGAACCGATAGTTGAAATCTCGTTCATAAATGTAAAGCCATCTGTTGGAAGGTAATCGGCGTAACGACGAGGGAAGCCCTTAATCCCTAACCAGTGCTGAATAAGAAAAGTTAAGTGGAAACCGATGAAAGTTGTCCAGAAGTGGATCTTTCCAAGTCGTTCGTTGAGCATGCGGCCTGTCATCTTTGGCCACCAGAAGTAGAAACCACCAAACATGGCAAAAACAACTGTTCCAAAGAGAACATAGTGGAAGTGTGCAACAACGAAGTAACTTGCAGAGACTGCAAAATCAAGTGGAGGTGAGGCCAACATAATTCCAGTTAATCCACCGAAAAGAAATGTCACTAAAAATCCCATGACCCATAGCATCGGCGTTTCAAAAGTTACATGACCACGCCACATTGTGCCGATCCAGTTAAAGAACTTCACACCCGTTGGAACTCCAATAAGGAAAGTCATGAATGAGAAGAAGGGCAAGAGAACTTGACCGGTTGCAAACATATGGTGAGCCCAAACAGAGACTGAAAGAGCTGAGATTGCAATTGTCGCTGCAATCAATCCCTTGTAACCAAAGATTGGTTTGCGGCTAAAGACCGGCAGGATCTCTGTTGCGATACCAAAGAAAGGAAGAGCCAAGATGTAAACCTCGGGGTGACCGAAGAACCAGAACAAGTGTTGGAACAACATCGCTCCACCATTAGCTGGATCAAAAAGATGTGTGCCATATATGCGATCTGATTCAAGTCCTAGTAGAGCAGCAGCTAGTGGAGGGAAAGCAAGCAGGACAAGGATTGAAGTGAGCAGTACGTTCCAGGAGAAGATCGACATACGAAACATCGTCATGCCAGGAGCTCGCATTGTGAAGATTGTTGTAATGAAGTTAACGCCACCCAAAATTGTTCCGATACCACCGACTGCTAAACCAAGTAGCCAAAGGTCAGCGCCAATACCTGGTGAATAAACTGAGTTGGATAGTGGTACATAAACAGTCCAACCAAATGATGCTGCGCCCCCTGGTGATAAGAATCCAGCAAAAGCCATAAGGCCACCGAATAGATAGAGCCAGTAAGAGAGCATGTTCAAACGAGGAAAGGCTACATCTGCTGCGCCGATTTGCAGCGGCATGATGACGTTTGCAAAGCCGACGAATAACGGAGTCGCAAACATCAACAGCATGATTGTGCCGTGCATTGTGAAGATCTGGTTGTACTGCTCAGCACTTAAAAACTGCATCCCTGGGCGTGCTAACTCACTTCGCAGAGCAAGAGCTAAAACACCCCCGACAAGAAACCAAGCAAAAGAGGTCATCAGATATAGATACCCGATTGTCTTGTGGTCAGTTGATGTAATCCACTTTACGAATGCTTTGCCCTTTTTAGGTGGCAGCGCAGGCAGATTGGTAATCGTTGGGCGATCTGCGAATGTTGTCATGCGGCGCTCCCCTTTAAGGTTTCAAGATAAGACTTGTAATCATCTGGTGTTACTACGCGAACTGTAAATAACATTTGTGAGTGATTGCGTCCACACAAAATATTGCAACGTCCTGGGAAGTCACCTAGCTTGTTAGCGGTGAACTCAAGATGGTTAGTAACCCCTGGAAGATTTTGCATTTGAATCATGAACGCTGGGATCCAAAAACCATGGACAACATCGTTTGAAGTAATTGTGTAGCGAACTTTTTCACCCATAGGAACATAGAGAACTGGAGGTTGAGCTGGAGTGCCTGTCACAACTGCATCAGGACCCGCCTCTGGATAACCAAACTGCCATGACCACTGAATACCTTCAACTGTGATTTCATGCTTGTACGTATTTGTATGCGCAGAAATAACAGTTTCCTTCTTGGCTGTGAAAAAGAAAAGTACGGCAACGATAATAAATGGGATTATCGTGTAAACAATTTCAATAGGGATGTGGTACTGAGTCTGCTTAGGAAACTCTGGGCCATCTTTTTTGCCGCGATGAAAAACCGCCGGCCATAAAATTAAAATAAGAGTACCAACTCCAACTACACCTGCTGTGATCCACGCTCCTTGCCATAAAGATAGAGATTGATCATTCACGCTTGAAAGACCTTCTTCATATCCAAGACCTGAAAGCTTTGAGCAGCCCGTGAGCACAAAAACCGGAGCAAGAAGGAGAAGGGTACGAAGCCCCTTGAGCTTTGTTAGCGACATGAGGGTAAGGATAGAGCGCAAATGCAGCCTGCGTTGCACCGGCTTAACCCGACTCCCCGGTGGTTCATGTCACAGCCCTAGTAGTTAAAAAGCCCTAGTAGTTAAAAAGTAAGGTGTGGTGCGATCTCACTAGCTGCCTCGTGGCCATACGCGGCTTCAAAACGGCTTAGGAACTCAGCACGGGTAAAGCGGTACTCCTGGGTGCCCATCGTCTCAATGACATAGGTTGCAATGAGAGAGCCAAGCTGTGCGCATCGCTCATGCGATAAGCCCCAAGCAAGGCCTGCGATAAAGCCTGAGCGGAATGAATCACCAACGCCTGTTGGATCTGTTTTCGACTTCTCCTTCGGAGTTCCAACCTGAACAAACTCACCGGCTGCACTTTCAACCTTTGCACCCTTTGAACCCAGGGTCACTACGCGCACCTTGACGTGTTCAAGGATCTCGCGATCACTCCAACCAGTCTTTTGCATCGCTAGAGCTAACTCGTACTCATTTAGAAATAGATAGGAGGCTCCATCGATTAAGAGTTTGATCTCTTCCCCCGACATTCGCGCCATCTGTTGAGAAGGATCGGCGGCAAATGCGATCCCCTCTTGTCGACAGACATCGGAGTGATGCAACATCGCTTCAGGATCATCAGGTGAGATAACGACCATGTCGAATCGTCCTGTTTTTTCCATGATTGGACCAAGTTCAATATTTCGCGCTTCACTCATTGCACCAGGGAAAAACGATGCGATTTGATTGAGATCATCATCGGTGGTGACCATGAAGTGGGCGGTATACAAAAGCGTTGAAACTAGAGCATGTGATGTATCAACGCCATGACGAGAAAGCCACGCTTCGTAATCTGCCCAGTCTTTTCCAACGGCAGCGATGAGAACTGGATTTAATCCAAGGACACCCATGCCGTAACAGATATTTGCAGCACATCCCCCGCGGCGAACATCCAAGCTATCAACGAGGAATGAAAGTGATACTTTCTCTAAAGAGCCCGCAACAAGTGAGTCAGTAAACTTTCCGGAGAAAGTCATTAAATGATCTAGACCTACTGAACCCGCTACACCGATTTTCATAGAGGGATACTAGGGCCTTTGAGCGGATTTATTAGTTAAATGAATCGCCGCATGCACAAGAACCCTGTGCATTTGGATTATCAATTGTGAAGCCCTGCTTTTCTATGGTGTCAACGAAATCAACAGTTGCACCCATCAAATAAGGATCACTCATCTTGTCGACGATGACCTTGACTGAACCAAATTCACGGACGATATCGCCATCTTGATTGCGATCATCAAAGTAGAGCTGGTAGCGAAGTCCTGAACATCCACCTGGCTGTACGGCAACACGTAGATTGAGATCATCGCGGCCTTCTTGTGCCAAAAGTGCAGCGACCTTTGCAGCGGCAACTTCGGTAAGTGATATTCCAGTGGTAGTTACTTCAGTAGTCATTTTCTCTCCTTGTTTGGGCCAAGCCTACCCTGCGCGATACCCCATCGCGAGTTATGACTTGGCTCTATAGTTACGGCTATGACTACTGAATCAACTGGCAAGGGCCGCCCCACACCAAAGCGCAAAGATGCCCAGGCAAAGGTGAAAACCTCTTCACTCTCTCCGCTTGTGACTAAGGAGGCCAAGAAAGCTCAAAAGCTGGCTGCTCGCGCTGATCGAGTTGGTTCACGTGCTGCATATCTTCGTGGCGATGAAAAAGCGCTACCTGCCCGCGATCGTGGCCCAGAGCGTCGCTTCGTTCGCAACTATGTAGATGCCCGCCGATCAATCGGAGAATACTTCTTACCGATTATATTTGTTGTTTTAGTACTGACATTGATTCAAATTCCAGCAGTCCAGTTTGGTGCAATTGCTCTGATGTATGTGGTTTTACTTGTAGCTGTTATTGATGGCATCTTCTTGGGACGCAAAATTCAACGCCTAGTCCATGCTAAATATCCAGCATCTAGCACTAAGGGTCTGGCCATGTATGCATGGCTTCGTTCAACCCAGATGCGCAGACTGCGTGCCCCTCACCCACAAACCAAAGTGGGCGATGTAGTTAATTAAGCTCTTGGATTTGGGCTTATGTTTTGAGCAGGATCTTTTTCAGGCACGTTGCCTAAAGCAACATCTATAGCGCTCATCGTGTCGGCATCGAGTTTGATTCCAGATGCTTTGACGTTTTCTTTAACCTGAGATGGCTTTGTTGCACCAACGATGGCCGATGAAACATTTGGATTTTGCAATACCCAAGCAATAGATAACTGCGACATCGTAATTCCAGCTTGATCGGCAATTGGCTTGAGTTTTTGTACGGCAGTTAAAACGTCGTGTTGCATCCACTTTGAAATCATGCCCGCACCGCCCTTTTTATCGGTAGCGCGTGAACCGGCAGGTGCTTTCTTACCTGGCAAGTATTTGCCCGTTAATACACCTTGGGCCATTGGTGACCACACAATTTGGCCAATCCCCTCTTTCACAGAAAGTGGAACAACTTCTGCTTCAATCACACGCCATAGCGCTGAGTATTGAGGTTGGCTGGAAACGAAACGGTTGTATCCACGTGCATCTTGAATTTTGAGAGCTTGGGAAATCTGTTGGGCGGTCCACTCAGAAAAACCAATGTAATGGACTTTGCCTGCACGGATTAGATCATCGAAGGCACTTAATGATTCTTCAAGAGGAGTTTCAAAATCGAAACGATGCATCTGATAAAGATCGATGTGGTCGGTTTGTAAACGCTTGAGTGAAGCGTTGCAGGATTCAATGATGTGCTTACGTGATAAACCACGATCGTTTTTGCCTGTACCAGTTGGCCAATAGACCTTTGTGAAGAGTTCATATGATTCGCGGCGAACGCCTTTAAGTGCTTTTCCAAGAACTTTTTCTGCGCGTGTGCCAGCGTAAACATCGGCGGTATCAAAGGTAGTGATGCCGTGATCTAGCGCGCTCTGTACGCATTTGATTGCAGAGTCGGCTTCAACTTGTGAGCCGTGCGTAATCCAATTTCCATAAGAAATCTCTGATACATACATTCCAGTACTGCCAAGGCGACGATATTCCATGCGTGAGACTCTAGGTCAAGCGCGCCCTGTTGCCAACTCCAACTAGATATGGTTGCCTTCGCACACAACTTAATAAGCCCTTCATTGGGGGAAGTTCGGTGAAATTCCGACACTGACCCGCAACCGTAAAGTCGGATTACCTAATGAGTGGTTTTAAGACAAACACCCGCCGAGGTTTGCGGGGTGTGGTCCACATGTTCAAGGGATATCTCCCTTATTCAGCTGGTGCTGCTCCCTGTGAGACTCTTTCACATTTGAGAGGCCCCACAGCAATGAAGTTCAAGGCTCTAATCATCACCCTAGTAATTCTTATCTCCTCCACATTTTTCATTCCCCAATCGCAAGGCGCATCAAAAGGTTGGCGCTACTGGGGGTATTTTCAAGCCGCACCAGGTGCAACTAAATGGACTACTGCAATGACTGGACCCACAGTCGATATCGCAGATGGCGCAGTAGAAGGATGGAACTTTGTTTTTAGTAGTGATGATGTTCCCTCATTATCGCCAACTGTAAAACCAAATTTTGCATCGATTTGCAACAATGTTAAAGCCGACAAGGACACTAAACGTATTGGCCTAGTTATCGAATTTGGATCAAAAGCATGGGCGCCTAAAGGTGAGGTACCCCGTAAAATGATTACTACATGTGTTCGCACGGCAAAGACATCACAGGGAATCGATGTGCTTGCACAGGCCGTGAAGATTCGCGCAGCCTCCTCTGGACTCATCTGTGGTCTGTCGGGCTATCCTGCAAAAGAGTGCGGACTAGAGATTTCAACCCCTCAAGCGCTCATCAAAAGAAAATAACACTATGAAGAAACTGACATTTCACCCACTTACCTGGTGGATATTTTCATTAGCCCTTGCCGCAGCTGTTGCCCGGGTGAACACACCGGCCTTTGCCGCAATCGCCGTGGGTGTCATGTCAGTCATAGTTTTTTCTCACCGTGAAAACGCCCCGTGGGGCAGATCATTTAACTGGACTATTACATTAGCGCTTTGGATAATTGCAATACGTACGGTGATTGGCGTTCTTATTGGTGTTCCTATTCCAGGAACAGTTCTTTTTAGAGTACCTGTTCTTGGGCTGCCTGATTGGATGCCAGGAATTCGAATTGGTGGTGATGTAACACTAGAGCGCCTGACATCATCTCTATCTGAAGGCTTTATCATCTGCGCAATAATCGTCATATTCGGTGCAGCAACTTCATTAACTAGCCCCCACCGGTTACTACGGGTTCTGCCCATCTATCTCTATGAGTTTGGTGTTTGCGTAGTTATTGCAACATCTGTTCTTCCCCAGTTGGTTTCTGCTGTTTCTAGAATTCGAATGGCACAGCGTCTACGTGGTCAAAAAACCCGAGGGTTGAGAGCCTTTAAACGCATCGCACTTCCGCTACTGGAAGAGTCTCTTGCACGTTCACTTGATCTTGCTGCCGCTATGGATGCACGTGGATATGGAATAAGTAAGAAGCGATCTCGCTATCGTCCGATTTCCTGGGCAAAGATTGATTTCGCAATTATTGCCGCCGGTGTATTAGTGGTGGGGTTGTCATGATTAGATTTTCAAATGTTTCACTCATTTACCCCAACTCAACAACTACAGTCATTGAGGATTTAACTCTAGAGATTGCAGAAGGTGAATTAGTACTAGTTATCGGCCCCACGGGCTCGGGAAAATCATCGCTCTTGCGCCTGATAAATGGCCTAGTCCCCCACCACACTGGAGGGATCTTGGCTGGGGACATAAGTGTTGATGGGATTTCAACGGCCAGTGTTAAACCCGGCGGCCTAGCCCACTTAATCGGAATCGTTGGCCAAAACCCAATCAATGGTTTTGTGGCAGATACAGTTGAAGAAGAACTTGTCTTTGGCATGGAAGCTCTCAATCTCGCTGCCGACACCATGAGAAAACGTGTGGAAGAAGTACTTGATCTTTTATCCCTTACTTCACTTCGCAACCGAGCCATCGCAACTTTGAGTGGTGGAGAACAACAACGCGTTGCTATTGCAACTGCCCTTGTGGCCCACCCCAAAGTCTTGGTTCTAGATGAGCCCACCAGCGCCTTAGATCCAATTGCTGCCGAGGAAGTTCTATCCATTCTGCATCGGCTCGTCCATGATTTAAGTTTGACCGTTGTTATTGCCGAACATAAGTTAGAGCGAGTTATTCAATTTGCAGATCGCATAGTTCATATCAATGGTGCAGGTACAACTGTGGTGGGAACTCCTGAAGAGATATTAATGAACTCCCCCATCGCCCCTCCGATAGTGGAGTTAGCGCGCACTCTTGGATTTAAAGAGATTGGGACCTCTGTACGTGAAATGCGCCGCATGACTACTGAATTTAGGGATTCGCACCCGATAGAAATACCTTCGCATCATTCTGTCTCTATGCAGACATTTCTCTCTATCAATGAGTTAACAGTTTCATATAGCGGCAAGAACGCATTGAACTCAATTTCGGCGATGATCTATCAAAACGAGATTGTTGCAATCATGGGTCGCAATGGCGCCGGTAAGAGTTCATTGCTGCGAGCAATTGCCGGCGTTAGCGATAATGCACATGGAGATGTCTT
>CAIVDO010000025.1 GCA_903904665.1 uncultured Actinomycetes bacterium | reverse complement strand
TATAGAAGCGGCTTTGCGCAAAGATTTAGCAGAAAATAGCGTTGAGAAATCATGGTCTGAAGTCATTGTTCCGCTTTTGTTTTTAGTTGGAAATGAATGGGAAGCAAGTGGCAAAGGTGTTGAAATCGAACACCTCTTAACCGAAGTTCTTAAAAGTATTTTGCGTGAACAGGTAGAAGAGATAAAGAAGCCAGTAAATGCCCACCCAGTCCTCTTGGCATCAGTGGGAGAAGAACTGCATTCTCTTGCTCTGCATGCACTTGCAGCAGCGCTAGCCGAGCGCAAAATTGAAACCTATTTCTTGGGATCTCGAACTCCATTAGAAGCGTTGTGCGGAATGATTTCCAGATCTGCACCCCCTGCAGTCTTTCTGTGGGCACAGCTTCCACAAAATGCCGACCCTAAGTTTTTCAAGGAGATTCCAGCGATCCGTCCGATGCCTCGAATAGTGCTCGGTGGTCCTGGATGGGATCTTGAACTCTGTAAAGATGTTGCCGTGGTGCATGATTTATCGCAAGCCTGCGCTGAAATCGAGCGTGCAGTAGGGCTCTAAAGCCCCGATAGACTTGCGCCTTCATTCAAGGAGATCGAAGGAGGGCACATGAGCGATAACGAGAAAGTCGCGATGCTCGGCCTGACTTATGACGATGTGCTCCTTTTGCCAGATGCTTCAGATGTAGTGCCATCAGAAGTTGAAACGGCAACTCGTTTAACTCGAAATATCACTATCGCAGTACCGCTGATTTCTTCAGCGATGGATACCGTTACTGAATCTGCCATGGCTATTGCAATGGCAAAGGCCGGTGGCATAGGAATCATTCACCGTAACCTGCCTATTGATGAACAAGTAACACATGTGAAATTAGTAAAAAACGTTGGACTTGCAGGTGCGGCCGTTGGTGTTGGCGATGATGGATTTGCCCGCGCACAGGCTTTGATCGAAGCCGGTGTTGATGTTGTTGTTGTTGATACTGCCCATGGTCACCACCGCGCCGTCCTAGATGCGATCGCACGAATCAAGAAGTTTTCTCCAACGACAGAGATTATCGGCGGCAACATTGCAACTCGTGCAGGTGCACAGGCATTAATTAACGCCGGCGCCGATGCAGTAAAAGTTGGCGTAGGCCCAGGTTCAATCTGTACAACCCGTGTTGTTGCCGGTGTTGGAGTTCCACAAATTACTGCGATTATGGAAGCGGCCAAAGCATGTAATAAAGCTGGCATCCCTTTGATCGCCGATGGCGGATTGCAATATTCAGGTGACATTGTTAAAGCCATTGTTGCTGGAGCAAATGCTGTAATGCTTGGCTCATTACTTGCAGGCTGTGAAGAAGCACCGGGCGAACTAGTTGAAATCAACGGCGTTAAATACAAGGCATATCGTGGCATGGGTTCACTGGGCGCAATGCAATCTCGCGGTGACAAGAAGTCTTATTCCAAAGATCGTTACATGCAGGACGATGTTTTATCTGAAGACAAGCTTGTTCCAGAAGGTATCGAAGGCAAAGTTGTATTCCGTGGCACAGTTGCCGAAGTTGTTCACCAACTTGTTGGCGGACTGCGTTCAGGTATGGGTTATGCCGGGGCCCCTGATATTGAAACTTTGCGCCGAGAAGGCCGCCTTATTCAAATTACTTCAGCAGGGCTCCAGGAAAGTCATCCTCACGATGTTGCCCACGTAGCCGATGCACCTAATTATCAGCAGAAAGGCCGCTCATGAAAGAGATCGAATTAGCACCTGGAAAGCGTGCCCGCAGCGCTTACTCATTTGATGACATTGCAATTGTGCCAAGCCGCCGTACTCGCGATCCTGAAAACGTTTCAACTTCTTGGCAGATCGATGCTTATAAATTCGCATTGCCAATGATGGCTGCCCCTATGGACTCTGTGGTTTCTCCTGAAACTGCAATTGAAATCGGTCGTTTAGGTGGTCTTGGAGTTCTCAACCTTGAAGGTCTATGGACTCGATATGAAGATCCACGTATTCCACTGGGTGAAATCGCATCGATGCCAGATAAGCATGCAACTACACGTATGCAAGAGATTTATTCGCAACCGATTAAGCCAGAGTTAATCAAAGCCCGTATTGCACAGATTCGCGATGCCGGTGTAACTGTTGCTGCATCTCTTTCACCTGCACGCACTGCCGAACTACATAAAGCGGTTATCGATGCAGGTGTTGATATCTTCGTTATTCGTGGAACAACAGTTAGCGCTGAACATGTTGCTGATGAAAATGAGGCGCTAAATCTTAAGAAGTTTATTTATGAATTAGATGTACCGGTAATTGTTGGTGGAGTTGCAACGGCAAACGCTGCTTTGCACTTGATGCGTGCAGGTGCTGCTGGCGTGCTGGTTGGTTTTGGTGGCGGCGCAGCACATACAACTCGTAAAGTTTTGGGCATCGAAGTACCAATGGCATCTGCAGTTGCCGAAGTTGCATCTGCTCGTCGTGAATACCTGGATGAATCCGGTGGACGCTATGTTCATGTTATTGCCGATGGCGCAGTTGGTCGCAGCGGTGATATTGCTAAAGCAATCGCATGTGGCGCAGATGCAGTCATGATGGGTTCACCTTTAGCTAAAGCCACAGAAGCACCAGGGCTAGGTTGGCACTGGGGATCTGAAGCGCATCACCAAGTTCTGCCACGTGGAGAACGCGTTGCAGTTGGAACCGTTGGAACTCTAGAAGAGATTTTGCTTGGCCCATCACATACATCTGATGGCTCAATGAACTTATTTGGCGCCCTTCGCCGCGCAATGGCTACATGTGGTTATTCAGATGTGAAGGAGTTCCAGCGCGTAGAGGTACTTATTCACCGTGCCTAATGATCGCGGCGTACTTGTAGTTGATTTTGGGGCGCAGTATGCCCAGTTGATTGCACGCCGTGTTCGCGAAGCACATGTTTATAGCGAAATCGTTCCTTCAACTATTACAGCTGCGCAAGTAAGTGCAAAGAATCCATCTGCGATTATTTTGTCAGGTGGGCCTTCGAGTGTTTATGCAGAGCATGCCCCCAAATTTGATGGAGCAATCCTTGCTTTAGGGATCCCAGTCTTTGGTATTTGTTATGGATTCCAGGTTATGGCGGCAGCTTTAGGTGGAGTAGTAAGCCAAACAGGTAAATCTGAGTTTGGTCGTACCGATATTAAGGCACAGAGTGATTCCAAAGTTTTCGCTCATTTACCAGCACAACAAAAAGTGTGGATGTCACATGGCGATGCAGTAACACAAGCGCCACCAGGTTTTGTAGTCACTGCCGGTACCGCCGATACATCTATTGCAGCATTTGAAAATGAAACTGGGCTCTTAGCTGGAGTTCAATTCCACCCAGAGGTTTTACACAGCGAACATGGACAAGCGATTCTAGGCAACTGGTTGATCAATAGTGCAAAGTGCGATGCAACATGGACTACTGGCAACATTGCGCAGGTTGAAATTGCAAAAGCAAAAGAAGTTATCGGGACTAAGCGTGTTATCTGTGGCCTATCTGGCGGTGTTGATTCAGCAGTTGCAGCAGCGATTATTCAAAAGGCAGTTGGCAATCAATTAACCTGCGTATTTGTAGATCATGGTTTATTGCGCAAAGGCGAGGCCGAACAAGTTGAGCGGGATTTTGTTGCTTCAACTGGTGTGCAGTTAGTTGTCGTCGATGCCAAGAAGCAGTTTCTTGATGCGCTCAAGGGCGTAATCGATCCTGAAGAAAAGCGAAAGATTATTGGACGCGAATTTATTCGTTCCTTTGAAGCTGCGGCTAGAAATATCGCAGCCGGGGGAGATGTTGAATTCTTAGTACAGGGCACGCTGTATCCAGATGTTGTTGAATCAGGCGGAGGCACCGGAACAGCCAATATTAAATCGCACCATAACGTTGGTGGATTACCAGATGATTTGAAGTTCACTTTGGTCGAACCGCTTCGCACATTATTTAAAGATGAAGTACGGCAAGTTGGTCTTGAACTTGGATTGCCTGAAGAGATTGTTTGGCGCCAACCATTTCCAGGTCCTGGCCTTGGAATTCGTATCATCGGTGAAGTTACTCAAGAGCGCCTTGATTTATTGCGTGAGGCCGATGCCATTGCACGTTTTGAACTAAAGGCAGCGGGCTTGGATCGCGATATCTGGCAATGTCCAGTTGTATTGCTCGCCGATGTTCGAAGCGTTGGCGTGCAGGGTGATGGCCGCACATATGGCCATCCAATTGTTTTGCGTCCTGTATCTAGCGAGGATGCAATGACCGCCGATTGGTCTCGAGTTCCGTATGAAGTTCTCGAAAAGATTTCAACTCGCATAACTAATGAAGTCCGTGAAGTTAATCGAGTTGTATTAGATGTAACAAGCAAACCGCCAGGAACGATCGAATGGGAATAGGCATGAAAAAATTAATAGCAGTTTTAACTATTGTTGTTATGTCATCAGTGATGTTCGCGCCAGCACAAGCTGCAGCTAAGCTCAAATGCGCAGTCACTAAAGCATCTGGTCACAGCGCTGCGAAGGTGGCACCTGCACAAAAGCCGCTGACTAAATTAGCCAAGACATTTACCATGACCACAAACTGCGGCACCATCGTTATTTCAACTGTTGGAAATAAAGCCCCATGGACAGTAACTGAGATGGCAACGTTAGCTAAAGGAAAGTACTTTGATAACTCTCTATGCCACCGTTTAACAACGGCAGGTATTTATGTTCTTCAGTGCGGTGATCCAACTGCAACTGGAACTGGTGGGCCTGGCTTTCAATACCCAGATGAAAACCTTCCAGCCAATGCACTCAATAACTATCCAGCAGGCACTGTTGCTATGGCTAACTCTGGAGCCGGTACAAATGGCTCACAATTCTTCCTTGTCTATGCCGATACAACTCTTGGCCCTGATTACACAATCTGGGGCAAGATCACTAAGGGTTTAGATATTGTGCAAGCGATTGCAAAGGCTGGAGTTAAAGGTGGCGGGGGCGATGGAACCCCAGCACAAACTATTGCCCTGTTAAAGGTAACTACGAATTAATTCGTATTAACTATTTTAAAAGCTTCAGCGATTCGGCCTTCAGGTAATCCGCCAATTCCAGCATTGCGCTGACCCCATTCGCGGACCATCTTTTCAAGATCTTTGTTATGAGCAGTCTGTGATGCATGTGCATGCAAAGCTTTCATCTTCAAATCAAATGTGTCGGTGATATCTACGAAGTGATCAGGGTGTGCGAAAGCACTCAGCCATACTTCTTTAACGCGCCAAGGTTGAAGACCTTCCTTGTCCATCAAATCTGTGAAAGCAAATGGATTACGTGCATCTGGATACACAGCTTGAACTGCAGCTTCACCGGCAGCTAAATGATCTGGATGGCTTGCACCGATGCGATCCCAGTTTCGTTCAGGACTTTGGCAGACCATGCGATCTGGTTGTGACTTACGGATTTGTCGAACTAAATCTTTGCGAAGTCCCAGTGTTGCTTCAAGGTGTCCATCCACATAATTCAAAAAAGTAATATCAGTAACTCCAATTGCCGCGCCGGCTTCGCGTTGTTCGCGTTGGCGAATTGCAGGCATCTCTTCCTTTGTAAAACCAGACTCTTCGCCACCTTGGTCACCATTAGTACAAAAAACGTAGGCAACTTCAATGCCCTTCTTTACCCATTGGGCAATCGTTCCGGATGCGCCAAAATCTGAATCATCAGGGTGGGCACTAATGACCAAGACGCGCTTGATCTCGCTATCGGCAATCGGTTCCATGTCGCTAAGCCTAATAGACTCACCACCATGACGAGTACTGATCCGCTGCTAGCCGGACTCAACCCCCAGCAAGCAGAGGCAGTTACTCATGCAGGCGGACCATTACTTGTTGTTGCTGGGGCTGGCTCAGGCAAAACCCGTGTTTTAACGCGTCGAATCGCCTATTTAATGTCACGTCGCAATGTCGCGCCATATCAAATTCTTGCAATCACTTTTACAAACAAAGCTGCCGGCGAGATGAAAGAACGTGTGGCCGAACTAGTCGGTCCTATTGCGCAGTCAATGTGGGTATCAACGTTTCACTCAGCATGTGTGCGAATCCTGCGCCAAGAGGCAGCTCGCCTTGGATATAGCAACTCTTTTTCTATCTATGACTCTGCAGACTCACTGCGCCTTATTACTATCGTCTCCAAAGAGCTCAACTTAGATTCTAAGCGCTATCCAGCCCGTCAATTTCAATCAATGATTTCAAATGCAAAGAATGAACTCCTTGGACCGCAAGATTATGTCAATGCGGCAAGTAATCAATTCGAGCAAGTTGTAGCCGATGTTTATGCCGTGTATCAAAAACGATTACAACGCGCTAACGCTATGGATTTTGATGATTTGATTTTAAAAACGGTTGAAGTCCTACAACGATATCCAGAAGCCAAAGCCCGCTTTCGATCTCGCTTTCGCCATGTTCTAGTCGATGAGTACCAAGATACTAATCACGCTCAGTACATTCTCGTGAAAGAGCTAGTGGGCAGTGAGGCCGAAGGAATGCCACCGGCTGAACTCTGCGTTGTTGGCGACGCCGACCAAAGTATCTATGGATTTCGTGGTGCCACAATTCGCAATATCTTGCAGTTCGAACTTGATTATCCAAATGCCACAACTGTTCTGTTAGAACAAAATTATCGCTCCACTCAAAATATTCTCAACGCTGCTAACGCAGTGATCACACGAAATGAGAGCCGTAAAGAAAAGAACTTGTGGTCAGAGGCCGGTTCTGGAGCACCACTAGTTGGCTACGTCGCAGAAAGTGAACATGACGAGGCCATCTTTATCGCCGATGAGATTCGTCAACTACAAAGAGAATCCAAATCTCAGCCAGGTGATACTGCAATCTTCTATCGCACTAACGCCCAGTCACGTGTTTTTGAAGAAGTATTTATGCGTAATGCCCTGCCTTATAAGGTAGTTGGTGGCCTGCGCTTTTATGAGCGCCGTGAAGTAAAGGATTTACTTGCCTATTTACGGGTGCTTTCAAATCTTGAGGATGAAATATCGCTGCGCCGAATCATTAACGTTCCTAAGCGGGGCATCGGTGATACTTCTCTAGATTATGTAGATGCATTTGCAACTGCTCATTCGATTTCTTTTTGGCAGGGTTTGCTTCGATGCTCAGAGGCTCCTGGACTTGCTACACGAGCGGCGCAGTCAATTATCGATTTCACATCAATGATTAGCGCGCTCAATGTTCTGGTTGAAGCTAAGACGCGTCCATCAGTCATTGTTGAAGCAGCGCTAGAACAATCAGGTCTACTAAAAGAGTTAGCAGATAGTGCTGATCCGCAAGATGAAGTTAGAGTCGAGAACTTAAAAGAACTTGTAGCCGTCTCAATGGAGTATGAAGAACGCCCATTTGAAGAGTTGGGCGAGGATGAAGAGATTTCTTTAGCAGGCTTCTTAGAGAAAGTTTCATTAGTTGCCGATGCAGATGAGATTCCCGAAGGCGAAGACCACGGTGGGGTAGTAACAATGATGACTCTTCACACCGCAAAGGGTCTTGAATTTCCAACAGTCTTCTTAACTGGAATGGAAGATGGAATATTTCCGCACTCACGGACGCTGGGCGAAAAGGAAGAGATTGAAGAAGAGCGCAGGCTTGCATACGTTGGTTTAACTCGAGCACGTCAGCGACTTTATATTTCCCGTGCCGAATATCGTTCAACGTGGGGAGCGCCAAATTACAATCCTCCATCTCGTTTTCTTGATGAGATTCCAGAAGATGTCATTGAATGGCGCAATCAAGGATCGGCATCACTATCGCCATCGCTGGTTCGCAAATCTCGTGTAGCAACTGCGCCACCTCCACGTGCAACTGGTAAGACGATTTCAACAATGGAACTAGCCATAGGAGACCGTGTGTCACATGACACATTTGGGTTGGGCTCAGTTGTGGCAGTTGCAGGAGAAGGCGAGAAGGCTGAGGCAACAATTAACTTTGGTCAGTACGGGGAGAAGCGATTGCTGCTGCGCTATGCACCCGTTGAGAAGCTCTAGGATTAGGCCCTAATTAGAATGTGGAGCACCAGTGGATCTCTTTGAATATCAAGCTCGCGATCTCTTTGAAAAACATGGCGTACCTGTCTTAGCAGCTGCAATTGCAACAACTGCTGATGAGGCTGAAGCGGCAGCTACAAAGATCGGTGGCAAAGTAGTTGTCAAAGCTCAAGTTAAAGTTGGCGGACGTGGAAAAGCCGGCGGCGTAAAGCTTGCAGAGAACCCAGCAGATGCCCGCGAAAAAGCCGGTGCAATTCTAGGAATGGATATCAAGGGACACGTTGTTGGCACTGTAATGATTGCAGCAGCAGCCCCAATTGAATCTGAATATTACTTAGCAATTTTGCTTGATCGCTCCAACCGCACATTTCTAGTAATGGCATCTGTCTCTGGCGGAATGGACATTGAAGAAGTTGCCCACACAGCACCAGAAAAGCTGGCAAAGATTCCGGTTTCTGCAGTTGATGGAATTAGTGCGTTAAAGGCGGCAGAAATCGTCGCCGCTGCAAATTTTCCAGCAGATGTTGCCGATCAAGTTGCTAATGTCCTTGTAAAACTCTGGGAAGTTTTCCAATCCGAGGATGCAACTTTGGTTGAAGTAAATCCTTTAGTTAAGACCAAAGATGGAAAAGTTATTGCACTAGATGGAAAAGTTACTCTTGATGACAATGCAGAGTTTCGTCAACCTGATCATGAAGCACTCATTGATCAGGGCGCAGAGAATCCATTGGAAGCTGCAGCAAAAGAAAAGGGTCTTAACTACGTAAAGCTTGAAGGCGAAGTTGGAATCATCGGCAATGGCGCCGGTCTTGTCATGAGCACACTCGACGTTGTTGCTTATGCCGGAGAAAAACATGGTGGAGTCCGCCCGGCTAACTTCCTAGATATTGGTGGTGGTGCATCTGCTCAAGTAATGGCAGATGGACTTTCAATCATTCTTGGCGATAAAGATGTGAAAAGTGTTTTTGTTAATGTCTTTGGTGGAATCACCGCCTGCGATGCCGTAGCCACTGGAATCGTCCAAGCCCTTGAATTACTTGGCCCAAAGGCCACTAAGCCAATCGTTGTGCGCCTAGATGGCAACAACGTAATTGAAGGCCGAGCGATATTAAATAAAGCAGCACACCCATTGGTGCAGCAGCTAGACACAATGGATGGAGCAGCTGATCGTGCTGCAGAATTGGCGGCAAAGTAAATGTCTATCTTCTTAAATGAAAATACCAAGGTAATTGTTCAAGGTATGACTGGTTCTGAAGGAACTAAGCACACCCGTCGTATGTTGGCATCTGGCACAAAGATCGTTGGTGGCGTAACACCTGGCAAGGGTGGCCAGGTAGTTGATATCGATGGTCATCAACTTCCAGTTTTTAATACCGTTGCCGAGGCAATGGTTGCCACTGGTGCCAATGCATCTGTAGTTTTTGTCCCACCTAAATTTGCAAAAGCTGCTGTAATCGATGCAATTGATGCAGCAATGCCACTAGTTGTTGTTATCACTGAAGGTATTCCAGTTCACGACTCTGCAAGTTTTTATGCATATTCATTAACTAAGGGCACAACGCGAATCGTTGGTCCAAACTGCCCTGGTCTCATTAGTCCCGGAAAATCTAATATCGGAATTATTCCTGCTGATATCACTGGAGCTGGCCCAATTGGTCTAGTTTCAAAATCAGGAACTCTTACATATCAAATGATGTATGAACTACGCGATATTGGTTTTAGCACAGCAGTTGGAATCGGTGGAGATCCAGTAATTGGAACCACACATATTGATTGCCTGCGTGCATTCCAAGATGATCCTGATACTCAGGCAATTGTGATGATCGGTGAAATCGGTGGCGATGCCGAAGAGCGCGCTGCAGCATTTATTTCAGAGTATGTAACTAAGCCAGTAGTTGGTTATGTTGCAGGCTTTACCGCACCTGAAGGAAAGACAATGGGCCATGCAGGCGCAATTGTTTCTGGATCTTCAGGTACTGCCCAAGGTAAGAAAGATGCACTTGAGGCTGCTGGCGTAAAAGTTGGCAAAACACCAAGTGAAACTGCGCGTTTAATGCGCGCGATCCTAGGCCGCTAAAGCGATGTTCGGCCGCGTACTTGGAACCACTTTGGTCCAAGTCGTGCGCAGTATTGCTTATGTCTTACTTCCCACTTCATTCATAGCTTTACTGGCCTGGGCTACTGCAGGTAGTGCCACAGGAAATACTGGTGATCCATTACGTGCAGCGCTATGGATCTGGCTGGGTGCGCATCAAGTTCCTTTTTCATTAATACTTCCACCGGCAAATATCGCTGGATATCTCTCATACCTACCTCTTGGCGCAGTGGTATTTCCAGTTCTGGCAATTCGAAGTGGCATAAACCGCACAATTGACCGCCTTGATAATGTCACCTCTGCTTTGCCACTAGCTCGCATTCTTTTTGCACTGCAATACACAATCGCTGCAATGTTGCTTTCTTACTTTTCAGCAACAAATGCCATCAAACCAGTTTGGTATATGGCGCCAGTATTTGTTTTGCCGCTAGCGCTAGTGAGTGCAGCAACTGTTGGTAGGCGTTTAACTTTCGGACAGGCAGTTTTATACGGCTCACGCGCCCTGGCTTTTCTCCTTGGAATCGCTTCGATAATCCTTGGAATCTCAATCTTTATCAATCTACATATGGTTAAAACTCTTACAACTGTTTTGGAGCCAGGGATTTTGGGTGGACTCCTTCTGCTTCTATTAAATATTCTCTATATCCCCAACGCAGTGGTTGCAACGCTTGGATACTTCTCTGGCGCAGGCTTTGCAGTCGGGTCAGGAACAATTGTTGCTCCTTGGAGCTTTCATTTAAATTCAATCCCAGCTTTTCCATTACTTGGTGCACTACCTACTGGTAAATCACTTGTATCTCTATGTGGAATCGTGATAGTTGTTCTGGCTGGAGCGCTTTTAGTAAGTTGGACGATAGATTTAAATACAAGAATTCTTGTTCAAAGTTTGGTTGTCTCAGTAATTATTAGTGCTGCGATTGGTTTTGCAGCAAGTGGAGCATTGCTCACTGATTCAATGTCGGCTTTTGGTGTTTCCCCATGGAAGTTCACCCTTTCACTTGGCGTAGAGCTATCTCTGGGTGCTTTATTAGCTTTGTATCTACCCCGTCTTGGAAAGCGCTGATGGCTCATCGCGTTGTAGTTCTAGCCTCAGGATCAGGCACGCTGGCACAGGCAATCTTCGACGCTGATGAACTGGAAATTGATATCGTGGCAGTAGTTAGCGATGTGGCAGATGCAGCTGTGATTGAACGTGCAAGCAAGGCAGGGATAGCAACCCAGATAGTTCCACTTGGATCATCTCGCCAGAAGTGGAACTCAGAGATCATTGAAGTAGTCGCTGGCCTCAAGCCAGATCTTGTAATCAGCGCAGGTTTCATGCGAATTTTGCCGGCCGAATTTGTTAATCGTTTTCCAACAATCAATAGCCATCCAGCATTGCTCCCACAATTTCCTGGTGCGCATGCTGTCCAAGATGCACTTGATGCGGGAGTATCAGTGACGGGCACAACGGTTCACTGGGTCGATGATGGTGTTGATACAGGTCCCATCATTACGCAGATGGAAGTACCAGTGTTGCCCGGTGATGATGTGGCCACACTTCATGAGAGAATTAAGAAAGTTGAACGCGGTCTCATTGTTGCGACCATCGCCTTGATACTTCCAACTTTGGAGCGCAATGTCTGATCGCAAAGCAATTCGTCGAGCACTAGTTAGCGTCTATGACAAAGACCGACTACTAGAAATAGGCAGCGCACTGAGCGCAGCAGGTATCGAAATTCTCTCAACTGGCTCAACTGCTAAGACATTGCAAAACGCCTCTATTGCAGTAACAGAAGTAAGCGCATACACAGGTTTTCCAGAGATTATGGGCGGGCGCGTAAAAACTCTGCACCCAAGAGTGCACTCTGGAATCTTGGCAGATCAAAACAACCCTGAGCATTTAGCTGCAATAAAAGAGTTAGATATCCAAGCATTTGATTTAGTCATCATTAATCTCTATCCCTTTGCTGCAACAATCGCATCGGGGGCTGATTATGCAGAGTGCATCGAGCAGATAGATATCGGTGGGCCTTCGATGCTTCGCGGTGGGGCGAAAAACCATGGTTCTGTAGCTGTTATTTGCCAGACATCACAGTATGACCAGTTATTAACTGCGATTAAAACTGGCGGCTTTACGCTGGCCGAACGTAAGGCGTTAGCGCTTGAATGCTTTAGAACAACAGCTGAATATGACTTAACAATTGCTAATTGGCTTGGTCAAGGAGAAGAACTTCCGCAATGGTTTGGCAGAGTGTGGCGGCGCGAAAATACTCTGCGCTATGGCGAGAACCCACATCAAAAGGCGGCGATTTATTCAGGCGGTCCAGTTGGAATAGTTAATGCAATCCAGCTGCATGGCAAAGAGATGTCATTTAATAACTACACCGATGCAGAATCGGCATGGCGAGCAGTGCAAGATCACCGCGATCCAGCAGTTGCAATCATGAAGCATGCAAATCCTTGTGGAATTGCGGTCTGTGCAGAAGGAGTTGCAGTTGCATATCAACATGCACATGAGTGTGATCCGGTTTCAGCTTTTGGGGGAGTAGTCGCAGCTAATCGCAGAGTTGATTTAGCAATGGCAACCCCACTTTCAGATGTATTCACTGAGGTGCTGATTGCCCCTGATTATGATCAAGATGCCTTAGAGCTCTTAATGAAAAAACCTTCAATTCGAATTCTTAAATGCCAAGCGCCAACAATTTCATCGCTTGAACTTCGTCCGGTATCAGGTGGAATACTGTTGCAAGAGATGGATTTAGTGGATGCTCCTGGCGATTTACCAAGTAATTGGAAACAAGTAAGTGGTGATCCAGTTGATGAACAAACTATGAAGGATCTTGAGTTTGCTTGGCGCAGTGTAAGAAGCGTCAAGAGCAACGCGATTTTATTGGCAAAAATGACTGCATCAGTTGGTATAGGAATGGGTCAAGTTAACCGAGTCGATTCTGCAAAGTTAGCTGTTGATCGAGCAGGTCAAAGAGTCAATGGTTCCGTAGCTGCAAGCGATGCATTTTTCCCATTTGCCGACGGGCTCCAGATTTTGATTGATGCTGGAGTGGTTGCAATAGTGCAACCAGGTGGAAGCGTTCGCGATGAAGAAGTGATTGCTGCGGCCAAAGCCGGTGGCGTTGCGATGTTCTTCACAGGCGTTCGCCATTTCTCTCACGCCTAGAGGGCTATTAGGATGAACTCTATGAGCGCACAAATTCTGGATGGAAAAGCATTAGCTTCAATAATAAAGGGTGAGTTAGCTGTTCGTGTAGCTGAACTTAAAAAGCGCGGAATTACTCCCGGACTTGGCACCGTACTTGTTGGTGATGACCCAGGGTCACATTCATATGTTGGTGGCAAGCACCGTGACTGCCATGAAATTGGAATTAACTCAATTCGTGTTGATCTTCCAGAGAACGCCAGTGAAGCCGATGTTATGGCTGCAATTAAAGATTTAAACGCATCACCTGAATGCACGGGCTACATTGTTCAGTTGCCGATGCCAAAGGGAATTAATACACAACGCATTCTTGAAGCCATTGATCCATCTAAAGATGCCGATGGTTTACACCCAATGAATTTAGGGCGATTGGTTTCAGGCTATGACGCACCATTGCCTTGCACGCCACATGGAATAGTTGAGCTCCTAACACATTATGGAATTAGTACTAAAGGCGCAGAAGTTACTGTGATTGGTCGCGGCTTAACCGTTGGTCGTCCGCTTGGTTTGTTGTTAACTCGCAAGCAGGAAAATGCAACAGTAACTTTGACTCATACGGGAACAAAGGATTTAACTCTTCACACAAGAAATGCAGATATTATTGTTGCTGCAATCGGACAGGCGCATTTCTTAAAGGCCGACATGATTCAGCCAGGAGCAGTGGTTATCGATGTTGGTATTTCACGAACCGACAAAGGTTTACTAGGAGATGTCGATCCTTCAGTAATGGAGGTTGCATCATGGGTTGCACCCATGCCAGGAGGCGTTGGCCCAATGACGCGTGCGATGTTAGTGAAGAATGTTGTTGATGCATGCGGATAAATGAGCGCCTATTAACTCTCGCAAGTAATGCCGTAATTTTGATTGGGATTGCACTTGGCATATTTGGGATAGTGCGAGGTGGGTCACTTTTTATCGCCGCTGGAACGGCGGGTATAGCAATGAAGGCCCGTAATCAACGTAAATTCGACTTTTATTTCCCACTCTTAATAGCGATAGCCCTCTTTGCGCTGGCAATTGCACTTCCTCGCGGACGGTAGAGTTGGGCGCATTAGCGAATATAAGGAGTACGCCATGGGCGGAAAAGTCACAGTAGTCGGTGCAGGTTTTTACGGTTCAACAACTGCGCTTCGTTTAGCGCAATACAACATATTTGATACTGTCGTTTTAACCGACATTGTTGAAGGTAAGCCCGAGGGCCTGGCCCTTGATATGAATCAATCTCGTTCAATCGAAGGCTTTGAGACAAAGATTATTGGCGCAACAACAACACCTGAAGGTGCTGGCTATGAAGCAACAGCTAACTCAGATGTAGTGGTGATTACAGCGGGTTTGCCACGCAAACCAGGCATGAGCCGTATGGATCTCATCGGTGTCAACGCTGGAATCGTCCGCGGTGTTGCTGAAAATATTGCACAACATTCTCCTAACGCAGTCATCATCGTGGTCTCAAATCCACTTGATGAAATGACCGCACTTGCACAGATTGCAACGAATTTTCCAAAGAATCGCGTAATGGGTCAGGCTGGAATGCTCGATACTGCGCGCTTTACTAACTTTGTTGCTGAAAAGCTTGGAGTAAAAACCGCATCAGTGAAGACGTTGACACTTGGTTCACATGGCGACACCATGGTTCCAGTTCCTAGTCGTTGCACAGTTGATGGCAAGCCTTTAAGTGATCTTTTATCGCAAGCAGAAATCGATGAGCTAGTAGACCGCACACGCAATGGTGGTGCAGAAGTAGTTGCACTTCTCAAGACCGGCTCTGCTTATTACGCACCATCTGCTGCAGCTGCACGTATGGCTAAAGCAGTTATCGAAGATTCAGGTGCAGTAATGCCTGTGTGCGCATGGGTAGATGGCGAATATGGAATTTCAGGTGTGTATCTCGGTGTC
>CAIVDO010000024.1 GCA_903904665.1 uncultured Actinomycetes bacterium | reverse complement strand
AGGCCGATCTTTGCGCAACGAAGCGCATCGATGATTACACCAGCTGAGTTCGGTGAGTCCCACACTTCCAACTTGTATTCCAAGTTAAGAGGAACATCGCCAAAAGCGCGGCCTTCGAGGCGAACGTAGGCCCACTTGCGATCATCTAGCCATGGAATGTAATCAGAAGGTCCGATGTGAACGTTCTTCTCACCCAAGTCGTGCTCTAACTGAGAGGTAACTGAGTTAGTTTTTGAAATCTTCTTTGATTCAAGACGATCACGCTCGAGCATGTTCTTGAAATCCATATTTCCACCAACGTTTAATTGGTATGTGCGATCTAAGTGAACACCGCGATCTTGGAATAACTTAGCCATGATGCGGTGAGTAATTGTTGCACCGACCTGGCTCTTAATGTCATCACCAACGATTGGAAGTCCAGCATCTGCAAACTTCTTCTCCCACACTGGATCAGATGCGATAAATACTGGAAGAGCGTTAACAAAAGCACAACCTGCATCGATTGCGCACTGGGCGTAATACTTTGCGGCAACTTCTGATCCAACAGGCAAGTAACAGATCAAAACATCTACTTGCTCTTGCTTTAACACCGCTACAACGTCAACTGCAGGGGCATCGGACTCTTTGATTGTTTCGCGGTAGTACTTACCGAGACCATCATTGGTGACACCGCGTAGAACTGGAACACCAGTCTTTGCTACATCAGTAAATTTAATAGTGTTGTTCTCACTTGCCCAGATGGCATCAGCTAGATCAAGACCGACTTTTTTGGCATCAACGTCAAAGGCTGCAACGAACTTAACGTTGGAGATGTGATACTCCCCAACTGTTGCATGCATCAGACCTGGAATCTCTTGATCAATGGCTGCATCCTTGTAATAGGTAACGCCTTGAACTAAAGAGTTGGCACAGTTTCCTACGCCAATTATTGCAACACGGATGTCGCCTTTACCGGTTGTTATGTTCACTCTATTTCCTCTCGGTTTTGATCATTTTTTCCAGCCAAGCAATCTCTCGATCAGCTGAGTCCAGAGAGTGACGTCGCCACTCCTCCAGATATTTATCGATTCCAATCGGTGATTTCTCGAGCTCACCACGCAGAATCTCTGCCTTCTCCTTGAGGCGACGATGGCGTCCCTCAAGAATTCTTACTCTGTTCTTTGAAGATGTTGGGGAAAAAAATGCAAAGCGGATTTCAAAGCCTTCGTCTTCCCATGTTTCAGGGCTAACGGTGTCGGTTAGATTCTCAAAACGGCTCTGACCTTTATCGGTAATGTCATAAACGATTCGCGAGCGCCGTGCAGGAGATTCAACGAGCGTCTCTTCAATCAATCCCGCCTCCACCATTCTGCGCAGTTGCGGATAGAGGACTGAAAATGAAAGGGCGCGGAATGGTCCAAAGATCGCTCCCATGCGCTTTCGAAGTTCATAGCCGTGAAGTGGGGTCTGAGATAAAAGGCCAAGGAGGGCGAACTCAAGTGATTGACTACGTGAGCGCATCGCATACCTCCCTTTACCTAGCTGCTGAACTATCGGCGTATATATCTATTCGATATATCAAACGATAATCTATTGGCCTAGCCAGATGAGCGCAAGTTGAACACGCCTCAGGCTCAAATTTCACTCTGTGAAAAGGTGTGGCGTACGCCTGAGTATCCATCGCCGCAGTTCTACCCTTTCTTAACGCCTGGCGCCTCTCGCCTCAGGTAATCGGAGATCTGAAAGGATGTTAGCAATGTCGCTACTCTCATGGAAACTGCATGGAAACGGTAAGAGCCTGACCCCAGGAGCCGTTGTTTCAACAGATGAACGCCTTACATGGCCGCGCACCATCGGTGTTGGCCTGCAACATATCGCTGCAATGTTTGGTGCCACCTTCCTTGTTCCAATCATCACTGGATTTCCCCCAACAACCACACTTTTCTTCTCAGGAATCGGCACCCTGCTATTTCTGGCATTAACTCAGAACAAAGTTCCTAGCTACCTCGGCTCATCCTTTGCATTCTTAGCCCCCATCGCAGCTGCAAAAGCTGGAGGCGGAATGTCGGCGGCACTTGGTGGAGTCGTAGTTACTGGTTTGATTTTGGCCGCAGTTGGCTTAATCGTTCGCCAGGCCGGTATTGGGTGGATCAACTGGATGTTGCCACCTGTAGTAACAGGAACAATCGTTATGGTCATTGGTTTGAACTTGGCTGGAGCTGCAAAAAATAACTTCGCAGCTGGCCCAATGATCGGCATTATCACTTTGGCATCAATTGCTCTTATCTCAGCGGCATCACGTGGCTTTCTCAATCGCATCAGTATCTTCGCAGGTCTTGTTGTGGGATATGTAGTTGCCCTCATTCAAGGTGATGTAAAGACTGAAGGAATCAGCGTCGCTAAGTGGCTAGCAATGCCTTCATTCACATCCCCTACCTTTGATGGCAAGGCGATTGTCTTATTTTTACCTGTAGTCCTTGTGCTAATCGCTGAAAACGTTGGACACGTTAAAGCCGTTGCTGCAATGACTGGCAAGAACCTAGATGACCAAATGGGCACAGCGCTTATGGCAGATGGTCTTGCCACAACTTTGGCTGGTATTGGTGGAGGTTCCGGAACTACTACGTATGCTGAAAATATCGGTGTTATGGCCGCTACTCGCGTTTACTCTACTGCTGCATATTGGGTCGCAGGTCTTGGCGCAGTTGGTCTATCACTATCACCTAAGTTTGGCGCAGTTCTTAGCGCTACACCTGTAGGAGCACTTGGCGGCGTTGGCGTTGCACTCTTTGGAATGATCGGCGTCCTTGGCGCTCGCATCTGGATCGAAGGAAAAGTTGATTTCGCTAACTCAACTAACTTGATCATCGCAGCATCTGCTTTGATCATTGGTATCTCAGATATGTCATGGACAAGTGGAGATTACACATTCAATGGAATCATCAATGCAACATTGGTGGCCATTGTTGGATATCGCCTGCTTAGCTCAATTGCATCATCTAGAGGTAATAACTAATATCTGACCTGTGATAATTCCTTCGCGGTTAGCTGAATACATCGTTGCCGCGATGATTATTATCTTGGCGCCTGGCCCGAGCGTTTTATTTGTAATCGCTCGGGCCATCGCCTGGGGTCGCACAGTAGCCGTCTTTACAGTTGCAGGAAATGTCACAGGCTCTTTTGTTTTATCAGTCTTTGTGGCCCTTGGTTTAGGTCCGATTCTTCAGCGTTCAGATCTTGCATACACCGCAGTGCAATGGGGCGGTGGATTGTATTTAATGTATTTAGGTTTTGATGCAATACGACATCGCAGAGTTCATGCAGCTGATATGACAAAGCAGGGAGATTTTGCTCCAACTGCTATTCGCTCCATGCGCGATGGTTTTTGGGTAGGAGCACTTAACCCTAAGGCGATTGTTTTCTATGCAGCAGTCCTGCCTCAATTTATAGATCGCGATAAAGGCCATATCACTGCTCAATTAATTCTCCTCGGTGCAATCTTTTCTACCCTCGCCTTCATATCTGATGGCTCATGGGGCTTATTGGCCGGAACTGCCAGAGCGTGGTTAGCTAAAGATTCGAGCCGGCTAGAGAAACTTCGAGCTACGGGCGGAGCGATCATGATCATCTTGGGCCTTTCAGTTTTATTCTTCGCAATTGTCAGTGGCTAAGGAGACAATGCCCATATGAAAAAACCTCTCAAGCCTGCCCGCGAAAACATCTCCCCTTCCGATTTAACTTTTGGCCTTTCTACATGCAAGCGCTGTCTATGGGTTAAGTACTGGTACAAAGTAAGTGCGCCGATGACTATGCCTTTAGTTGGCACTTTGTCATCGCTACAAGAAGAGTTTTTTCAAAAGGCCGATATGCCCACTATCGATCCATCACTTCGCCCAGGCACAGTTACTAAATGGGGTGAGTTCGTTAAGAGCAAGCCTTTGCACATCAATGGCGCTGATACGCGCTGGCGCATTTTGGGTAAGTACGATCTACTCTCAACAAATGATGATGGCAGCGCAGGTTTAATCGATTGCAAAGTATCTGATTCAGAGCGAGATAGCGGAGCTTTTTACTCGCCACAATTAGAGGCCTACGCCTTTGCACTTGAAAATCCCGCTGCAGGAAAAGCCGTTGAAGTTGCTTCAATGGGGCTACTTGTCTGGAAACCAACACATACCGTTGGCGATAATCCCAGTAATGCAGGATTTGGTGTCTTTGAAAAATACGTTGCCGTTGAGCGCGATCACGATAATTTTATGCGCGTGATCGGTGATTTTATTAATGTATTAGAGGGTCAAATTCCAGAGTCTGGCCCTACATGTACAACCTGCCAATTTCTTAGTGCACGAAATGGATTAGATCTTCTCTAATATTTTCTAACGGCTACTTCTTCTTATAGCCGGCAGGACATGTAGGTTTTAGCCCAGTTACTTTCTTGAAGTTCTTACCCTTGACGCATGTGATAGTGATCTTCTTAGCCACAGGCTTGAGTGTTGCAGTTGCGCTGGCAGTGGGCGTTGGAGTTGCTGTTACGAGCGGTTGCGGCGTTGGAGTAGGAGTTGGAGTAGGAGTTGGCTCAACGACTACGTCCTGTGTCAGCTTTACCTTAATCGTAGGATTAGAGAAGGTGAAGCCATTGGCAGCTAAGTGAATAAAGCCATCTCGCTCAGAGATCGTGGTTGTAACGACCTGAGTAACCCCAGAGTCTGAAACAACAGAGACGGTTGCCTTTATGGGCGCCGATGTGAACTTATAGAGACAGCGCGCAACCGTTGAACTTATCAACAAATCATATGTACCTTGAAAAACAACGCCATCAGGTAAAAAGTGCGGGGCTAAGACTTTGTAATCCAAAGTTCCTTCACTTGCATTAAATGATGGCGGTCCAGGGATAAATACCGTGGCGTTTGTTGTAACAAGGCCGGTGATCTGTGATTGGGAATCAACGCACTGAGATCCAATATTTCCATTTTCATTGTGGAAATACCATGCTGTTGGCGCCGCAGCTGCACTGTCTTTAATAAGAGGCAGCCACATCGCAAACTCTTTCATACCATCCTGTGAGTTTCCAGGATTTCTTAAGACACTCTCCCAATATTTAGGGTTACATGGGCCAACGACGCCAGCAGGATCCAAACACTTTCCGTAACCATTTCCCATATTCAAAACAAAAGGATCCATATCGGAATAGAATCTAGCTAGATCTGTTGGAGTTTGACTCTTTTGCACCCAGCCAAAGATTGTTGGAACGCGAACAGGTAGCGCTGAAACTGCAAGATGCTGGGTTCCATCGCTATCGCGAGTCAATGAGGCATCAACATTGGAAATACGTCCACTGAGCCAACCGGTAATAGACGTTGTTAATTTGAACTTTAATGAAAATGCAACGTTGAGGGGTGCGGCTTCGGGCATTGCGCACTGCGTCTTAGAGCTCTGTACACCTTCACAAAATGTAGGTCCCCCACCTGAGTTGATTCCTAATCCAGAGTACATATTTGGATCCGTCGACTCTGGATAGACATCATACGTACCGGTCAATAAACGAACTGGCCAGATAGAGGTTTCCAAAGTTGCCGGACCGAACTTTGCATCCTGCGGCATTCTGGTGGCGCCAATAATCGATGAGATTAGGTACAAAGAGCCACTGGCATGAGGCGCACCAGGAACATCTACTAAGAAAGTACTTCCCGAAGTCGGTAAATTGGCAGCTTTATCGCCCACAAACTCCCAACCGGTTTTGCCCGGGAAATCCTTTACAAAATTAACTGTTAATTTCTCACCTGTGGAGGTTGTTGCACCCACTTCTTCGATGCAATCTGATGATTCAGAGTTACACATTCCAACGGGTGAACCATACTTTTGATACTCCTCATGAGGACATTCAGATTGTGCAAAACTATGACAGACCTTGACCGTTAGAACTTTGCCAGTCCCAATCTCATATTTATCTGCTGTAAAGCTCATCAACTGTGGGTGCGCAAAAGTTGTATTACTCTGCTGGATGCCTTGCGCCAAAATTCCCCACGATGCATCGGCTGTTGGAGGTGGAGATTGGCGCCACTCTTCATCTGGTACTGCAGCATTTGCTGAGATTACAAAGCTCGAAAGGGCTATCGCAACTAATACTGATATAAATTTCTTCATTACGCTATTTTCTCTTATATCCAGCTGGGCAGGTAGGTTTTAGCCCAGTTACTTTCTTGAAGTTTTTACCCTTGACGCATGTGATAGTGATCTTCTTAGCTACTGCAGTTGTGGCAGTGGTTGTGGTTTTAGCAGGCACATCTTGAGTCAACTTCACACGGATCGTTGGATTAGAAAATGAGAAACCGTATGCACCAAGATGCAACCAACCAGCTGACTCACTTAAGAAAGTTGTAACAACTTGGCTGGCGTTATCTCCTGCAACAGAGACAGTTGCTTTTACTGGAGCGGCTGTGAATTTATAGAGGCAACGGGCTACTGCAGATGACATTACTAAGTCATAGGTACCAGCAAAGACATCACCCTTAGGTGTGAAGTGAGGCGAGGCGACTTGATAATCCAATGTGCCACTAGAGGCAATGAAATCTGGTGGTCCTTCAAGGAACTGTGTTGCATTTGTTGTCACGATACCAACAAGATTGGTAGCAGAGGCAAAGCAGGGATTGTTCTTATCGCTTTGATCTTCCCAGTTCGACATAGTTCCAATGTTCCAAAACGTTGGATTTACAACGGCCTTATCCCCCACAACGGGTAGCCAGGCAAGAAACTCATCCCACTGATGCTGATCTTTAAATGCCGTACCACCATATTGTGTAATCATATTTTCTGGCTTAGTTCCATCTGTTCCACTTAGAACAAAGTGTGAGCCGTAAGTAGGCAAACCATCTTTATAGAAAGTGACAAGAGTTGCTGGAAGCGGTGACTTTGGAATCCACTTATAGATAGATGGAACATGGATAGCAAAGCCCTCCATGCGAAGAGTTTGGCCAGTTGTTGCATCACCAGTAATAGTTACTTGAGGCTTTTTGACCCGGCCACGTAACCAGCCAGAGATTCCTGCTGAGAATTTAATCTCAACGCCTAAGGAGAGATTTTCAGGAAGGGCGTAGCTAAGGGCGCACTGCGTTGCCGATGATGCTGCACAGATCTCTGCTGCGCGGCTACCAGGGTTGTCATATGGACGATCACCCTTGTTATAGCGAGTGACATCCGATGACATTGAATTTGTAGCGTACTTACCCGTCTTTAATTTCACGGCGTAGATCTGTGTGTCAAAGTTTTCAATCACGAACTTACTCTGGTTCTTGCTCTTATCTCGAAAACCATTAACAAGGGCGCGCACCATGTATGTGGTGCCTCCATCATGTGGCTTAGAAGGAATATCAACAAGTAGTGGAACAGAGCCGGTTGGCAGATTAATCGATGAATCTCCCTTAAAGACATCGGGAGTCAGTTCAGGAAATGCACCAATAACTTTTACAGCAACAGCTTTACCGGCCTCATCCTTAGCAAAAACCTCGCTAATACAGTTCGTTGCGACTACGCCGCATTCTGGGAGCACTGCATCAAATCTTTGCAGCGAGTTAAATGCGCAGGTTGCATCTTTGCAGAGCTCAACTGCGGTGATTGTTCCTGCAGAGTCTTGAGTAAATGATGCAAAGGAGGATTGCTGATGCTTATAGAAGAGATTTTCATTGGCAACATAACCGATTGTGTTAGGTGAGCTTGGATCTGGAGCAATCCACTGCTCATCATTTTCACCTACGGGAGCAGGCTCTTTTGCCTGATCTATAACGGTGGGATCTTGAATAGTTGTCTCTGGAACTATCGTTCCATCAGAGTTCTGCCACGTACTTTTAGTGCTACCGGCCGTGCACGTGAGTTCTTTGCCGGTAATTGAATCAGTGACTTTGGCGCCAGCTGCAGTGCCACAATCACGATTTGGCGCTGGCACGCCCTCCGGATAGTCAGCGGCAAAGCTAGAAAACGAGGGCACAACAAGTGAAACCATTAATGCGGCGACAACAATAAAGTTATTACGTGTCTTCACTTTGTACCATCCTTTTCTGTCATTTCTTCTTATATCCCTGTGGACATACAGGCTTAATAGCGCTGACCTTCTTCACTACCTTGCCCTTAACGCAGGTAATTGTGATCTTCTTAGCAACCGTTGGTTTAGGTGTTGGTGTTGCGCTGATTGTTTCAGTAGGTGTTGGTGTTGGAGTTGGGTCAACGGTTGGTGTTGGAGTTGGCGTAGGAGTAACCACTGGTGCATCCTGGAATAACTTCACGGTAATTGTTGGAGAAGAGAAAGTGAAACCATTAGCTGAAAATAAAAGCCAGCCATTTCTCTCAACCAGGGTCGTTGAAGCTACTTTTGCTGTGCCATCAGGGGCCACAATTGAAATCTCGGCCTTGATTGGTGCATTTGAAAACTTATAGATGCAACGTGCAATATCTGAAGGGATGCTCAAGTCATATGTGCCTTCAAAAACAACTTTCTTATCGGTGAAGTGAGGTGCTCCCACTTTATAGATAAGTGTTTGAGTCGAAGCATCAAAGGTAGGAGGTCCAGCTGAGTATTGAGTTGCATTGGTTGCAACCATTCCGGTGATTCGAGAAGTATCGTTGAAACACTGGTTTGAACCAGACATCTCCCCTGGCGATAAAGTTCTGATTGTCCATGTAGATAAAACGCCAGTGGCCTCATCATTTACAAAGGGCAAAAGTAACTTTAACTGCTCCATGCCTAGAGTGCTCCAGGCATCTGGTTTGAGAATGACATTGCGCTTGAGTGGATCGACATTTCCTGCACTTCGCCCACCTGGACCACTGCTATTGGGATCGTTTCTTGCTGGATCGCTGAGGTAGTAGCCGGTATTTACATCGTAATGTGATTGCAGATCAGCTGGGATTTCATTCCATTTATACATCTTGTACACCGCAGGAACTGAAACAGGTTCACCTGCAATAGATAAAGTTGAAGAATTACCGCTTGTAGTAATTGAAATATCTTGCTTTGCGATTCTTCCATGAAGCCAGCCGGAAGGAATCTTGCTCATGCGAATCTTTAGAAAGTAGCGCTTATTGGCTGGAAACTCATAGCGTTGTAAACATTTCTTCTCCGTCACTGAGTTTGCAACACAGAAAACATTGGCAGTAATTCCTGGAGCCGCCCAGCCCCAACCCGCAGTGGTGTGTGTGCTGTCAGTAAATGAGCGCAGGCCTGCATCAAATGCATCTTGACCATATGAGGCTTCATGATAGTTAACTGGATAAACCTGAATATCTAAACTGCTTAGATTTGAACTCTGTTGATTTCCGCTTCCAGATGTTGTTACGCGGACAAAATAGAGATCACTTGCGCCGAAATTCGCCTCAGGTAATGAGTAGATGCTTCCTGTGGTTCCGCTTGGAACTCCCAAAGTAGGTGATCCTACAAATTCATTAAGTGCTTTGAGTGGAAAATAGCGCTGAAACTTTGCACTTGTGTTGCTTTGTTGTGCATCAGTAATACCAAAGTCAGAGATGCAGTTGATATCTGCATCATTTGCGCACTGCGGTAAAATCGCGTCATAACCATAACCATTTGCACAAATGGGATCTGTAACAGAAGCGCACACCGCCTTTTCAACTTGGCGAGGTTTGTAGTCACTTGTATAAAGATTGGATGAGGGTTCGCCGTACATATCAGTGAAGCTAAAGACATGCTGACCAAGTTCGGCATCATTTGGAATTGGCCACGATGGGCCTAGTTCGCCAGTACTAGCTAGTGCACCGGTGGTGACAGGTGCGCTGATTGCAAAGGCAAGAACTGCCACAGAGATTAGCTTGAGTAAACGCTTCATGTTCTCCCTCACCGTGAAAAACTGTTAGATCTGATTAAAAGATAGTGCGAACCGCTCCTAAATATTCCTAGGAGCGGTTCGCCTCAATCTACTTACTTATACTCGTGGGCCAACTGCCTTATATCCCTTTGGACATACTGGCTTTGTACCCTTTACCTTCTTAGTCGATGCACCGCGTGCACATGTAACTGTGTACTTAGGTGCTGGAAGAGCTGAGATCTTCTTGCTAGAAGCTTTGTAGCCCTTCTTCATTTTGATGCTTAGATGTGGGCGTGAGTAATGGAAGCCTGAAACATCGATAATGATATTTCCATTCTTCGCAGAAACTACGCTGATAGCTGAAGTTGATCCACCTGCATCTGTTGTCACAGAAACAGTAAGAGCAGTAACTGCATCAGCTGGATTAGTTAATCCCCAAAGCAATGCTGCATCCTTAAATGGGATAACTGCCTTGTAGAAACCAAGGTTGACAGTTGTTCCATCAGGTGCAAAGTGTGGAGCTGCAGTTGTCCAGCTAAATGCCTTCTCTACAGGATCCCACGTTGGAGTTGTTAGTGAACAAACACCATTTGAACCAACATACATATTGCCTGATGTTCCATCGACTCCAAAGCCAGAAGTATCGTTCTGGACGATGATCAATGTTTGGAATTGACGAACATTTGCCTTAGCAACACCTGTCTCAGTAGAGCAATCTGCTGTTGTCTTGGCTAGCGGAACAGTGACGGCAGTTCCTTCAACGGTAAGTGTTGTGAACTCTGGTCCAGTTGTTGAACTTACTTTTGTGTCAACGCCTACGGCAACGGTTACACCAGTCTTGATATCACCAGTGCGCACCTTTACAGAGATTACGATGTCAGAATCTAGGCTTACGGCGTATGCCTTATTACCTGGCTGACCAGCAAGGCTTACCTTGTTATCAGTGGCAGTAAGTGTTGGAACTACATCGATGAATAGGTGGTTAACGAACTCGTTAGCTGCCTTTGCATCGACAAATAGTCCGTCATAGCCAATTGATCCAAGACCCAATGTGTTCCACAACGGTGAAGTCCAGCGACCAGTTAAGGCGCGACCGGCTTCTACTGGAGCCTGAACAGCTGTCTGCTCATTTGGAGCAAGAGGTGCTGGCGATACTCCTTGAGCATCAGGTGCAGATGTTGCATCTGTGATCACGGTAGTTCCGGCAGCGGCTGGATCTGTAGCTGTGCTTCCTGTTGTAGCTGCTGGAGTTGCAGCTGTGCTTCCTGTTGCAGCTGCTGGAGCTACTGCAGCTGCTGGATCAATAGTTGGAAGAGTTGCAGGTGTTCCAGCAACATCCCATCCATTAATTAATGAGTTATTTGTTACCCACACTGGAGTGTACAAAGGCTCCATCTTGTCAAAGCTCTTCTTGGTTGCGTCATAGCGAGCATTTACTGCTGGCTGCTGACCTTGTAGTGCATACTCCTTTAGATCTACCCAAGTAGCTGCATCAAGATCCTTAGCAGCAGTTGCTGCAACAGCTGCAGTTGTGTAGTTAAAGATGAACTTAACTTCTGCATCATTTACTGCAGCAACAGCGCCCTTGTAGCAAGTGGCGAAAGCTACCTTAGAGGAAGTGTTTGACTTTGGATCCCAGCAATCAATGATTGAGTTGAAAGAATCTTGTGGTCGAGTAATGTCATACGTTTTGGTAGTTGAGTCATAACGACCACCAATTTCTGGAAATTCAGCAGTTCCGATTAGAGAAGAGACATCTGCGTAGACAGTTGTGTCAGCAGTAAGTGCTTCTCTTTGGTACTGAGTAGTCCACCAGTTGTTTTCTTTAACAATGCCCTTGACGACCTTGGCCACTGGTGCAAATGAAATTCCATTTGTTGCACTCTGTCCCGGGACCGCAGTACCTGATGGCACCCATTGCAAAGGAACAACTTTGCCCTGAGCTGTTGTGACTGTAATTGATTCGATGCAATAGATACCGTTTTGAACGGCACATGCAGGGAATGCAGTCTTAGGAACGCGCAGAGTTGCTGCGCTAGATGGAGCAACGCCATTGGCCAAAAGGGCCAGGGCTGCGACCGCAACGACGATGCGGCTTAGGTTTACTTTCTTCATTAATACCCCCATGAGCGAATTGGCTTTTGGCCGAGTTTACTTATGGTTTGCACCGCAGAACAGAGGGAAACTTATGCAGGTCGGGGATGAATTTTTACTTTTTCGTGTATCCCTTTGGGCATACAGGCTTCACGGCAGTGACCTTTTTGACCGTCTTGCCCTTGAGGCATGTAATGGTGATCGTTTTAGCCTTGGCCGCTGGAGCCTTCTGGTTATTAGCTGCGCTTTGGGAGGTGCCAGTGGCGGCCGGTCCAGAGCTATTTTGGTTCGACTCGGTGGCCGAGCTATTCATGGTGTACGAAGGGTTCAGCGCGATATCTAACGCCGGATCTGGGAAATCAAAGTTAGAGACCTCGATAACGATATTGGTCTTGTTAACTGAGATAGAACTCAACGCTACTTTGGATCCAGAGTCAGAGGTTGTAATAGAGACTACAAGGGCCTTAGCTGCATCGTTGGGATTGGTTAGACCCCAGAAAACTTTGGCATCGCTAATTGGAATGATTGCGCGATAGAAACCTTTATTTATCGTTGTTCCATCTGGTGCAAGACGCGGAGCGCTAGCGGTGTATTTAAAGTGCTTAGTATCAGCGTTCCAGACTGGTGTTGAAAGTTTGCATAGGCCATTTGAGCCAACATAGAGCTTGCCCGATGTACCAGCAACAGTGAATCCCAAAGGATCATTTTGTGGAACAAGCACAGTTTGGAACTGGCGAATAAGTGTGGCTGCAACTCCTGTATTGCCTGTGCAATCCTTACTTGATTTAGCTAGCGGGACCATGACGGGATTGCCCTCGATAGTCATCGATGTAACTCCAGCTGTAACTTCACTTTCAACTGAGACATCACTTCCAACACCAAAAGTCACACCGCTTTGAAAATTTCCCATGCGCAATTTGATGGAGATTGTTACAGCTTGATCAAGATCTGCGGCGTAATTGCTATTTGCAGCTTGCGCCGCCAATTTAACTGCACCTGATGTAGAAAGCGTAGGTTGTGCATCTACATATACCCAAGGTACAAAATCATTGGCAGCCTTGGCATCGATGTAAATTCCATCGTAACCAGCTGCGCCTAAACCAAGTGATGCCCATGAAGCGGTAGTCCATCGTCCTGGTAGGGCTTTTCCAGAGACAATGGCTGCATTAGCAACTGCATCACTTGAAGCCGATGTACTCCATGAGAGCGCAACTGCCTTACCAGTCGTTGGAATTACTGAAACCGATTCAACACAGTATGCATCGGTTGCACTGGCGCAGTTGAGCCAAGATCCTTTAGGCAAAGTGATATCTGCATGAGCCCCTTGAATGCCCATTATCAACTGTGCAATTAAAGTCAGTGCAAGAAGCACAGATCGAATAGCTAGTCGAGTATTTTTCATCGCGCCACCGTTAAGAACCAGTTCCATTGCCATGTCGCCTTATCCCCCACATTAGTCATCTCTTTAAACTCCGGGAATGCAAATACCAGGTTGACGTTTCCGCCTGGAATCACGCTCAGTGGACGTGATGAACTAACCAGTGGAGCGTGGTCTACATAAACCATAAGTGAAGGTGCCACGAAAATAATGTCCTCCGTCTTGTTTCTAGCACTGAGCGTCCAGGTCGTTGGGCACACACCAACACGGCATTTACTCCATGTTACGTGTAGCCCTTGCGCAGTTAAACCTCCAAGAGTGTCTCCGAGCCCAGCAGCTTTAGATATTGCGCTCAGATCGCCAATTGATTGTTCCCACGTCACTGGATAATCCGAAATAACACCCCGAATTTGTGCACCTGGAGCCGGGGTTTTTTCTGTGGAAACCTCAGGCTCAGTAGTTGGGTAGACCGATGAACTGATATCAGTGGTCGTTGAAGACGTTGGAGTGGAATCAGAGCCCACTACGTTGCTCACCACAATAAAGCCGGTGATTGATACGACTGAAATAGCGCAGGCAAAAAATACAAGAGAGATGTATCGGCGGATTCGTCTGCGTCGAGATTTGGCGATGATTATTGAAGCTAGATCTTGGTCATCTAGTAACCCAACTGCCATCCACTGCAGTTCACGGCGGATCAAAGGCTCTACATCACTCATTTTCCACCACCTCTGCCATCAATACGTCATTCTCTAACTCTTTTTCGCTACCCGGCGCAGTTATAGGTTTGCGGAAAGATTTCTCTAGCTCTGGCATCAAACCGATATGCGCGGCAACTGCCGCCTTTCCGCGAGCCAAGTGCGAGGCCGCGGTACCAGTTGGAATCTGCAAAACTTCAGCGACTTCACGCAGAACAAATCCATACTCATAGGTCAACACCAAGACTGCGCGCTGCATTCCACTTAATGTTTTAAGCGCCGACTGCACCAGTAGACGCTGCAAGACATCATCTGATTGATCGGCAATCTGTAAGACCTCTTCGGGTAAATCAAAAGTGACTTCTTTTTCTTCGCGCTTGCGTGCCCATTTGCGTCGCAAGTCAATGTGCTTAGAAACCATTACGCGTATGACATATGCCTCTGGGTTCTCATGCTTGCTTACACTCTCCCATCGCTCATACACATCCATAAGCGCTTCTTGTAAAACATCCTCTGCATTTTGAGTATCAAAACAGATTGTTCGTGCCGCCCTCAAGAGCATTTTTTGGCGCTGCGTTAACCACAAAGTGAACTCCACTTGGGCCGCCGCCTTTTTCATGTCTGTAGCCTAACCTGACTACTTAGTAATTCAACCCTTACAATTGCCACATGAGTAAACGTTTGCTGGTTGTGCTAACCCTGCTCATTGCCATTGCTGGGCAAAGTCAACAAGTGAGCGCGAGTGATGAGAGTTGGGTCAAGGATCTAAATCTTCCAGCGCTCTATTCACTGGGCAACTGTCGAAGCGTAACCGAGCTAGATTGCATCGAATCAGTCGAATTTGCAAAGCGCGGCGGGGCTTTTACTCAGGCCACTTTTGGTTCATTAATTCTCAACTCTGAATACACAGACCCTAGTGGCAATTTCATGAAGCAGTTTCAATCACAATGGCTGATCGGGCCGGATAGTTACAGACTCTTAGTGGATCTAGAAACGCCATCCCACATCATCGATAAAGCTTCCAATTTAAGAGGTGCGGCGCTTCGTGTACAAGGAAACTATTCCGATTCTCTCAATACCAAAATTCGATTAAAAGTACGAACAAGCTGGTTGAAGCCGATGAATATCCAACTCAAAGCAAACGATGCAGATTTCCTTGATCAATCAATAACAGGCGGGCACCGATGGACATTCGAAGGCTTTGCAACTCAAATCTCCGATTACTCCGGCAGTTGGTTGGATGTTCCTGATAAGAAGATATATGCAGCGCAGGCCGACATGGACACCCCACTTTTGGCTTTCTATATTCACCATGCTGATAGTGACCCCACGAGAGGTTATTGGCCACCACTATGTGCCGATGCGGGATACACCGTTCAATCACACAACACCAACGCTACGGGCGATCCAATCTGGAATGCGAGCACTGACAGTCTTGAGTTTTCGATTTTTGCACCACACAAGAAAGCAGATGGGACGACCAACGTTGGTTTCTTCAAATTGTGGGCCAGCGAGAAATTCTTAGATTGTAAGTATCCAACAAATACACTTACTAAATCTGCAGCCTTGAGTGTTCAAGTTCTCTATGAAGATGGAACTGTCAATGTTGTGAGCACTGATGTCAAGAAAAGTAATGGGATGATCTATTTCTCGGCAGCCGGTTTCCACTTCTCGTCTCCGAAAGTAATTCTCAAGGCCCAAGTTCCTGCGCCAACTCCAACTCCTATTGCATCAGTCACTCCTACACCTACGCCAACTGCTACTCCACAGCAATCAGTAACTCCCACTCCATCGCCAACAAAGGCGGCAGTTAAGAAGATTACGATCATTTGTGTGAAGGCGAAGTTGGTCAAGAAGGTGAGCGCGCTAAAGCCAACCTGCCCAAAGGGCTATACAAAGAAATAATCTCCGCCATGCATAAATTTGCCTTGGATAAGCGGTGGAGCACTAGATACATTTAGGTCTTACATCCTCAGGGGGTTGCAATGCGCAAATTTCAGGCTCTACTGCTGGCAATTATTTCAGTTGCCATAGTCGTTCCAAATTTCGCCTCTGCAGAGACTAAGCCAATTGAGCAGTTCTATGACCAGGGTCCGAGCGTTAAGAACGTTGGTGGCTACACCGGAATATTGGTAGAGGATGCTGCACGAATCGCAGAACGCCAATCAAAATTAATTGGAATGTATTTTCAAGACAAGAATGGTTCATGGGTTCAGAAAGAGTCATTTACTTGTCGAACTTACTCCGACCCAAATTGCGCAAATGCAGACAATGTTTGGTATGACGCGGTTCTAGATGTTTGTAAGAGCGAATCTGATTCAAATTGCATTATCGGTGTAACTGCTATTAAAGATGGTAAAGAAATTCCTGGAAAATTCCTAGCTAACTTCCCTGAAAAATCAGATTACACATTTAAGGGTGATGCAGCTCTAAAGATTCCAGATGGTGGATTGCCATCGCTGTGGAGTTTCGATGGAATCACACATCAAGGCGGGGATAAATTCTTAGTCTTTGCAGAGTACTTCCACCCGGGCGGGTATGAGGGTGCGAAATCTTTCCTTAACCCACATCAGTTCAATGCCGGCATCTTTGCTACTTCAATTAGTAAAGACCCTTCTTATCCTGGAATTCAAGTCAAAGCTGGAAAGGCAGATTCTTCGGGAAAATCCTGGTACTCAAATGGTCCTACCGTCGGTTGCTTTGTACTTGGCATACACGATGGAACGACAGGTGAGTGTGGTCTTGCATGGCCACTTCCAACTGCGGTTCGGTATCGATTAGAGATTAGAACGAGCATTCAACTCACTAGCTTTATGCATGGACGTCTTTTAGATCCAACTATTAATATTTCAACCGATGCCGCAGGCCGACAAATCTTTTCTGTAGAAGGCGGTCCTGTTTCAGTACCAGTGTTAAACGCTTGGGTTAAAAACACTGATATGCCAATTGGACTCCATGACTACCTCTATGCGATGAAGGATTGGGGCGGCAGTTTTCTCTACGACGACAAACTTGGAAATGGTCGCGATAGTGTCCAACTCTTACAGGCCTTTGATCAATATGACGCTGATGCTTTCAAGGAATATCTGTGGTGGTTAGAAGTTGCTAAAGATAAGGCAATTGGCAGTAAATCTATGTGGATAGCCAGAACACTCAGCGCTCAAGAGATCTGGAGCTCGGGCACCTCATCATGTCTTTCAGACAATACAGCTCTGACTGGAATCGTGACTACAAATGCAAATATGTATATCTCCTCCCCTCCGGTATTTAACAAAGAAGCTCAATCACTTGATTACAAGGTCTCTTCTCCACACTTTGACGAGAACGGCAAATTAAATGTAGGAAATTACAATCTGGTTTTAAGTTCTGCAGCTGCCAGATGCCTCTATAACTTCACCAAAGCGCCAATCTCTGCAACTGTGAGCATCGTTTCTTCAGATGGCACATCACAAGTAGCAACGACTGCAGTTCGTGAAAAGGATGGCTGGCTTTATCTTTCAGCTAATGGTTTTACTTTTTCATCTCCAACGGTACGTGTAAAACTGAGTCAAGAAGTTGTAACGCCAACACCCACACCAACACCCACACCAACACCAGTGGTAACAGAGACAGCCGCACCGACTCCAACACCAACGCTAACTCCATCACCGACAAAGAAAATTACGATCACATGTATCAAGGGCAAGGTAATGAAGAAGGTAACTGCAATTAAGCCGCTGTGCCCAAAGGGCTATAAGAAGAAGTAGAGAAAATCTTTAATTTGCTCTTAATCTTCCTCGCCAGCAACGTTGATATCTTCTGGCTTTGATTTCTTTGGCGCGTAAGTATCTACATACTCTTGGCCTGACATCGCTTGGATCGCATTCATAATCTGATCCGTACAATCGCGCAGATACAACAAATCTGTTGAATCACCATCGAAATACATTGGTGTGCCAAAATGCATTCCAACGCGGTGAAGGTTGGGAATAACTTTTCCAGTGGGTTGAATCTTGTCGGTATTAGACATCGCAACTGGAATCACAGGTGCACCTGATTCAATTGCCAAGCGCGCGATTCCAGTGCGGCCCTTATATAAGCGACCATCCGGTGAACGAGTACCCTCAGGGTAGATGCCTAAACAATTACCCTCGGCTAGAACTTTTAAACCCGTAATTAATGCTGCTTCACTTCGGCGTCCACCTGAGCGATCGACTGGAACTTGGCCAAGGGCGATAAAAGTTATCTTCTTCAGTAACCCCTTAGGGCCAGGAGATGTGAAGTACTCACTCTTTGCCAAAAAAGTAACTTTACGTGGCACAACAAGTGGCATGAAGATTGAATCGCTAAAAGATAAATGATTGGAAGCGATGATTACTGGCCCTTTGGCTGGAACGTTGCGCAGGCCTTTTACCTTTGGACGAAAGCCAGCCATGAGGAAAGGCGTCAAGAAAGCGCGCAAGGTTCCATAGGGTAGGTTGTTGAGCACGCCACTAATTTAGTGGCTATTGCCAGATATGACACTATCTGAGGGTGAGCAATCCACGCCCAGGCCCTGATGAGTTCGATGAGGAAGAGTTGATCCGCAGCGAGTTTGATTCCATCGTCTCGGGCCTGTCTCTGGATGAATCCGCTCCGAGAACATATCTCGATGAACTCGATGAACTCGATCGATTTGTTGCGCCTAATCCCCCACGCCAATCCCTTAAGCAAATCTTTAGGAGCGCACAGTTAGCTTTAAGAAAATGGTTTAACCGCGGATTTCACGAAGATGATGGAGCAACGCTATGAGTAATTTTAAATGGGGAATCATTGGAACCGGTGGGATCGCACATGTCTTTGCTGCAGATCTAGCTCTACTAGATTCTCATGTAGTTCAGGCGGTGGGCTCTAGAAATCTTGAGAGCGCACACAGTTTTGCTAAAGAATTTAATGCACCGCATGCATATGGTTCATACGATGAATTGGTTCATGATGATTCTATTGATGCAGTCTATGTTGCAACACCTCATCCATCTCATAAAGAAAATGTCATAGCAGCCTTAAATGCAGGCAAACCAGTTTTGTGCGAAAAACCTTTTGCCGTTAATGCCAACGATGCGCGTGAAATGGTCGCTGCTGCACAGGCAAATAACGTTGCATTGATGGAAGCGATGTGGGCACGATTCCTTCCTCACTATGCAAAAATCCGTGAGATTGTTGCAAGTGGAATTCTTGGTCAGATAACAACTATTCATGCCGATCATGGACAACGTTTAGCTGATCAAAATATCGCCAGACTTATCGAACCCAGCCTTGCCGGCGGAGCTCTTCTGGATCTAGGTATCTATCCCATTTCTTTTGCACACATGATCCTTGGAGTTCCTGAATCGATTTCATCTCGCGCCGTCATGAGCCAAAAGGGTGTTGATGCACAAACATCAATAATTCTTGATTATGCCAATGGCGCTCAAGGAATACTCAACACAACGATGGTGGTCCAAACGCCGTGCACAGCAGTAGTTGCAGGTTTAAATGGTTATTTAGAAGTTCATCGCACTTTCTATAACCCAACATCTATGCGCGTTACTCTCTTTGATGGAACAGTTACCGAGTATCCACTTGACTACCGCGGCCACGGTTTGCGAGAGCAAGCTAGCGAATTTGCTCGCGTTGTAAGAAGCGGCGCAAAGGAGTCACCGATACTCACATGGGCAGACACAATTGCCATCATGGAGATTATGGATACTGTGCGAGGCCAGATTGGGCTGAAATACCCCTTTGAAAATTAGCTCCTGGCTAAATCAGCAACTCCCACTAAACCAGCTTCATTGCCAAGTTGGGCAGCAATAATCTGCGGATAAGGGTGCTTACCTGCAAATGGCATGTTGCGCTCTAGAGATTCACGCGTTGGCTTAAGAAGAATTTCACCGGCATCGATTACTCCGCCTCCGATAACTACGCAGGCAGGATCAAGTAATACAGACAGCGATGCGATTCCGGCACCCAACCACTGCCCCGTTGTATTAAATGCAGCAAGTGCAACTGGGTCACCATCTCGAGCTGCTTCTGTAATTGCCTGGCCCGTTAAACCTGCAACCGTGCCATCTCCGCGAGAGAGTAGGTTTCGCGCAACTTCAGGGCTTGCGTTAATAGCTTCACGCGCATGACGCAGTAGTGCGTTACCTGATGCATATTGTTCAAAGCAACCACGTGCACCGCACCCACATAGATGTCCTTCAGGGACAACGCGTAAATGTCCAAACTCAGCAGCGATTCCATACGCGCCGCGATAAAGCGCACCATTAACAACAATGCCACCGCCGATGCCTGTGCCAACGGTCAACATCATCATGTGATCTTGATTCTTACCGGCACCAAACTTTGCTTCTCCCCACGCTGCAGCATTTGCATCATTCTCAATTACAACTGGCAGACCAATGAGCGTAGTTAATTGATTATCTAAATCAACTCCGTTCCAATCGGCGATGTTGGGAGTTGCCAGCATTGTCTTGCGATCAGATGAAACAAAACCTGCAGCAGAAACTCCAACAGATGAAACTGCATGGTGTTGCAGTAGTTCTTTTGCTACATCGGCAATTGTCTGTGTTAGCGCATTTCCACCTTGGCGTGGTGTGTCTTTTCTGGCAGTTGTTAATACTTTTCCAGATTCATCGACAACACCACCGAGAACTTTTGTTCCGCCAACATCGATACCAATTGTGTAAGCCATGAAAAGTGAATTAACCCTCTAGCGATGCTTTAAGTTGAGATAAAGCTTGATCAATTGTTGTCTTCTCAGCTTTTTGACGCATCATCGCTGGGATTGGCATTGAAAGTGAAACACCTAATTCATACGTAACCTGGGTTGTATCTTCATCGATGGATTTAATTGAATATGAACCATCCATACCAGTTAATAAATCAGCATCATCGAGTGAGAATGAAAGAGTTGCTGGTGCTTGTGACCAGTCGTAATCCAAAATCACTCGATCCTTCATCATGCCAGCATCGATGGTCATCTTGACCTTTGTGGCTCGACCTTGATCATCGCTGGCAACTACCTCACTGGATTTAATGGAGGTGGACCAGCTTGGATATTGATCGATGGCAAATAGTGCGCCTTGAACGGCCGCTAGTGGGGCATCGATTGTGATTGTTGAACTGCTCAAATCGCTCATGGACCCTAGGTTACCCTCTTCCGTATTTCTTAACTCTCACGCTAGCGTTAGGCCCATGAATGAAGTCACATCTGCTGCCCTTGTCCCAGCTGCTACTGCTGGCAACCTCACTAATTTAATCGCCGAACGCGCTTGGTTTGAGCCAGAGCGCATCACAATGTCTCGTCCCCTCGGCGATGGATGGCAAAGTGTTACTGCCCGAGAAGTTGATGAAGAGATTCGTGCCACAGCCAAAGGCTTAGTGGCAGCTGGAGTGCAAGTGGGCGATCGCGTGGCAATCATGGCCCGCACACGTTATGAGTGGACGATTCTAGATTTCGCCATCTGGTTTGCAGGAGCGATCGTTGTTCCTATTTATGACACTTCATCGGCCGAGCAGATCGATTGGATTCTCAACGACTCAGGAAGTGTTGGAATTATTGTTGAGACACCGGCGCTACGTGAACTAGTACAAGCAGTTTTGCCCGCACATACTAAGCACGTCTGGACAATGACTGAGGATGTATTGGCGCTCTTGGCCAATACTGGTTCACATATTAGTGATGATGAGATTGAACGCCGTCGTAGCGTTCTTGGCCCTGATACTTTGGCGACATTGATTTACACATCAGGAACAACTGGAAAACCAAAAGGAGTTTCACTTACTCATGGAAACTTCCTTGCAGAGTGTGGAAACGTTGTGCAAGGTGCAAGTGATCTCTTTCTAAAGCCTGGCGGATCAACTCTATTGTTCTTACCAGTTGCACACGTCTTTGGGCGAATGGTTCAAATCGGTGCAATTAACGCTGGATTACACCTTGCGCATTGCAGTGATCCAGTTGGTCGACTTCCTTTTGATTTAGCTTCATTTAAGCCAACATTTGTTTTAGCAGTTCCACGTATTTTTGAAAAAATCTATAACGGTGCAGAGGCACGTGCCGAAGCTGCCGGTAAAGGAAAGATATTTAGAAAAGCTGCAGAAGTTGCGATTGCGTACTCAGAGAGTATGGATAAAAAGGCTATCTCCCCTCTGCTTACTCTTAAGCACGCACTTTTCGATAAGTTGGTCTATTCAAAGATACGCGCCGGAATGGGTGGACGCGTTGAAGCTGCAATCTCTGGCGGAGCTCCGCTAGGTGCACGTCTAGGTCACTTCTATCGCGGCGCTGGAATCACAATTTTGGAAGGGTATGGCTTAACTGAAACAACTGCAGGTGCCACTTTGAACTTAACAAGTGCTCATCGTGTTGGTTCTGTTGGACGCCCGATTCCAGGCACATCAGTGAAAATCGCAGAAGATGGCGAAGTGCTCATTCGCGGTCCAATCGTTATGCGCGGTTACTGGCAAAATGATGCAGCAAACAATGAAGTCTTTGACGATGAGCATTGGTTTAAATCTGGCGATCTTGGAAAACTCGATGATGAAGGATTTCTCTTCATTGTCGGACGCAAGAAGGAACTCATCGTCACTGCAGGTGGAAAAAACGTTGCTCCAGCGGTACTAGAAGATCGCTTACGTGCACATCCTCTAGTGAGCCAGTGCATGGTGGTGGGAGATAACCAACCATTTATTGCAGCACTTGTCACCATTGATCAAGATGCTCTTAAAGGTTGGGTTGTAAACCATAAGAAAGATGGCGCATCGATGTCAGATCTAGCTAATGATCCTGATTTAATTGCCCTCATTCAGACCGCAGTCGATGATGCAAATAAAGCTGTCAGTCGCGCTGAATCAATCCGTAAGTTTGTAATCCTGCCAACTGATTTCACAATCGCTGGTGGGCATTTGACTGCAAAACTATCTATTAGACGCCATGTCGTTGCGAAGGAATTCGCAAAGGAGATTGAACAACTCTTCACAAAGTAATTATGTGAACCTCACACAGCGAGTAAAACTCGCACAAGAGTTACACGATGGCATAGCCCAAGATCTCGTGGGGTTGGGCTATGGCATTGATTCGCTCGTATCAACTGAGGAGAATGAAGATAAACGCGCACACATGCGCTCCCTTCGCTTTGAGATAAATGAACTGCTCAACAAAGTCCGTGCGGAGATACTAGAACTGCGCGAATCAAGGGATGAATCACCACCACTTAACTCTCAAAGTGGGCTTCAAGAGATTCTTGCTAAGACAATCAATGAAATTATCTCCAATACATTGCACCACTCATCGGCCACCCGGCTAAGAGTTACGATCGAAGATAATGGAGTTGGCGGTGCCCATGAAAAGAGTAATCACTTTGGGCTACAGGGCATTTGCGAACGGATCGAGTTACTAAATGGCGAACTTGAGACTACTTCTGATTCCACAGGCACTCATACCACGTTCACTATTCCATTGTTGACGCCATGACACGACTATTAATTGTCGATGATCATGCGCTGGTGCGTGAAGGTCTCAAACATGCTCTTGCTCTGGAGGGTTTTAATAGCATCGATGAAGCAGATTGTGTTGCCACCGCACGCTCTCAGTTGGCTGCTATGTCACCTGATGTAGTTGTAGTCGATATTAATCTGCCCGACGCAAGCGGATTTGAACTCATCACTTGGATTAGATCAAAATCTCAAAATATTGGAATTATTGTGCTGACTTTGCACCAAGAAGATAGTTACATTCTGGCTGCAATGCGGGCTGGAGCAACCGCATTTATAAGTAAAACTCAACCCATCCCCCAACTTGTCGCTGCAATTCATCACAGCGTTATCGCACCATTGAGCTTTAGTGCGCAGGGATTGGATCAAATCTTGCACCGCAGTGAGAATAATCTAACTGCTCGCGAATTTGATTTACTCACAGCTCTAGAGAAAGGACTGACCACACTTGAGATTTCAGAGCTTCTCTTTATAAGCCAGGCAACTGTTAAGACGCATTTAGCATCAATCTATAGAAAATTAGAGGTCAGCAACCGAACAGGTGCCGTGCATGAAATGCATAAGCGGGGCTTAACCGGCAAGTAGCTGAGCAAACTTGCTAGCCCAGATCTGCCAACGCCACTCATTAGTAATCCACTCACGACCGGCTGCGCCCATGCGCTGGCGTAGTTTTTCATCTGCTAATAATTCAACTACACGTTGTGAAATCTCTGTGCAGCTTGTGCCATCAACAACGAAGCCAGTAACACCTTCAACTACGGCATCTGGTGCACCGCCTGATGCACCGGCAACAACGGCTAGGCCGCACGCACTTGCCTCAAGATAAACAATTCCAAGACCCTCAACTTCAAGTCCTGCGAATCGAGAACGTGAAGGCATCGCAAAGATATCGCCTGCGCAGATATAGATAGGAAGTTCGTTGTATTGGATGCGACCAATGAAAGTGACATTGGCATCTAGTGCATGTTTGGAAACTAATTTTTGAAGGTGTTGGCGGTAAGGACCCTCACCAACTAACAAGAGATGCGCATTGGGTTCTTGCGCCAGAATACTTGGCATTGATTCGATGAGAAAATCCTGGCCTTTGCGATGTACTAAGCGCCCAACACTGACGATAATTTTCTTCTCATCTAATTTAAGTTTGCGGCGCAACTCTGTGGCATCAACTGGTTTGAAGTGATCAACATCAATGCCGGGTGCGATCTTGACCATAGAGTCAGCGCTTTTTTTACTTAAGGCACCAGCGATAGCGTTGCGAGTGAATTCGCCAAGATAGGTCAGGGAATCGCTCTGGCTGCCAATTCGACGCACAATTAAATTAAATGGAAAAACCTTTGACCACCAGACTTCATGTCCATGTGTCAGAGCGATGATGCGAGTAGCACCTGCTCTGCGAAGTTTTGCTGACATCCATCCCAGCGGAGCAGCTGCACCAAAAGCAACTGTCTTTATCCCTCTTTGAGCGATGATGCGCGAGATAGCTCTGTTCACACGTGGAGTTGGAAGAAGGATTGTTGAACGATCACGTATGACTTCCACGCCAAACTCCTCTAGCCATTGGCCGTCATAGGAAGCGGTGTCTTCTTGGGAAGATGTGTAGACAATGATGCTCGATTTTGGCAGACGTTGAATCAAACCAATGATGAAGGTTTCTATTCCCCCGGCACGTGGACCAAAATCATTGGTTACAAATAATGTTTTTTCAGAAACGGCGCGCTCCTACTAACGGTTTGCTGCCAAGTGATCCACTTGTTGTAACTTTTACACGTGAACCTGAACGTGGAGCATGAACCATCTTTCCGCCGCCGATATACATTCCAACATGCGAAACAGGCCGGCCAAAGAATAGAAGATCTCCTGGCTTGAGAGATTTAGTTGAAACTTTCTTGCCCATGCGTGATTGCGCCGCCGAAGAGTGAGGCAGTGAGACACCTGCGGCTTGATATGCACGCATCGTTAATCCTGAACAGTCCCATGTAACTAAACCTGCTGCGCCAAAAACATAACGATCACCAATTTGCTTAAGTGCATATTTAATTGCGATACCTGCACGTCCTGACACGCCAGATAATGCACGCGCTGCAGCTTGCGATGAAGCTTGGTCGGCATCTTCTTGAGCCGCAGCAAGCTTTGCCAAACGTTCGCGCTCTGCCTTGGTGAGCTTTGATAAGAGCGCTTCAGCTTCGGCTAACTTAGCTTGAGCCATCGCTGACTGGGCCTTAAATTTCTTTTGTGCTGCAACTACTAAAGCCATCTTGTCGTTGACGGTCAAAGTCGTTGCACTCAAACGTTGCTGAGCTGCTTGATATTTTCGAAGTTGAGCAGATTTGCGTCGACTGATGGCATCGAGTGCACCGGCTGATGATAAATAGAGAGTTGGATCTGAGGAGAAGAGCAGTTCAAGTGATTGCCCTAATCCCCCGGCTTTGTACTGCTCAATTGCAATGGTGCCTAGAGATTTTTGAAGTGCTGAAAGTGTTTGGCCTTGGAGCGCAGCTTTGGCTTTGATGCCATTGAGAGTTTTGGTTAAGGCGCCCAGTTTAACTTTGGCCTCCTGTGCACCCTCTGCAGCAGCCGTTGCTTCTTCCTCCAGAAACTGGACCTTTGCCTGAACCTCAGCAAGTGATGGAGCGGCATAGGCAGGTGCAGCTAATCCAGCTGTTAGGGCAAGGGCCACAACAGCGCGAGGAAGAATGCGCCAAGACATAGGTTCAAGGCTAACGAGGTTTTATAGGCCAACTCAACTTATGAGCGTGCTTTCGCCTGTGAAATCACCTCAAATCTGCGATAGTAGGTCAAATGAGCACAGTTGCATCGTTGGTCGTAGGTAGAGATGGATCGACATCTAAAGATAAAAGCTCCAACGGGGTTTCATCCGATGCCGACCGAAAGGCTTTTTTAACTAGGCGTCGAAAAGTTGATTGCATTCTCGTTGGTGGAAATACAGCTCGCCATGAACCATACAAACAAACGCCAGTGCCATTAGTGATTATCTCCCGGTCTCATATAAACCCCGTGGCTGGAAATGATTTATCACATCTATGGAATATGAGCCCTGCTCAAGCTTTGGCAAAAGCTAAAGAGAAGTTTGGCGAGAGAATTTTGATTGAGGCAGGAATATCAATCATTATTGAACTCATTGATCAAGGATTAATTGACCAGCTAGATCTAAGCGTCACACCAATTACTGGTGGCGATGAACCCATAGATTGGCAGGAACTACTTAATAGATTTGCGCACACTAATCTGACCAGTATTGATGGCACCGATTTTTACGTAGCTACAAACTAGAAAGCTGAGATCAGAGCTACTCCAGCTACAGCTAGCGCGATTCCCACGTATTGGACTTTGTGCAATCGCTCGTGAAGGAATTTAAAAGCTAGAACGGCCGTTGCAATCGGAAATAGAGATCCAAGAACCATTGCAATTGATACTAAGCCCTTGGTGCAGGCAACTCCCAAGAGAACATTAGCTATAAAATCGGCGATGCCGATGAAGATAAGTGTTGGGTACTCCTTCTTTGAAAATCCACCTGTTGTTCTAAACCTTAATGCAATGGCTAATGTGACAAAAAATGTCGCCCCTCGCATTGAAACCATTGTCATTAAGGCACTTGATTGCGCACCGATAGACATTGATGTTAACGCTGTACCAAAACCAAAAGCTGCACCTAAACCAAAAAGCAAAGGCTTAATTGGCAGACCCTGTGAAAGTTCAGGCCCGCTTGCGCAAAAGACTCCAACCAATGCAAGCACTACGCCAATGGATGTGATTGTCGAAAGAGAGTCTCCAGTAATTAATGCATAAGTCAGTGGCACTACTGCGCCCATTGAACTAATGGGTGAGACAACACCCATTCGTCCCGTTGAAAGTCCTGCATATAAACAAAATAATCCAAAGTAACCAAGCAGCCCTGCAATGATTCCAGGAACTAGATAGCCACCGTCACCAAGAGCCTTTGCATGCCATGAACCACTCAATAACATCGCGCAGAGTCCGAAAATTAATCCAAGAACTTGGGAGAAACCTAAAACTGCAACTGGTGCATGTTTCTTACTTAAGCGTCCACCTTCAAAATCGGCAGTACCCCACAAGAGACTAGATAAGAGCGCAAGTAGTGAGGCCATATGCCAAAGGTTACCGCCCTGCCTCCCATGAATGGGCCATGTTCCTGTTTATTCTTAACTAGTGGATGCCAAGGGATTTGAAGATTTAATCAATCACCTTCGCACTTTCACTCCAAGGGCCGAGATTGTTTTAGAAGAAGTACCGGCACCACAAAAATTAGCGACATATGCTTTTGCATTTTCTGCAGATGTTAGTAATGGACTATTGGGCGATGATGAAGATGAAATCGCATCTGGTCGCTTTGTTCTTTTACATGAGCCCGGAGGTCAAGACACCTGGGAAGGTGAGTTCCGTTGTGTGACTTTTGTGCGCGCAGATGTTGACCCGGTCATGCAACAAGATCCACTTTTGCCTGAAGTGGGTTGGAGCTGGTTTCTTGAAGCCCTAGAGGGCCAAGAGTGTTTGCTTGCAGCACCCAGTGGAACAGTCACACGAGTATCTAGTGCATCATTTGGAAAATTATCACCGCGCCATGATGAGTCAGAGATTGAAATTCGCGCATCATGGACACCTCTTGTCAGCCAACCAATTGATTTAATGAAACATATTTCAGGCTGGTGCAGATTGATCTCAGATGTTGCCGGACTAGAACCAATTCCTCAAGGTGTATCAACTATTTCATCTGCTAGACGACGATAAGTAGCACCATGACTGAAGAGATCACGGCAACACCACTTCTTTCACCAGCCGGTGGCGTTCCAGCGTTGATCGATACACACATTGCATTTGAAGAAGCTTTAGCGCAATTAGCTCAAGGCGCTGGGCCTTTTGCCGTTGATGCCGAGCGGGCATCAGGTTTTCGATATAGCGCCCGCGCATATCTGATTCAGATTAAACGCGATGGCGGCGGGCTGCATTTAATCGACCCCATTGCATTTGGGCCAGGGCACCCATTGATGGCCTCCCTTAATGATTTACTCAATACTGATGAAGTTATTTTGCATGCCAGTACGCAGGATCTGCCATGTTTGCGTGAATTAGGAATTAACCCGAAGCGTTTATTTGATACTGAACTAGGTGGACGAATCGCAGGTCTTCCACGCGTTGGCCTGGGCCCACTTCTTGAATCTCTTATGGGTATCTCACTTGCTAAAGAACATAGCGCAGCCGATTGGTCGGTTCGCCCTTTGCCCCAAGAGTGGCTTACTTATGCAGCATTAGATGTTGAACTTCTTGTGCAACTGCGCAATAAAGTTGAATCACTATTAATCGATGCTAAAAAAGATGCTTGGGCTAAAGAAGAGTTTGCCTCCATTCTCCTGGCCCCGCCCGCCCCACCGCGAGTTGATCCTTGGCGACGTACTTCAGGAATGCACAAAATCAAGCGCCGCGATCAACTGGCAATTATTCGCGAACTATGGCTGGCCCGTGATGAGATAGCAAAGAATCAAGATATCGCTGGCGGAAAGCTTCTTAATGATTCCGCAATCGTTGAAATCGCGCTGAATCCCCCAACAAATAAAAAAGAGTTTGAAAAAGTATTAAGGCCACTAGGTCTTCGAGCTCGCTGGTTAGAAAATATCAAGATCTGGTTAGATGCAGTTGCTCGGGCAGTTGCATTACCCGAAAGCCAATGGCCAGCAATGCGCACTAATGCCGATACTTTGCCCCCTATTAAATTATGGCGCGATAAATTCCCGCAGAAATTTGCACCTCTCTCTCATGCCCGTGCAGGGATTGAAAAGATTGCCGAAGAGAATTCGATTCCAGTTGAAAATCTCATGACACCTGAAATTGTTCGACGCATCTGTTGGTCTCCCCCGGCCGGGGCGACGGATCAATCCTCACCTCAACTGGTGCGCGAATATCTTCTGGCTCTTGGAGCTCGCAGCTGGCAGGTCGACCTTGTTGGCCAGGTCATCACAGATGCCCTCTTAGAGAAAGAGGCTCTACCCGGCCCGGCGCCTGTGCCGCAAACCACACCCGAAGAGGGTTGAATTACGCAACACTTGAGTTGCGTAATTACCCCCTACCCCTTAGATTTTTACCCATGGTGAGCACATTTATCATCGCGCTACGCGAAGGCCTTGAGGCCGCACTTATTGTGGGCATTTTGGTCGCCTACATTATTAAAAGTGATCGCCGCCAACTTCTTCTGCCGCTCTGGAGTGGAGTTATCGCAGCGATAGTTACAAGTCTTGGCCTTGGCGCAATTCTCTCCCGAACTTCTGGCGGTCTTAGCAATCACGCCACAGAGTTATTTGCAGGAATCACATCGGTTGTAGCAGTTGCCCTTGTTACCTGGATGGTTTTCTGGATGAAGCGCAGCGCACGATTTCTTAAAGCGCAGTTACATTCAAAAGTTGATACAGCTCTGCTGACAGGTCCGCTAGCCCTTGCCAGCGCAGCGTTTTTAGCTGTTATTCGTGAAGGTCTAGAAACGGCCCTCTTTATCTATTCAAACTTTAAAACTGTTGCTGACACACAAAGCTCGGCGATCGGATTGCTCCTTGGCTTTGCCGTTGCAATCAGCCTGGGTTACTTGATCTTCAAATCCTCGATCAATCTAGATCTGAGTAAGTTCTTTAGATATACAGGTGTTGCACTCGTCATTGTTGCCGCTGGAGTCCTTGCCTATGGAGTTCATGAATTCCAAGAGCTCGCTTGGTTGCCAGGGGCAGATTCATTTGCCTGGGATATCTCATCCCTCATTCCTGCCGATTCAATTGCAGGGGCGGTGCTAGGCGGAAGTATTGGATTTGATACCTCAACCTCATGGCTTCAGTTAGCCATCTGGGCTATCTATCTAGTTGCAACTCTTGTTCCATATCTGGGCAAGGCCCGCGCCAAGGCGCCCACTCCAGCCTAAGCGCTGTTACAAACCCTTACTGGCGGGTAACATAACCGCTATATCACCTAGTAAAGGATCACTATGTCCCGCTCTGTTGTCTTAGTCGATGCCGTTCGCACACCCTTCGGAAAATCAGGAGGGATGTATGCAGGTACTCGCGCCGATGATCTGATGGTTCGCGCAATACGTGGATTACTCGATAGAAATCCTAACGTTGAACATAGCGCAATCGATGATGTTGCAATCGCGGCAGCGACACAGACTGGTGATCAAGGAATGAATATCGGGCGCAGTGCAACTTTGCTTTCAGGTCTTCCAAATACAGTTCCAGGATATTCAATTGATAGATGGTGCGCAGGAGCACTTACCGCTGTTACAACTATCGCGGGTTCAATCGCTTTTGGTTCAAATGATATTGCTATCGCCGGTGGCGTTGAGCATATGGGCAATCACCCTATTGGTGAAGGTTTAGATCCTAATCCACGATTCTTAGCAGAAAAGATTGTTGAACAAGATGCACTAGCAATGGGCGCAACGGCTGAGCGTTTGCATGATCGCTTCCCAACGTTGACAAAAGAGCGCGCTGATAAATATGCACTTAACTCTCAGATAAAAACCGCCAAAGCATATGCCGATGGATTAATTCAACGAGATTTAATTCCTATGGCAGCGCGCAGCGCAGAACTTGGTTGGACGATTGCAACAGTAGATGAACCACCACGTCCACAAACAACGTTAGAAGGTTTAGCTGGATTAAAGACTCCATTTAGAGCCGCAGGCCGTGTCACAGCTGGAAACTCTTCTGGCTTAAATGATGGCGCAACTGCTGCCCTACTTGCTAGTGAAGATAAAGCTAAAGAACTTGGCTTAACGATCAAGGCCCGACTTGTTGCATATGCCTTTGCAGGAGTAGAGCCAGAAGTAATGGGCTTTGGACCTGTTCCATCAACTATTAAAGCGCTCAAGCAAGCGGGTTTAACTATCGCCGATATCGGTTTATTTGAAATTAATGAGGCATTTGCCGTTCAAGTTCTGGCATTTCTTGAGCACTTTGGAATCGCAGATGATGATGTGCGCGTCAATCCATTTGGTGGCGCGATCGCAGTGGGTCATCCACTAGCTTCATCTGGAGTGCGCTTGATGCTCAACCTGGCCAGATCCTTTGAAGACCACCCAGAAGTTCGCTACGGATTAACAACGATGTGTATCGGCCTTGGAATGGGCGGATCAGTTATTTGGGAAAACCCACACTTTAATGGTCAGGTGAAATAAATGAGCGTAGATATCAAACTCCCAGAAGGTGCACCTGAAGAGGTTGTCACACAAGCCCTTGTTCGTGATGTTGATTTAACTGCCTTTGGCATACATGCAACGATGGCTCTTATCACTTTAGATAATGGCCATGACCACAACCGACCAAATACCTTCGGTCCCCAATCACTTCTAGCACTTGATGCAGCAATTACGCAGGCAACATCACGCAACCCTGTAGCAATTGCGATTACTGGAAAGCCTTTCATATTTGCAGCAGGTGCTGATTTATCAGCGATTTCATTTATTTCAAATAGAGAGCAATCTCTTGCAATTGGCAAATTAGGTCACGATGTATTTCGTCGCTTAGGCCAATCTAAGATTCCAACTTTTGCTTTTATTAATGGGCTCGCACTTGGCGGTGGACTCGAAGTCGGTCTGCACTGCAACTATCGCACACTTGCATCGACTGCCTTCACCGCTCTGCCTGAAGTTTTCCTAGGTTTAGTTCCTGGTTGGGGTGGTGCAACGATTTTGCCTAAACTCATAGGGCCAGAGCGCGCAGTTCAAGTCATTATGTTAAATGCCCTCAATAACAACACAATGATGAAAGCCAAAGATGCACTCAAACTCGGTGTGGTCGATGCTGTTTATGAACCATCAGATTTCCTTGAGCGCTCAATTGCTTTTGCTGCGCAAGTTCTAAATGGCGCAATAAAAGTGGAGCGAAAGGACTACAGCCAAGATCCAGGGTGGGACGTTGCCCTTGCAACTGGAAAAGCTGCTGCGCTAAAGAAATATGGTGGAGCAGAGATAGCGGCCCCTATGAAAGCTTTGGAGTTAATTGGCGCTGCCAAGAGCAATAGTTTAAGTCAGGGCTTTGATGCCGAGGATGGTGCACTTGCTGATTTAACTATGAGTGATCCATTGCGTTCATCCCTTTATGCTTTCAATCTCATTCAAAAGAAGCGCAAGAAAGTTGAAGGTGCGCCAAAGCCCGCTCTTGCCCGCAAGGTGAGCAAAGTCGGTGTCGTGGGTGCAGGATTAATGGCCTCACAGTTAGCGCTATTGCTTCTAAGAAATCTTAAATGCCCAGTTGTTATGACAGATATCGATCAAGAGCGTGCCGATAAGGGTGTTGCTTGGGTTAAAAACGAGTTAGCTAAGTTGGTTGAGAAAAAACGTATGAGCGCCGAGGCTGCTCACCGTTTAGAGCTACTTATTTCTGGATCCTGTGATCAAAATACTTTCGCTGGTTGTGACTTCATAATTGAAGCGATCTTTGAAGAGCTCTCACTTAAGCAGGAGTTATTTAAGAAGCTAGAGACAATCATCTCCCCTGAGTGTGTTTTAGCTACAAATACATCATCACTTTCTGTAGAGCGCATGAGTGAGGGGCTCAAGAATCCGCAGCGCGTTGTGGGCTTCCATTTCTTTAATCCAGTTGCAGTAATGCCTTTACTGGAAGTTGCCCGAACAAGTAAAACCGATGATGAAACCACTGCCACAGCTATTGCCATTGGCAAAGAACTTAAGAAGACCATGATCATCTGTAAAGATGCCCCGGGCTTTGTTGTTAACCGTCTACTTACTCGCTTCATGGGCGAGATTACTGATGCAGTCGATGAGGGCACTGCCCCAGATGTAGCTGACAATGCAATGCGTGCTATTGGATTTCCAATGTCACCTTTCCAGCTTCTAGATTTAGTTGGACCTGGAGTAGCGCTACATGTCTCAGAGGTTCTGCATGCCAACCTTGGTGATCGTTATCGAGTTTCGCCAACGATGGCCGCGATGGTCAAAGAAGGTGTTCGCAATTTCTATATCAAAAATGAAGATGGCAACGTTGCTGCAAACCCAGCAGCAGTTGCTCTGATTCATAAGGGTGACTCACCATCAACTGCTGATCAAGTTCGAAATCGTGCACTGACTGCATTGGCCATTGAAGCTCGAATGATGCTTGATGAAGGTGTTGTAACAACGGCTGCAGAGATCGATCTCTGTATGTTGATGGGCGCTGGCTGGCCAATGCACCTAGGTGGAATCTTGCCTTACTTAGATCGTGAAGGTATTAGCGAGGCTGCTTGCGCTCAACGTTTTCATCCGAAGGGATCTGCATCTCTTCCTTAAGAGAGCTACTCCACTCAACAACACTGCGCGCAATATTTTGAGCGGT
>CAIVDO010000023.1 GCA_903904665.1 uncultured Actinomycetes bacterium | reverse complement strand
TGCGCTTCTTTGGTGCTGCTTTCTTTGCTGCGGCCACGTACTTCTCCTATCGGAATGGTTCGGATCCGTCACCCAAACCTTTTCGTGGATAAGCGTGACATCATTTAGGTAAAAATGCCAACATTTTGTGATAATTATTTAGGTGCGTGTCGCAAAATCTTTTTATTTATTTTTTATGCATCTATGGAAAATTCAACAAAAAATATTTTGGAGATCCAAAAAAATTCGAAAAAATATAAAAAATTGCGATATTTTCCAAAATCAGGAAATCTCCCCCTCGGATTGAGGGTTTAGGCGTAATTTCTTGCTTTCAGCGGCCTTTTCCAGAGCAAATGTGTCGGTTTTTACATCAAATTTTCGCAAAATCGGAAAAAAACCGGCCAGTAAGGCCACGCATATGATGCAGATTATTCCACCGGCAGTAACGGAGATAGTTAATGTAAATGCCGCGGCCATGCCAGCAGCACGCATTTGACCAGCTAATGGTCCCAAGGAATATGACAATAATTCGATGCCAGCAAGACGTCCCCGTAAATTATCTGGGATTGTTTGATTCCACATCGCTGATCTAAACAGGGCACTGACCATATCTGATGCTCCGGCCAATGCTAGGAAAAGCAGTACTAGGGCTAGGTAATTGGTGGCACCGGCAAGTGCGATAGCTGCGCCCCAACCGATAGCTGCCCACATAATTGCCTTGCCATAGAAGCGAACATTTTTCGTCCAACCGCTAGTAATAGTGATGGCCAGTGCGCCAATGGTTCCTGCGGCATAGAGCAATCCCAGCGCCCATGGAGCCCCTAGCTGATCTGCCCAAAAAGGAATCAGAGCTGTGGGCATTGCAAAAAACATTGCTGCAAGATCAACTAGATAAGTCCCTAGTAAATCTTTACGTGCAAAGGCATATTTGATTCCATCAAATAAGGCTGCCAGAGATGGCTTATCAGCGGTATGTGAGGGTGGGATATTGCTCATCATGGCTAAGAGAATCAGTGAGATTACAAAGGTAGCGATGTCGGCGCCATATCCGGCAGCTACAGAAAATGTTGAAATTATTACGCCACCAATTGTTGGGCCGATGATGACACCGGCTTGGCGGCGAAGACTCATTAAGGCAGCAGCAGCTGCTAAATCTTCATGATCTACCAATCGCGGCAATGCCGCTTCCATCGCCGGTTGGCGCAGGCCACTAACGGCTGCAAATAATCCAGAGACTATGTAGATCACGACAATGCTGGGGGAGTCAACGAGTGAGTTGATGAGAAGCAGGCCAGTGAAAATAAGGGACAGGGCTTCGGTAATCCAGATGAGTTTTTTGCGATCAATGGCATCGGCCAAGACCCCACCATAGAGACCAAAGATGATCAGAGGGACTATCTCGATGAGACCACTTATGGCTACAGCTACATAGGAGTGTGTGAGTTCCTTGATTTGAAAGGGCACGGCAACATAAGTGATCATGGAGCCGAAATTAGAGATTAAGCCGGCCAGCCAGATATTACGAAAATCAGCTGATTTGCGCAGCGGAGATAGATCTATCGCAGATTTGGCCACGAGGGTCAGATTAGTTGAATGTGTGTTCTGGTGCAGGAAATTTAGAGCCTGCAACATCGGCGGCGAATTCACCGGCTGCAGCCAACATCTGCTGGCGCATATTGCGATAAGCCTTGGCAAGTTTGGGAGGGTTCTTAGTAAGACCCATCATGTCTGTCCATACCAAAACTTGGGCATCGCAGTTAACTCCAGCACCGATTCCAACTGTTGGGATCGCTAGCGCTGCAGTTATTTTTGCTGCCAAAGCTGCCGGGACTAACTCAAGAACTATGGCAAAGGCTCCTGCTTTTTCTAGAGCCAATGCCGCCTCCAGAATCGCATCACCATCGGTGCGGCCTTGGACTTTATAGCCACTTAATAAATGAACGGCCTGCGGAGTTAAGCCAACATGACCCATGACTGGAATTCCAGATGCGACAAGTTTTTCAACGGTTGCAATATGTGGGCCTTCAATTTTTACACCCATCGCACCTGCCTCTTTGAAAAAACGGGTAGATGTTGCAAGTGCTTGTTCGGGGCTAGATTCATAAGAACCAAAGGGCAGGTCGGCAATTACCAGGGCCCGATTGGAGGCCCTTACAACTGCGCGGGTCAATGGAATTAGCTCATCGACTGTGACTGGGATGGTGTTGATTTCACCTAAGAAATTATTGCCGGCGCTATCTCCGACTAACAAGACAGGGATGCCGGCCTCATCAAAGATCTCGGCCGTCATCTGCTCATAGGAAGTGAGCATCGCCCATTTTTCACCACGGGTTTTTGCCGCAGCCAGATCAGCGATTGTTACGCGTCGGTGCAGCGCACCTCCATAAAGGCTTTCCATTATTTTCCTCTCCTCGACGCTGCCACAAGCAGTCCCCGGGTACAGGCACAAGGGTACCCCCGTTACACTTGAAAAATGAAGTTGTCTGTAGCCCTTGCTCAGATCAATCCGACCGTTGGCGATCTTGCGGGCAATAGCGCCTTGATTACGCAAAGCGTTGAGCAAGCTCAATTAGCGGGCGCTCATCTAATCGTCTTTCCAGAGATGATCGTGACCGGATATCCCGTAGAGGATTTAGCGCTTCGTCCATCTTTTCAAGCAGCCAGTGTTAATGCGATTGAGAAAATCGCAGCAGGAATTTCAGGTGACATCGTGGCCGTTGTGGGTTACTTGGCGCCGGGGCCACAAAATGCAGTAGCTATTATTCATGAAGGAAAAATCAAGGCCCGCTACGTTAAACGCCACCTGCCTAACTATGGTGTATTCGATGAGTTTAGAAATTTCACACCCGGCACCAGTGACTTAATAGTTCGAATCCATGGCGTGGATGTTGCCGTTGCAATCTGTGAAGATATTTGGCACTCCATGGCCACGGTTGCCGCCCGTACACCCGGATTAGTTGTGGTCCCGAACGGTTCACCTTTTGAGCGAAATAAAGATGATGTGCGATTAGCCCTTGTTCAACAACGGGCCCAGGAGATAAAAGCCCCACTTGCCTATGTGAATATGACCGGTGGCCAAGATGATTTGGTCTTTGATGGCGACTCCATCGTTGTCGATAAGGATGGTGCTGTGCTTTCCCGCACAGTTCAATTCGATGACACTTTAGTAATTGTTGAAATTGATTGCCTTACGCAAAGCTCAAAGCCTGATGTAGTTATTTCTAGCCAAGGCGCAGTTTCTTCTTCCCCACAAGCATCTGTAATTGCTCCCCGTTTAAGTGATGAAGCAGAGATGTGGTCGGCCTTAGTAATTGGCCTTCGCGACTACATTACAAAGAATGGTTTTAAATCAGCTCTCGTTGGTTTATCCGGTGGTATTGATTCAGCACTTGTTGCTGCAATTGCAATAGATGCCCTAGGTGCAGCCAATGTTCATGGCCTAGCCATGCCGAGCAAGTACTCATCAGATCACTCTGTTGAAGATGCGCAAGCTTTAGCTGCCGCCACTGGCATTGGCTTTAGAACTGTGCCAATCGCACCGATGGTTGATGCCTATATGAATAACTTGGAATTAAAGGGAGTTGCTGAAGAAAATCTGCAGGCCCGCGTGCGCGGAACTACGTTGATGGGAATCTCTAATCAAGAAGGTCACATTGTTTTGGCCACCGGCAATAAAAGCGAACTCGCCGTTGGCTACTCAACTCTTTATGGTGATGCGGTAGGTGGATTTGCACCGATTAAAGATATTTACAAAACCGATGTCTGGGCATTATCACGATGGCGAAATTCGCAGGCGGTAGCTGCGGGCCAAATGCCACCAATTCCAGAGCGCTCAATTACTAAAGAGCCAAGCGCCGAACTGCGCCCAGATCAAAAAGATTCAGATTCTTTGCCAGATTATCCATTGCTTGATTCGGTTCTGCGCCTCTATGTCGATGAAGACCATGGCTTTACTGCTTTGCTTAACGATGGATTTGATGAAGCTCTGATTCGTCGAGTTATTTCATTAGTCGATAAAGCTGAATACAAGCGTCGCCAGTATCCACCTGGCACAAAGGTTTCAGGCCGTGCCTTTGGTAAAGATCGCCGCCTACCAATGACTTCGCGTTGGAATGAAAGCTAAGTTGTTGCAACTGTTTACTTAATGCAAATGATTGGCAACTCGCACTATTTCCTAATTTAACTAAACTTTGCTACATGAGAATTTATAACGACATCACAGAAGCTTTTGCCAACACTCCACTTGTGCGCATCAATAAAATTAACGATGGAGCACAGGGCAATGTCTATGCAAAGTTAGAGTTTTATAGTCCAACATCATCTATTAAAGATCGCTTGGCAATTGCAATGATTGATGCCGCTGAGGCAAGTGGAGCACTAAAGCCAGGCGGAACAATCGTTGAAGCAACTTCAGGCAATACAGGTATCGGTGTAGCAATGGTTGCCGCTGCCCGTGGTTACAAATCAATTTTTACGATGCCAGAATCAGTTTCAAAAGAGCGCCGCAAATTAATCCTGGCCTTTGGCGCAGAACTTGTTTTGACTCCAGCTGCCGAAGGCATGAAAGGCGCAGTAGCTGCAGCTGAAAAACTTGGCGAATCTGGCGCGGTATTAGTGCGCCAATTTGAAAACGAGGCCGGTCCTGCAATTCACTACAAGACAACTGGCCCAGAAATCTGGCGCGATCTTGATGGAAAAGTCGATGCCTTTGTTTCAGGCATTGGAACTGGTGGAACCATCACTGGCACAGGACGATTCTTAAAAGAGAAAAACCCTGCAATTAAAGTATTTGGCGTTGAACCAGCTGCATCACCAATCCTCAATGGTGGAGCGCCCGGACCACACCCACTGCAAGGTATTGGGCCAAACTTTATTCCTAACATTTTAGATCGCACCGTCTATGACGAGATCTTGGATGCAACTGCAGATGATGCGATGAAATATGCCCGTCGTGCTGCTGCCGAAGAAGGCATCTTGGCTGGTATCTCATCGGGTGCAACACTGTGGGCAGCTATTGAAGTTGCTAAGCGTCCTGAGTTTGCTGGCAAAAATATCGTTGTCATCCTTGCTTCATCAGGTGAGCGTTATCTTTCAACAGTTCTCTATGCAGATTTAGCTGAATAATTTGTCAATCCTAAGCCGCATCAAAGAGGATCTCGATAACGCACTGACCCAAGACCCGGCAGCGCGCAATCGCCTAGAGGTCGCTTTGGCATATCCAGGTGTGCATGCAGTGTGGGGTCATCGCATTTCCCATTTTCTTTGGAATGCCAATTTAAAACTTCTTGCTCGCATTCACTCGAATGCAGTTCGCTTCACCACGGGAGTTGAAATACACCCTGGTGCAACTATTGGACGACGATTCTTTATTGATCACGGCATGGGTGTTGTGATTGGTGAAACTACAATTATTGGTGACGATGTGTTGTTGTATCACGATGTGACTTTGGGCTCTCGTGGCTTTACACATAGCAAGCGCCACCCGACCATCGGTAATAATGTGGTTTTAGGTGCAGGGGCCCGCATCATTGGAAATGTCACTATCGCCAATGGCGCACGAATCAGCGCCAATAGCGTGGTTATTTCAGATGTTTATTCACGCTCTAGCCTTGAAAGCGGCGATCTTTTCCAAATTTAGTTAACACGTCCGTAACCTGTATTTGTAAGAATAAGCTCTATGAGCAGTGAAATCAGTAAGCAAGAAGAGTTCGTTCTTCGTACCCTCGAAGAGCGCGATATTCGCTTTGTGCGTTTGTGGTTTACCGACGTATTGGGCTTTCTCAAATCAGTAGCTATTGCACCTGCTGAGTTAGAAAATGCTTTTGCTGAAGGAATTGGTTTTGATGGCTCTGCTATCGAAGGCTTTGCCCGTGTTACTGAATCAGATATGTTGGCAAAGCCAGATCCATCTACTTTTTCAATTCTGCCGTGGCGCACAGAAGCACCAGGTGCTGCCCGCATGTTCTGTGACATTGTGATGCCAGATGGTCAGCCATCACCTGCTGATCCGCGCAATGTTTTGCGTCGCACATTAGAAAAAGCAGCGGCCATGGGATACACCTGCTACACGCACCCAGAAATCGAATTCTTCTTATTCAAAGACAGGCCAGAGGCAGGTAAAGCACCAGTACCAGTTGATCAAGGTGGATATTTCGATCACACGCCAGCAGTTGTCGGTCATGATTTCCGTCGTCAGGCAATTACTTTGTTAGAGGCGATGGGAATCTCTGTTGAGTTTTCACATCATGAAGGCGCTCCCGGGC
>CAIVDO010000022.1 GCA_903904665.1 uncultured Actinomycetes bacterium | reverse complement strand
GGTGAGATCGAAGATTGGCAGTTAGCAGATGCTGCTTCTCACACTAGTGATCAGGGAAAGTCGGCTGAGGTTGAAGCCCTCGAAAACCTTCCTGACAGCGATATCAAACGTGCATTGCAGGAGATTCCCGAAGAGTTCCGCATTGCAGTGTATTTAGCCGACGTTGAAGGTTTTTCATACAAAGAGATCGCCGAAATCGTGGGGGTTCCCGCAGGAACGGTTATGTCACGGCTGCACCGGGGAAGAAAACAGCTGCGCGAGCGGTTAACAGAGTATGCGAGCGAACTTGGGTACAGCGTTAAAGCTAAGCCAACTTCCAAGTCACCTGATGATCAGGAGGCAGAGGCATGAGTTTCAATTTTGTAACGCCATGTAATGAAATCCTGAACTCCTTCGTTCTGCTTATTGAAGGCAGTATTGAAGCGCCGCAGCTTCAGCGCATTGAAGTTCATGTTACCCAATGTCCGGCATGTAAAGCTGAGTTAGCCCATGAGCGCCAAGTGCACTCATTAATCCAAGATGTACTTCGCCGCACATGTAATGAGCAAGCACCGCGGGATCTGCACGATGCAATCTTCAGTCAAATCCATGGTCAGATGGCAGGTACATTCACAGAAGTTGTTACTCAATTCAGTATGACCGAGATTTCGATTGAGATAGATGAGTTCGGTCAAGTCGAACACCGTGAAGTTACTATCGAACACACTGAAGAAATTCGCTATCTTAATGAAGGCGATAATCCCAACACTTAAGGGTTAAACGGGTAGGTTATAAATCATGAAACCTGCCGAAGAAGTCATTGGAGCCGTTGGTTTAACGGTCATGGCTGTTCGCGCCGGTGATACATCAGTGGCCATGGGAATTGGCGACTTACCAATTGTTTCTCAATCGCACATCATGAGTTTGATGGAGCATGCAGCGATAATCTCAATGGATGAATATCTTGAACCAGAAGAGACGACTATCCCAATTAGTTTTGAAATGATTACCTTGAGTCCTGCATCTATAGGTGCTGAACTTCGTGGAGTGTCTAGGTGTATCGAAGTTGATAACCGTGAATTAACTTTTGAATGTGAAGTCTATGAGGGTGAGCGCCAAGTTGCAGCAGCGATGATAAAAAGATCAGCGGTGGAGCGAGTATCTTTCCTCGCCCGCACCGCCGCACAATCTTTAATTAGTTAATTAATAACTAAGCCTTCTTTGTAGCCCAGAAGATCTCTGCGATTTCATCGATCTTTGCAATCAAAGAATCAGCAACTGCAACATCTTGAGTTCCCTTTGTACCTGCAGCACCTGCAAGCTTAGTTGCCTCATTAAATAGTGAGTGCAACTGTGGGTATGCCTCGAAGTGAGGGGCCTTGAAATAATCAGTCCACAAAACCCAGAGATGTTCCTTCACTTGATGTGAGCGCTCTTCTTTAATCGCAACTGAGCGTGATCGGAAATCTGCATCTGTATTTGCTGCGTACTTTTCCATGCATGCCTTTACTGAAAGAGCCTCAATCTTTGCTTGGGCTGGATCGTAAACACCACATGGAAGATCGCAGTGTGCGTAGACAGTTGTCTTTGGTGCAAACATGTTTTCTCCTCATTTTTAAATTCGTGCCATGGGCACGCAGTTCGCATCGACTGGCGGAACTACAAGTGCGAGACTACCGCCCATGAGCAAATTTGGCACAGTCAAAGTCGCGGGCAGTTCCATGCTTCCCGCATACCGAGATGGAGATTGGCTCGTTGTTAGTTGGATTGATGGTGCATCGGCCCTTAAGGCAGTTGGCGATTCGATAGTGGGAAAGGCCGTGGTTGTAGAACGCCAAGATCGGCCTGGAATCTTTTTAGTTAAACGCGTGCAGAAATTTCATAGTGACAAATATTGGGTAGAAGGCGATGCAAACGAGAGCACAGATTCACGTAGTTGGGGTTGGATAACTCCAGAAGAAATTG
>CAIVDO010000021.1 GCA_903904665.1 uncultured Actinomycetes bacterium | reverse complement strand
GTTGTCGAAAACTATGCCCACCATTTTGAAACCGGAGAAAAGCTGCCGCAAGAGTGGATTGATAATCTTGATGCTGCATCAACTTTTAACGAGGGTCATGCGACCACAAGTTACTTAGCTGCTGCAATCCTTGATTTAGCATGGCATTCATTAACTACTGAAGAGGCGGCAAAAGTTAGCGATGTAGAGGGCTTTGAAGCCCAGGCGATTAAGGAATACGGCCTCGAATTCGCACCGGTTCCAACGCGCTATAGATCTACATACTTCTCACACATCTTTGCAGGTGGTTATTCAGCCGGATACTACGGATACATCTGGTCTGAAGTTCTAGATGCCGACACTGTTGATTGGTTTAAAGAAAATGGTGGCTTGCAACGCAAGAACGGTGAACACTTTAGAAACACTTTGCTTGGTCGTGGTGGCTCTATCGATTCTATGCAGATGTTCCGAAACTTCCGCGGGCGAGATTCAAAGATCGAACCGCTGTTGAAACGCCGAGGATTGCTCTAGCCCGTTCATTTTCTTACCTGGTTATAGGTTTACCCTATGAAAAATAACTCCATGCCTAAGAAGATTCTTATCGCCGTTATGGCGCTACTGGCGATTTCCTTCTCCCTGCCGGCGATAGCTTCGGCAACACCGGCAACAGTTAACCTAACAGTGCACTACCAGCGTCCTGGAAATGATTATCAGGGTTGGAATCTCTGGTTATGGAAGAACCTCACCACTGGCACTGACGTTGACGTGAACTCCAATGGCGTTGAATTTAGCGCCAGTGATGATTTTGGAAAGATTGCCAAGGTTTCAATTCCAGGCATGGATAAATTTGAAAGTATCGGCATTATTGTTCGAAAAGGTAGTTGGGACGCCAAAGATATTGATTCTGATCGCTTTATATTAAATTTTGCCGCAGATGGGAGCGCAGAAATTTGGTTGCGCCAAGGTGATCCAACGATCCATTACGCAATTCCCACAACCCCGGTTCAAAAAAATCCTGATGTAGAGAATGCCAAGATTTTTGACTCGCCCGAGTTTGCAGCGAAATACACGTATACCGGAAAAGATTTAGGTAATACCTATTCACCTTCATCCACCGCTCTTCGAGTGTGGGCACCGACTGCAACTGCTGTAGATCTAGTTACTTATAAAACAGATAGCGCTCCATCTTCAAGTGGGCTGATTACACATATGAAATCCGATGTAAATGGCACATGGATTGCAAAATTAGATGGTGATCACAATGGAACTGTATATACATACCGTGTCAGCGTTAACGGAGAAGTTAATGAAGCGGTAGATCCATATGTTCGGGCAACTACAACCAATGGCTTGCGCGGAGTAATCGTAAACTTGGCAGCCACAAATCCGAAAAATTGGAGTGCAAAAAAGCCTAGTTTTTCTGGCAATGCCACTGATGCTCTCATCTATGAACTTCACGTGCGCGATTTCTCTATGGATAAATCCAGTGGGATTCCCGCAGCGCATAAGGGTAAATTCTTAGCTTTTACAGATACAAAAACCTCAAATAAAGGGGTCAAGACCGGGATTTCATCGATTAAAGATCTTGGTATCACCCATATCGAACTTCTACCGATTTTCGATTTTGCAACTGTGAATGAAAATCTCCCCTCGTTCAACTGGGGATACGATCCACAGAACTACAACGTTCCTGAGGGTTCTTATAGTTCAGATCCAAAGAATCCAACTGCTCGAATCCTTGAACTAAAGAGCGCAATCTCGAGCATTCATAGTCAAGGTCTGCGGGTAAATATGGATGTTGTTTATAACCATGTCTCTAATGCAAGTACATTTAGTGAAAACTTAATCGTGCCCGGATATTTCTTTCGCCGCGATGCAAATGGAAGTTTAACTAATGGCAGCGGATGCGGAAATGATGTTGCATCTGAGCGCACCATGGTCCGTAAATTTATTGTTGATTCAGTTAAATACTGGGCAAGTGAATACAACTTAGATGGCTTTCGTTTTGACTTGATGGGTCTGATGGATATCGAAACTATTAATCAGATTAGCGCTGCATTAAAAGCAATTGACCCGACAATCTTGGTAATTGGTGAGGGTTGGAATATGGGGACTCTGCCAGCCGATCTGCGTGCTAACCAAAATAATATTGCGAAACTACCCAATGTCTCACTTTTCAATGATCAGATTCGTGATGGAATCAAGGGATCAGTCTTTAATGCAACGGACACAGGTTTTGCAACCGGAAAACTCACCGCGCTTCCAGATGTCCTTGCTGGAATTGTTGGAAATATCGATTATTCAAACTCCATCGTTGCAAAATGGAAAACAACGGCCCCTGGCCAATCAGTTAACTACGTTGAATCTCACGATAATTTAACTCTGGCTGACAAAATCCGTGCAAGTGTAAAAGGCACCAACGCTGCAGATGTTGCGCAGTTAAGTCAGCTTTCTTCTTCAATCGCACTTCTCTCCCAGGGTTTACCTTTTATACAGGCCGGGCAAGAGTTCTTACGCTCCAAGAATGGCGACTCTAATAGCTATAAATCTAGCGATGCCATTAATTCACTAAAGTGGTCATTATCGGCAACAAACTCAAGCACGGTGAAGTATTTCAAAGGCTTAATCGCACTAAGAAAAGCCCACCCCGCTTTCAGAATGAGCACTGCGGCGGCGATAAAATCTAATCTGCAGTTCCTGACTGTTCCAGATGGTGCTATTGGTTATTCCATCAATGGTGCAGGTGTGAAAGATTCGGCATCAACAATTGTTGTCATTCACAATCAAGCTATGACACCTGTAAAGATTTCATTGCCTAAGGCTGGTAGCTGGTCGATTCTTGTAGATGCAGGCCATGCCGGAACAACACCACTGCGCAAAATCTCAACTACAACGGTAAGTGTTGATGCCCGTTCAACGATGGTGCTGACTCAATAAAAGAGTTTGGGATCACCAAGAAGCTCTTGATATCTCTTCCCTAGAGCCTCAACATCACCGTTAACAAGTAAACGCTTGTCGCGACCTAGTTCGCCATACACAATGGTGAAATCGCGAGCGCGACAATCAAAGGCTTTTGCTAACTCTTTAACAACGGCTTCATTTGCTTTGCCATCAACTGCTGGTGCTTGTACCGCTACAACTAAACGTGCAGGGTCGCCAACAGTTCCACCAACTTTATTGCGTGAAGAGTTTGGGCGAACCCGAATTTCGATTAAGAGTTGATCTGACACTTAGCCAGCAGAACCAGAACCTGACGGACCGGCCTTGCGCTGAACTTGTGGGGCACCGCCACTGCGTTGTCCACCACGAATCTTTGATCCAGATTCAGAATGTGTTTGAGTACCTGGAGCACCTGGTTTATTTTTCTTTGCTTCAAGGGCTACAAGCATTCTTGCTTTCATGTCATCATTCTTATCGGCCATGAGACAACCTTACTAGTTAACTTGAACTCTCTTTGTACTCACGTAAACGCTCAAGAACTTCAGATTCACGGTAACGACGGTGGCCACCTAACGTGCGAATAGCGGTCAGTTTGCCGGCCTTTGCCCATCGAGTAACTGTCTTTGGATTAACGTGAAAACGCGCGGCGACCTCTTTAGGGGTAAGTAGGACTTCAGCATCAGGAATGCGGGTCATGTCCATCCCCTTCCATATCTCTCATGAGCGGTGTCCGTTTTGCTCCGTATTGTGGTGAAGTATTGCGATTTAAAGGTTAAGAAGCAATATCAAATAAATGAATTAATTAGCCGATTCCAGGGTCTGGACCCTGCGCCAGCGAGACATCAACCGCTCATATCCCTGGCCGGCCATCAATCCATCGGCTGCGGCTAGGCCAGATAATGAATGCAAAACATCTTCAATCGAAGTATCGGCCAGCAAGCCATCTTCATCATTATCGCGCAACGCCTTATCTAAATACTGTGCGAGCCCGCCGTAATCGAGTTCAACATATGACTTGGGGTGAAACATCTCAAGCCATCCAAGTAAATTCTCTAGATCTTGTTCGACTGGGCCTTCACCAAATGCACTAACAACAGTTTGGTGAGCTACTTCTGCACGCGCTTTAGCATTTGCAATAGTTGCATGAGCTTTTGTAAATAAACCATTTTTGTTCTCGCCTCGGGTTCGCTCTTCTGGCATGAAGAGTAAAAACCATCGGGGAGGAATAACCCACGTTTCATTTAATATATGTGGAACTTTATCTTCTAGTAAATCAACGCCAGCTGTTATTACATCTTCCATAGCTGGTGAAACAAAATACGGGACAACCGTGCTTGGCAATGAATCTTTAAAATTATCTAGTGCGGCCCAACAACGTGTAGCAGTTGACCAGGGTGCAATGTAACGCTCACCATCGATATCTAAAATGTGCACACCATCAGGGCGACCAGCAGGAGGTTCAGGAATAACTATGCGTTGTAATGCAAATGCTTCTTCGTTCACATAACTTTCATCGTTGATATCAAGTGATTGCCAACGTAAACGATCGGCAGGTTCAAATGCTGAAAGTGGTTCGTAAACTCTAAGTGAAGCGACGTACGGTGTAGGTCTCACGCACGTGGAATGTAATTGCCTTCGGCAAAGGGATCATCGTCATCCCGATTGCGTGAAGGTTCAACATCGCCGTGAAGTTCTTTCGCAAGACGATCTAGATCCATATCTTGAGAGTTATATTTCAAATCACGAGCAACTTTGGTCTGTTTTGCTTTGGCTCGGCCGCGACCCATATGCGAGCTCCTTAACTAATCACGTGTTCGTCAGAGGCGTAGGTTATCGCGCCTTGGTGCTTGGCTCCAAAGCAGTGGCAAATGAGCCGGTTTTCACCTTATGGCGCAGGGCGTAATAGCCCATTACCTGAAGGAAGACGCTCAAAGGCATGGTTGGGATGCG
>CAIVDO010000020.1 GCA_903904665.1 uncultured Actinomycetes bacterium | reverse complement strand
GTTGGTGGAGTTGGTGGAGTTGGTGGAGTTGGTGGAGTTGGTGGAGTTGGTGGAGTTGGTGGAGTTGGTGGAGTTGGTGGAGTTGGTGGAGTTGGTGGAGTTGGTTGTACCTGTCCATTTGGTGGAGTTGGTTGCGTTGGTTGCGTTGGCGCAGTTGCTTTCTTCCACCCATCTAGCTTCACACTCACCGTTGGAGGGGCGCCTGTGAATGCAAAATTATTTGCATGCAAATAGACCCAATCCTTATTAACGCCTAAAGCGGTGCTGGCCGTCTTCATCTCACCTGAATCACCATAACTAACCTCTACCGTTGCATAGGCAGGAAGCGTTGTCATGCCATAGACACATTTGATGAGATCGGCGCGCATTGTGAATGCATAGCGGCCAATATTTTCACTCTTTCCATCAGATTTATAAATAGGTGCCGCAATTCGATAGGCCAGTTTGCCCTGCTCTCCATCCCATTGTGGTGAGCCAGGTTCATAGACAGATGCATTGCTCGTGACGATACCTTGCACGCCCTCATTCTTTGCGCAGCTTTGATCGAAAGTTTGCGCACCGCTGGAAGTGGTATTGAGGCGCCAAGTGAGTGAGTTTGTTAGCGCTGATTCGCCGAAAAGCTTAGACAGAGATGCGTAATACTTCACTGCATTTTGATCATCTGGATCTGTACCGGCAATATCAAGATTATTTGTTGCACTAGCACCAGCTGTTAATCCTTTTTTGGAATCAGAGAGGTACTGAGTCACTGCGCCAGTATTAGGTAACCATTTACCGGTGATGATCTCTTCTAGTGGATCAGCTTCAACAATGAGTTCAGAGTAATTATCATTGTAGTTTTCGGTATATGCCGATGGTTTGTCTAAACGTCCATTGAGCCAACCAGTAATCACTTTGGGCAATCGAAGATCTAGCGAGAAGCGAAGACCTGTTGCAAAGGCAATGCGCTGATAACACACTCCGGTGTCCACTGCCAAACATGAAGTTTCACTTCCGCCGTCGATATATGCCGCGTTCTCATATTTCTTCACCGGATAAATAGATATTCTCAAACTCTTTTCTGATGCATCCCAACCCGATGAACTTTGAGTTCGATTAAAGAGTGCACTTACGAGACCAAGAATGATGTAGTCCGTACTAGTTGAGCCGTCAGTTATTCTCCAAATCCATGGCCCATCAGAACCTGGATATCCCGTATTAGTCTTTGCATCAAATGTCGATGCCCACCCAGGGCTAGTTTTGCTATATATCCGCTTGATTGCCTCTGCTTTTATTTTGCTTCCATCGGTTTTAACTAGTGAGAATGAGTTGATACACGCTGCAATTTCACGGGCAGCACAACTACCCATCGCAACGTCATATTTAATCTGTTGATACTTTGTATCGGAAAAAGCCGTTGTGCATTTGGCATCATCTGGTGAAAGGCAGATGATTGGAGCGCTACCGGTTTGTCCTGCAGGATGATCTTCGACAGAAATATAGGATTTAAAGTTCACTTGGTTTTGATCGAAATAAACCATCGCATTATTAGATGTTGTTGGTGTTATCCCTCGTAATATCGAACGCGCATCTTTAATAACAGCTGGGTCATCGGGAGGGGTAAGACTTGGACCTGGAGCGCCAACTGGCCCAGGATTTGTTGGCGGCGGCAAGGTATCTGCAGCACTGATTGACGGCAGAAGAGTTAATACCAGCAGGCATGAAGTGAGAAAGCTCGTGTAGGCAAGGCTCCTATTGATCCTCATAAGGGAAAATACTAGAACGTAATTTCCAGGATGTGAAGATGTTTTTGGGTAACGTGCAGATGAATTAAGCGCACAGGCCTCAAAGCCAGCTGACAATTGGCCGCCGGGCCTTATTCAGCTGACCAGGTCTCCTTTGAAATCCACGTAACAAACATCAAACCTGCCGACAAGAAGCACATCACTAGCGATGGATAAAAGATAAACAAATCGAATTTCACACCGATTCTTGGATCTCCGGGAATAATTGTTCGAGTTGAAATCATTGTAAAAGCTGTGCTTCCCGCCCAAATGAGTCCTGAAAGGGTCGGTGGGCGGTGAGCTAGAAGAATCGAACGGAAAAGCATCAACATGCTAAATCCACCACTTAGGAAGATTAATCCGAGCAGGAGCAACAAAATCTTGTTGAGTGAAGTACGTTCAATAATGATGTCAGATGTGAAATATTGACCATCCTTAAATGATGATTCCACAGTTTCGCCAGCAAAAGAATCCAATTTATAAACTGCGCTCCAGCCTGAAAGACTTGCTGTGTAAGGCTGAATTCCAATAGGAAGTGACTCCCAAACATCATCCTTAACAGTGTCCGTATTGCCACCTTCAACTAAGAATCGTATTTGGCCGGTTAGAGCTATTGAGTATCTATCAAATGGGAACCATTTGTCGTTTGAGAGAGATTTAACTTGGCTGTTATCTGCATCTAATTCGACATCGATAGCTCTGAGGTATTGGTCACCCGCCCAATATCCTAAATTGCTCTCGTCGTTATAATCAATTGTCGATGCAGAGATATCAATTGCAGTGTCGTATTTAACTTGAACACTGCTATCTAGTGAGTACGCATACTTTTCAGGTGGCGTTACCCAGATGCGCGCCTTGAGCGTTTGGGAAGAAGAGTTGAACTCTAGAAGCTGGACGAAGATTCCAATTTTTTCACCATCACTTGTTTGAGACCACAGACGTGCCGATTTTGGGTCCAATTTATATGAACCGCTATCTAGAGCATTCAAGAACGTGACAAGTGAAAGAAATATCGCACCAGAGACAATCCAAAATAGGGATTTCTTAGAAGGGCTTATTCGCACAGGGAGATTGTGCCAGCATCCTTTGATTTTGGCATTAATCGCAAGGCTAAATGTTTACCTTTTACTTCTTCTTGGTATATCCCTTAGGGCAGACAGGCTTAATTCCCGTAACTTTCTTTGAGGTTTTACCCTTGATGCAAGTGATTGCCTTTATGGATGCTGCAGATTTTTCGATCTGGGAAATTGTCATTGCGAATTCGCCAGTTTCCTCCTCGGCATAGGCTTGTACTGCCACCAAATCTGAAGAGCTGCTCGCTAATCCATCATCGATCACGCGTCGAACTTCGAGGAAATCAATTACGGCCGCCTTGTACTGAGAGTTAGTTGACGCATCGCCCTTAACTTTGGTGGCAAGAGCTTGAAGTCTTACCCACTGCGTATCAAAGATAGTTCCATATTGCTTTTGGATTGCTGTGACTTGATCGGCTCGCGAAGGTTCTGCATCAGCGGCATAGACAGAACCGATGCCGCTGATAATGAAAGATAAGGCCAGCAAAATAATTTTTATGCGAAGTTTCATGCTCTAAAACTACTTCAATAACTATTTGGGTGCCCGATATTTCCAAAAACTTGAGGGATAGCGCCTGTGATTTAGGTTATCCTGAGCCTCATGACAATGCATTCTCTGGCCCTCATTGCTTGTTGCCTATTTCTTGGCGCAATTCTTTATACATCAGTTGGCCATGCGGGGGCATCGGCATATATAGCTGTAATGACTCTTTTTGATCTTCCACCAGTAGTTATTAAGCCAACTGCGCTGACCCTTAATATCTTTGTCTCTTCTTACACATCATTTCGATACATCAAAAGAAATTTTTTCAATAGGTCACTTTTCCTATACTTGATCATTGGTTCAGTGCCCGCCGCCTATATTGGTGGGCATATCAATCTTCCAAGCCATATTTATAAGCCAATCATTGGTGTGCTGCTTCTATTCTCTGGTGTCCGCTTTTTAGTGCAAGCAATGCAGACCGATAAAGCACATCGCGAAGTTAATAAGCCTCTGGCTGTTTTAATCGGTGCTTGCGTCGGTTTGCTCTCGGGTATTACGGGAACCGGTGGCGGAATCTTCTTATCCCCACTGATTATTTGGTTGGGTTGGGTTGGCGTAAAACAGGCCAGTGGAACTGTCTCAGCTTTTATCTTTGTTAACTCAATCGCTGGATTGCTCGGAAATATTCAATCTACTTCATCGCTTCCAACCGAGTTGCCTGTGTTTCTTGTTGCCGTATTACTTGGGGCGTTCATCGGTACTCGCTTTGGAATTAAACGTTTCTCATCTGTTGGCGTTAAACGTGCACTCGGTTGCGTCCTACTTATTGCCGGGGCAAAGTTTCTTCTTGCATAAATAAACCCTCCCGTCGGGAAAATCGGGAGGGTTTATCTTCTAGCTGCTTACTTTTTACGGCGTTTGATTCCATTTGCGTCGTAGTACTGACGCCAGATGCCACGGTGAATCGGAATTCGCATTGGAAGGGATTTAATGCCTGGAATTACAGGGATTAAAATCAAGCCCAATGACAACGCACCCATAATGAACATGATGTACGCATCGGCATTAGCGCCAATCGGTGCTGATTCTTCATTGTTAAATGGAGGAATCTGATACCAGAATGAATAGAGCCACAACCATGCTTGTCCTGGATAGCGACCAGTTTCATTCATCATTCCCCATGTGCCACCTTGCAAATTAGCTGCAGTGCCAGCATCATCGAGATAAGAACCATCACCAAAGAACAAGATCTGCTTTGTGTTATCAGTCTGGAAGAAACCACCTTGCGATAGGAGCGCTGCATCAAGTGCACCACCCTTAGCCATATCGGTTAATCCCTTCGCAAGTGCTGGAACAGGTCCATATGCACCTGCAGGAACATCAGATAATTTACCTTCTACCTTTGTAATCGCATCGTCGTAAGCAGTTGCCCAATCTTGCTTTTGTGTAGCACTTGCTGCTTTCCATGTCGCCAGAGCACTGGCAATATCGGTAGACATCACTTGGGTACTGAGCGGTGAAATTACGAATTCGTTTACTGTATCAACGGGATGCGTAACACCTGCCCACTTTTGTAACCAAAAGGGACCAACGTTGAGGCCATCTGATGCCTTGTTATATGGGCCACCATAAGTTGCAGAACCACTTGTTCCAGCGAGTTCTTGAACAGCTGTCGCATAGAAGTTATCTGCATTGCTAACAGCCCAACCTTTAAATGTAAGCGGAGTTTCATCAGGTGAACCCATAAGCAGTGACAAAATAATCGCTGCTATTGCAACGAAGGCAACTGCGATGCTGCCCTCTTTTACGATGTCATATCGCTTTGTTTTACCTGTCCATGGTGCTGCATCAAATGCATGTTTTGCTTCTTTTGAAACGCTCATCGTCCTGCCCCACTAACTGATGGCTCGGCATCGATTGGAGGAACTACGCCACGACGGCGCACCATTAGTACGTGAATCACAGTTATTACGCCCAGGATCAGCGGAAGAAATGCCACATGAAGTAGCAACATCTGACCCAAGTTAGTTACGTTAAAGAATGCGCCGATTCCCATTGAGTTGAAGCCATCTTTAGCTTCAAAAGAAATCCACTGTGAATCAAAGTTTGTCTGAACGAGGTAACCTGTAAACGCTGTCGCGATGGATGCAACAAATGCAATTGCACCAGTAGCCCATGTTCTAAAGCGATTACCGCGCCATGCTGCCATCCAGTACTTGCCCCAAAAGTGAACAACCATAAAGACAAAGAACATCTGGACAGACCAG
>CAIVDO010000019.1 GCA_903904665.1 uncultured Actinomycetes bacterium | reverse complement strand
CGCATTGTCTGTAATGCCAAACTTCTGGCAGCTTTTTATTGCAGGGTCAAATGGTGAAAAAGATTTAGCTCTTGATCGTTTAGCCTTTTGTCTGCGCAAGCGCGCCGAACATGGATTAAAGCTTTATTTCCCTTCTCTTTCCTCTCAGACAATTGTTTATAAGGGAATGCTTACAACTGGCCAGCTCGAAGAGTTTTTCCCAGATCTTTCAGATGAGCGCGTTGTTTCACCACTTGCTTTGGTTCACTCACGTTTTTCCACAAATACATTTCCTTCCTGGCCACTTGCCCACCCTTACCGGTTCATTGCTCACAACGGTGAAATCAATACTGTTAAGGGAAATCGCAACTGGATGCGTGCACGCGAATCACTTCTTGAAAGCGATTTAATCCCAGGAGATCTAAAGCGTCTATTTCCAATCGTTGAAATGTCAGGTAGCGATTCAGCTTCATTTGATGAGGTTCTTGAACTTCTATATCTAGGCGGTCGTTCTTTACCTCATTCAGTATTGATGATGATTCCTGAAGCGTGGGAAAACCACGAGACGATGCCGCAAAACCGTCGTGATTTCTATGCCTTCCATGCATCACTTATGGAGCCGTGGGATGGACCTGCCTGTGTAACTTTTACCGATGGCCACCAAGTTGGTGCTGTACTTGATCGCAATGGACTGCGTCCTTCACGATTCTGGGTAACAAATGATGGCCTGGTTGTTTTGGCCTCTGAAGTTGGAGTTCTTGATATTCCAGCAGAAAACATTGCACGCAAGGGACGTTTGCAGCCAGGCAAGATGTTCTTGGTTGATATTGAAGCTGGACGAATAATTGAAGATGGCGAAATTAAAGATCAGTTAGCTGATTCAGCGCCTTATGGAGACTGGCTACATGCTGGAATCGTTAAGTTAAATGAACTTCCTGCTCGCGAACATATTGTTTATCCGCACTCATCGGTTTTGCGCCGTCAACGCGCATTTGGTTACACCGAAGAAGAAGTACGCATTCTTATTACACCTATGGCCAAGAACGGTATGGAGCCACTTGGTTCGATGGGAACCGATACACCAATCGCTGCAATTTCAAATAAGCCACGATTGATCTTTGATTATTTCTCACAACTCTTTGCACAAGTTACTAATCCACCGCTGGATGCGATCCGCGAGGAGTTAGTTACAAGTCTTGGAACTTCAATGGGACCTGAACACAATTTGCTCGATCCAGGCCCAAGTAGTTGCCGTCAAATTTCTCTGGCATTTCCAGTAATTGATAATGATGAACTTGCAAAGATTATTCACGTTAATGCCGATGGAGATCATCCAGGACTTAGTGCGCATGTTGTCCGCGGACTGTTCTTTGTAGCTGGCGGGGGCGAATCACTTCGCGATCGCCTTGATGCAATTAAAGAGGAAGTTTCACAAGCGATCAATGACGGTGCTCGCATCATTGTTTTATCTGATCGCGATGCCGATGCTGAAGAAGCTCCTATTCCTTCATTACTTCTTACATCTGCAGTTCACCACCATTTAATTCGCGAAAAGACACGTACCAAAGTTGGTTTAGTTATTGAGGCTGGAGACGTACGCGAAGTGCACCACGTTGCACTTCTTATCGGCTATGGCGCAGCTGCAGTTAACCCATATCTTGCAATGGAAACCGCCGAAGACTTGGTTTTGCAAGGAGTCATTACTGGCATCACTCCTGAAAAGGCAGTGCGTAATTTAATTAAGAGCCTTGGTAAAGGTGTTCTTAAAGTTATGTCGAAGATGGGAATCAGCACCATCGCTTCCTATACGGGCGCACAGGTATTTGAAGCAATTGGCCTAAGCCAAGAGTTAGTTGACGAGTATTTTGTTGGAACAACATCACGCTTGGGCGGAGT
>CAIVDO010000018.1 GCA_903904665.1 uncultured Actinomycetes bacterium | reverse complement strand
CGAAGTAGAACGGCAGCATGTGTTGCAAGACGGCCCAAGACCACATCTTGTGCATCGATGATGTGCCACTTACGGACTGCATCACCAGCTTTTGGACTGTATGTACGCACGCTATTGCCTACCTTCTTATTCGTTGATTACTACCAAGCCCCTTTTAAGGGCAGAGGATTAGGGTACCCGTACGCGGGAGATGGGTCAAAATGGCCCCTTTAATGCTCAAATATAGGCTCGGGGCTCTCATAGACGTGGCCATCACTGCCAAAGTTTAAAAAGCGCGTGAATCCTCTGGTGAACCAGCGATCATGGGTCACCGTTATAACGGTTCCCTCATAACGTTTCAGGGCGTTTTCTAAACTTTCGGCGCTGGCTAAATCCAGATTATCGGTGGGTTCATCTAGCAGGAGCAAAGTCGCACCTGAGAGTTCCAGCAATAGAACTTGAAAACGTGCCTGCTGACCACCAGAGAGTGATGCAAAACGTTGTTCGGCTTGTTGATCTATCTCATATTTGCGCAGCACGCTCTTAGCCGGGCCAAGTTGCAATGAATACATCGACCAGAGAATTTCTAGCAGGCTCTGCGATTCAAACTCAGGGTGTGAATGCGTCTGCGCGAAATAACCGATCTCAACTCGAGCACCGATCTTAAAATTTCCCGAGTACCTGACACTCGTATCCCCAGAAATTAAACGCAAGAAGTGGGATTTGCCGGTACCGTTTTTACCAAGAACGGCAATGCGATCACCGAAGAAAACTTCAAAGTTAAATTCTTGAGTTAAGTTCTCAAGTATTAATTTTTCAAATGTTAAAGCGCGTAAACCTGTCCGACCACCACGTAAACCGACTTGTACATCCTGTTCGATTGGTGGGGCCTCAGGTGCCCCAATCTCTTCGAACTTTTTAAGTCGAGTTTGCATGGCCCGGTATTTACTTGCCATATCTGGGCTTATGGATGCTTGTACCTGAAGTGTGCGAACTAAATCCTTAAGACGTTGGTGCTCTTGCTCCCAACGTAATAAGACTTCGGCAAAGCGCGCATTTCTCGCTTTGCGCGCATCGTGCCATGTTGAAAACTTTCCACCATGAACCCAAGTTGTATTCCCAGAGGCTCCTTGCTCAAGGGTTACGATTCGATTAGCTGTATTTTCAAGTAGTTCACGATCGTGGCTAATGAATAGAACAGTTTTCTTAGTTGACGTAATTACCTCTTCAAGCCAACGCTTGGATGGAACATCCAAGTAATTATCAGGCTCATCAAGAAGCAAAACTTCATCTGGACCTTCAAGCAGGGCGTTGAGTACTAACTTCTTTTGTTCTCCCCCGGAGAGAGTATTGACTTCGCGTTTTGATACTTCATCAAATGGCTTTCCAAGTGAGCGAGTGCAACATACGTCCCAGATGACTTCGTATTCATAGCCGCCGGCATCGCCCCATTCGATGATGGCTTGGGCATAAGCCATTTGAGATTTTTCTATATCTTTTTCCTGCATTAATAGTTCGGTTCTTTCAACATTCTCTGCAGCATCACGGATTTTCTTGGGAGCAACAGATAAAAGCAATTTATGAACTGTGGTGTGATCGCGTACGGAGCCGATGAATTGACGCATCACACCTAAACCACCAGAGATGGAAACCTGTCCTGAATCAGGTTGTAAGTCACCACTAATCATTTTGAAAAGCGTTGTTTTACCTGAACCGTTAGCGCCAATAAGGGCGACCTTTGCGCCATCACCGACTCTAAAGCTGACATCATTTAAAAGTACCCGGCCGTCTGAGAGCGTGTAATCAACTGCGCTTACATCGATATGACCCATTAACTACTCAATGACTCTTGCGGGTAATCAACTTGAGTCAGAGTCAAACCCCTAGATGGAAAAACAAGGGAATCTGAGATCCGCTCTCTATTCTCTAAAGTAGCTTGAATCCAATCAGGGCCAAAGCGCCCTTCGGCAACACAGACAGCTGCTCCCACAAGATTTCGAACCATGGAATAACAAAATGAATCGGCAGAGAGTTCGGCAACCAGGATGTCATCGCTATTTCGAACCCAATCAAAGCGCACAAGGTTTCGAACTGTTGTGCTGCCCTCGCGGAATTTGCAGTAGGCAGCGAAATCATGTTCTCCAACCATTAAAGCGCTAGCAGAGTTGAGCAGTTCAATATCAAGGGTGCGATACCACGGCGTGATATCAAAGCGGTTAATAGGTGGCACAGCTTTATTGCCATCCATAATTTTGTATGTGTAATACCGTCGAATCGCTGAAAAACGGGCGTGAAAAGCCTCTGGCGCAATAGCTACCTTATTAATACGAATATCTTCATCCAGCATTCGATTTAATTTAAAAGCTAGATCATCAATATTGATAATTTCTGGAACATCAACGTGTATTACTTGACCCGTTGCATGAACACCGGCATCTGTTCGGCCAGCAACGATTGTTTCTACAGGGTTTTGCGTAATTATTGAAAGCGCGTTTTCAAACTCTTCTTGAATCGTGCGCCGATCTGGTTGTTTAGCCCAGCCCGAATAATTCGTGCCGTCATACGCTAAATCAATCCGTAAACGAAGAAACCCACTCTCTGGGTAGAGAGTGGGTTCCGTCATGAGAATTAATTTCTAAGGTTTTTAAACTTAGTTATCTTTCTCAGTTAAAACTTCGATTACTGCCATAGGTGCGTTGTCACCCTTGCGAGGACCGACCTTAGTGATACGTGTGTATCCACCATTACGTGCAGCAAAGCGTGGTCCGATTACAGTGAAAAGAGTATGTACGACGCTCTTATTTGAAATCTGAGCCATAACTTGGCGGCGAGCTGGTAGATCACCCTTCTTAGCGAAAGTGATTAGTTTTTCCGCTAATGGACGCAGGCGCTTAGCCTTTGCCTCGGTTGTTGTGATCTTGCCATGCTCAAACAACTGCTCTGCAAGTGTGCGAAGGAGTAGTCGTTCGTGTGATGGGTCTGAACCCAAACGAGGACCTTTACTTGGTTTTGGCATTTCTGTTTCTCCTAAGCCTGCTCTGCAT
>CAIVDO010000017.1 GCA_903904665.1 uncultured Actinomycetes bacterium | reverse complement strand
TGCAGCAGATGCTGCACGTGCATTGATTCCAGCACAACCTGTTCGACCTGTTCGGCCTTAAACGCACGGGGAGAAATACAAAAAGGAGCCAGTTCCCCTGGCTCCTTTTTCTATTTCTTTAGTTAAAGCCTAAAGATTGATAGAGCTTTAAGCCTCTTTCATTATCGGCATCGACATACAACATCGCATGCTTTAAATCCTTAGCAACAAAGTAGTTAATGGCTTCAACTGAAAGTGCCCGTGCAATACCGCGTCCATGATGTTCCGGGGCGGTGCCAACTACGTATAACTCCCCGACTGGATCTTGATTGACTAGATCTTGATGAATTTTGGTCCAGACAAAGCCTTCGATGAGACCTTTTTCAGTTGCTAAGAAAAACCCTGCCGGATCAAACCAGCCTTCTGCAATGCGATTATCAAGATCTGCCATTGCCCAATTGCCTTGATCAGCATGACCGGCAAAGATTGTGTTGTTTAGATCAAGCCACTGTTGCTTATGAATTGCAGGATCAAATCTTTCGATTGTGTAGTCATGATCGGCTTGAGGAAGTGAATCCTTATTTAAATCGCGGTGGAGCTTAAGAATATGACGCATAGTTTATGCATCGACAGTGAAGCGATATCCCACATTTCTTACAGTGCCGATAATCGCTTCAAACTCTGGACCTAATTTTGAACGCAAACGGCGGATATGAACATCTACTGTGCGAGTACCACCGAAATAGTCATAACCCCAGATTTCCTGCAACAACTGCGCACGAGTAAATACACGGCCTGGATGCTGTGTTAAATACTTAAGTAGTTCAAACTCTTTAAAAGTTAAATCAAGTACTTCACCTTTTAACCGGGCTGTATAAGTTGTTTCATCGATTGCTACATCTCCGCTGCGAATCTCGCCATTGTGTGGATCATTTTCTAGCGCGGCAGCAGCTTGCTTACCTAAAGCAATACGAATTCGCGCATCAACTTCGGCAGGACCTGCAGTATCAAGGATTACATCGCTGATTCCCCAGTCGGCATTAAATGCAGATAAGCCGCCTTCAGTTGTAATTGCAATAATTGGGCAACCAATTCCAGTTGTAGTAATTAACTTAGTTAATGATTTCGCTGCAGGTAATTCGCGGCGTGCATCTATTAATAAAACATCAACATCAGGGGCATCAACTAATACAGAGGCTTCTGCAGGCAAGATGCGAACGTTGTGCTGAAGCAAACCAAGTGCCGGTAAAACCTCAGCACTAGCACCAAGAGTGTTCGTGAGTAGCAGAACCTTGGCCATTGGTACAGACTACCCTCGTGAAATCATTGCTTCCAATCGCCATCGTGCTTGCCATTACTAGCGCCTATGGCATTTGGTACCAGCGCTCTAGGGGCGTTATAAAGGCGAAAAATAAGGCTGGAATCATTACGCCCGAAATGATTGGTGGGGCTTTTGGATCTCGGGCTACCTTGGTTCAGTTTTCATCGGCCTTTTGTACTCCATGCCGGGCAACTCGAGCCCTGCTAGAAAACGTTGTCGAAGGTCTGCGCGATGTTGTACATATTGATATCGATGCCGAAGACAATCTAGAACTTGTACGTGAATTAAAGATATTAAGTACGCCAACGACTCTCATCCTGGACTCTACGGGCCATGAAGTAGGGCGCGCAGTTGGTGCACCAAAGCGCGAACAAGTGCTTAATGCACTTGATGCCATTAGATAGTTTGTGCGAATTATTCGCAACGTTGTTAAGCCACGGCTCAAGAGCGCAGTTGTGACAGAAGATGTTCGTCCACCACAGTTCGCACAAAGTGTTGGACTTCTATTTGCATTGAGCGCGATTATCGGATCATTAACAGGAATCTCAGCGATATTCGTAATTGCAGTTTCATTTGCTCTTGCCGCTGCATTTCTAAATGCAGCTTTCGATTACTGCCTGGGCTGTGAGGTCTATCTACTTATTCTTCGGCTACGATAAGCACATGGCAGATAAGCACGAACTACGCGATAAAGGTTTACGTCTAACACCACAACGTGAATTAGTACTGGCTGCTGTGCGCGAGCTAGGTCACTCAACTCCTGAAGAAGTTGCCGAAAAGGTGCGCCTTACTCATCCAGGAATTAATCTCTCAACGGTTTACCGCAACTTAGAAACCCTTGAAAACGTTGGCCTTGTTCAACACACGCACTTAGGACATGGTGGTGCTACTTATCATGCAGCAGAAGAGCTCACACATCTGCACTTGGTCTGCGGAAAGTGCGAAGCCGTTGGCGATGCGCCATTAGATGTTGCCGCTAACTTTGTAAACGCTCTCTCTGATGAATACGGCTTTAAAACCGATGTTTCTCACTTTGCAATTTATGGAACCTGTTCTAACTGTCAATGAGCGCCGTATTAGTTGAAGACGGTCCCGATAAGGGAGCTATTTGGCATTTCGGCGAACCAGTAAAAGAACAGCGCGCACTTGAAGCAGGAACTGCATGGGCAGATTTATCGCATCTTTCAGTAGTGGCAGTCAGCGGTGACGATCGACTCAAGTGGCTGCATGATTTAACAACACAGTTCTTAAATGATTTGGGTGTTGGAATCTGGAAATCGGCGATGATTTTAGATCCGCAAGGTCACGTGGAATATCAATTCAACTTAGTCGATGATGGAACAACAACCTGGTTGGTATTAGATCCAGGTTATGCCGATACTTTGGTTGCATATTTAACCAAGATGAAGTTCATGCTCAAAGTCGATGTGCGCGATGCAACGTCAGAGTTTGCTGTTCTGCGCGCACCTGGTGCAACTACCGAACTTGGTGGGCCATTTGCATTAGTTCCACGCAATGAAGTTGCGCAGATGGCGCAGACATTTGGCGCAGTTGCAACACAAGTTGGCACGTGGGCCTTAGATGCCGAACGCGTAGCTGCAGGACGTCCGCGCATTGGTTTTGAAACCGATCACAAATCTATTCCTAATGAAATCGGCGTCTTAAATGGCGCAGTGCATATGAATAAAGGTTGTTACCGGGGCCAAGAAACAGTTGCAAAGATTTATAACTTGGGCAATCCTCCACGCAGATTAGTAATGCTGCACCTTGATGGCAGCGATGTTGGCTTTCCATCTAAAGGTACAAAGATTGAAAATGATGGCGTAGTTGTCGGATTTATCGGCACAGTTGCCCGCCACCACGAACTAGGGACAATTGCTCTGGCTATCGTGAAGCGAAATACGCCAATCGATGCCACGCTAAGCGTTGATGGAATTCCAGCAGCGCAACAGGTTATTGTTTAACCGCTACGATTTGGCATGTGGAGCTTCTTACTTCAGTAATCCTTGGCGTAGTTGCCATTGCACTGGGTATTGCGCTCATCTTTTACGCATTTCGTGGACGTCAATCACAGGCACGACGTTTGCCCAAATTTAGAGGACGCCCATAAATGGTTTTTACAATCCCTGAAGGTTTGCACCCTGATCTCAATCCCTTGGCATGGCTGGTCGGCACTTGGCGCGGCAAGGGCCGCGGTGAGTATCCAACTATTGAAGGCTTTGAGTTTGCTCATGAAGTTGTCTTCAACCACGATGGCCGTAACTTTCTTAATTACTTTTCACGTTCATGGATTCTCGATGCCGATGGCGAGATAGTTCGCCCGGGTGCATCTGAAGTTGGTTTTTGGCGTGTGAAGCCAAATAATGTCTTGGAAGTTTTGATCTCGCACAGCACAGGAATTACTGAAGGCTGGGTTGGAACTTTTGATGGCCCAAAGATTCAACTAGTAATGGATCAAGGATATTCAGCGCCAACTGCAAAGATTGTTACTGCAGGTGTTCGTTTGTATGGACTTGTTGCCGGTGAATTATTTTATGCCTATGACATGGCCGCAGAAGGACAAGAACTTCAAGCACATGTGTGGTCATCTCTGCCACGTTCCACCGAATGATGTTGGGTGAAGTTTTAGCCGAAGTTATACGCGGTGGAAAAGTTGAATCTGTTCATGCCGGCCACGTTGTAATACTTGCTGCCGACGGTTCCATTGTTTTTCAAAAAGGTGATCCAACGTTACCTATGTATTCACGCTCATCGCTTAAATCCATCCAGGCATCGGCAATGGTGCGCGCAGGTCTAGATCTTGAGCCACGTTTACTTGCCTTAGTTTGTGCTTCACATGCCGGCACAAGCATTCACCAAACCGGTGCGCAAGCAATTTTGGCAAAGGCGGGCCTTGATGAGCATTCATTGCAGTGCGTCATGGATCGTCCAATTGATGAAGAGTTACGGCGCACTTCGCAACCAACTCGCCTTGCTATGAACTGCAGCGGAAAGCATGCAGGAATGATTCTTACTTGCCACATCAATGGCTGGCCGATTGATTCATATTTAAGCCCAGAACATCCTTTGCAAAAGGCGATTGCACAAGAAGTAGAAACAATGAGCGGTGAAACTATCGCTAATACAACCGTTGATGGATGTGGCGCACCTCTGTTTATGTTTTCACTACTGGGCCTAGCCCGAGCTATTCGTAACTTAACGATTTCAACTGATTCAGTGCATCAAAGCGTTGTGCAGGCTTGTAGAGATTTTCCCGAAATGGTTTCAGGGCAGGGTCGACTTGCAACACGGATGATGCAAAATATCGATGGTCTATTTATGAAAGATGGTGCTGAAGCAGTAAATGTTGCATCACTGCCCGATGGCCGCAGCTTTGCCTTAAAGATCAGTGATGGGAACGCACGGGCAGTGCCTGCTGCAACTGCTGCTGCGCTAAAGATTCTTGGCGTAGATGCACACGAAGTAGAAGAAAATACATTCGGCGGCGGTAAGCCAGTCGGCACCATTCGCGCAACCTTCTAATTGCCCGTACCCTTTAAGGATGAACGGGCGCATTGCAACCTTGATGGTGCACACATCACCTCTGGATCAACCAGGTATTGGTGATGCTGGTGGCATGAATATCTACGTTGTTGAATCTGCTCAGCGCATGGCCGCTATGGGTGTTGCAGTAGATATCTTCACTCGTCGCACGAATGTTGATCAACCAGAGATTGTTGAAATCTCTAAAGGCGTACGTGTTCGCCACTTTGATTGTGGCCATGGCGCACTTACCAAAGAACAGTTACCCGCACACATCATGGGTTTATCTTAAGAGTTCTTACGAATTGCAAAAGATGAAAATTACGATGTTATTCATTCACATTATTGGATCTCTGGAAAAGTTGCGATGCCAGCGGCCAAAGAGCTTGGTATTCCGCTGGTTCACACTATGCACACAATGGCGCGCGTTAAGAATTTGAATCTTGCTGAAGGTGAAATCCCTGAACCAATGATTCGCGTGCAAGGAGAAACCCAAGTTGTTGCAGCTGCGCAGGCGTTAATCGCTAACACCGATGCAGAAGGTGCCAGCCTTGTTTCACTCTACGATGCCTGCCCAGATGTGGTGCATGTTGCTACGCCGGGCGTTGATCTATATACATTTACGCCAGGTACAGGCCGTGCTGCGGCCCGTGATTTCGTTGGCATGGATCATGATGCTTTGGTTGTCACTTTTGTTGGCCGTATTCAGCCACATAAAGGCCCTGAGGTATTAATTCGTGCAGCATCAGAACTTGTAAAGCACTCACCACATCTGCGTTCTAAATTAGTAATAAACATTATTGGCGGAGCATCGGGCGCTAACACCGAAGAAGTAGAACGGCTCACGGAGCTTTCAACTTGGCTTGGCATCGATGATGTTGTCAGTTTTGCACCTCCTGTCCCACGTGTTGATTTACCGCAGTGGTATCGCGCTGCAGATTTGGTATGCGTTCCAAGTTATTCTGAAAGTTTTGGTCTTGTTGCACTTGAAGCGCAAGCGTGCGGAACTCCAGTTGTTGCAACTGCTGTGGGTGGATTACGCACCGCCGTTGCCGATGGTATTTCAGGGGTTTTAGTTGATGGACATGATGCAAAGGCATGGTCCTCAGTCATTGCTCGTTTATTACAAGAACCTCAGCGCCGGGTACTGCTTTCAATGGGTGCAATCGAGCATGCATCCCACTTTGGTTGGGATACAACAGCGCGTGGAACATTAGATATTTACGATCAAGTTATTACCGAACACAACGCGGCCCGTAAAATCGCAGGTCAATAAATGGCTGCGATTGACCCACGCATCACCATCGAAGAGTTTCTTGATTCACATGATTTAGAGTTTGATCGCAAAGATGAGAATACTTTTCTTATTACTTTGCCGGGTGAGAAGAAGTTACAGACCCACTGTGCTCTCATTGTTGGAGATCATTCACTGAGCATTAACGCCTTTGTGATTCGAAAGCCTGATGACAATGAAGCCGCGGTTCATGCTTGGTGCCTAGCCAAGAATGCTTCGCTCTATGGAATTGCTTTTGCCATCAATGAAGTTCACGATATTTTCTTAGTAGGACGCTTGCCATTAACGGCAGTCACAGATCGAGAAATCGATCGCCTTGTTGGCTCAGTATTACAAGTCTCGGACTCTTCATTTAATCCACTTCTAGAACTTGGATTTGCCAATGCAATCCGACGTGAATGGGCTTGGCGAGTATCACGCGGTGAATCCCTAGCCAATTTAGAGGCTTTCAAACATTTGGTTTAGGATGTATCTATGAGCAACTACGAATTAATCCTTTTGCGCCACGGTGAATCTGAATGGAATGCCAAAAATCTTTTCACCGGATGGGTCGATGTTCGCCTGTCTGCCAAGGGAGAAGATGAGGCCCGCCGCGGTGGCCAGCTATTAGCCCAGCGAGGATTGTTGCCAGATCTACTTCACACATCACTGTTGCGCCGAGCAATTCATACATCACAGTTAGCGCTAGATGCATGTGATCGCCACTGGATTCCAGTTAAACGTTCTTGGCGATTAAACGAGCGTCACTACGGAGCGCTCCAAGGCAAAGATAAGGCCCAAACCCTTGCTCAATACGGTGAGGAACAGTTCCAATTGTGGCGCCGTTCCTTTGATGTTCCACCTCCTGCAATCGATGACAATGATGAGTTTTCACAGGCTAAAGATGTGCGTTATAGCGATATCACTGCGCCAAAGACTGAGTGCCTAAAAGATGTCATCGAGCGCATGTTGCCTTACTGGCATGAATCAATTGTTCCTGATCTAAAAGCGGGTAAGCGCGTACTTGTGACCGCACATGGAAACTCACTGCGCGCCTTGGTTAAGCACCTCGATGGAATTAGTGATGCAGATATTGCCGGACTAAACATTCCAACTGGAATTCCTTTGTACTACAAACTCAACGCAGATTTAACTCCAACGGTTAAAGGTGGCGAGTACTTAGATCCAGCGGCAGCAAAGGATGCAATTACAGCTGTTGCGAATCAGGGTAAGAAGTAAAAGAGATTAAGCAGTGATGCCAGCGTATGTATCGCGCTGATCACGAATAAGTGCCTGAACAGTTACTTCACCGGCATGTGCAAAGAACATAGTTACTTGTACGTGTTCTCCTGCCTTAGCGCCTAACGCTGCAACAACTGCCTTTGAGTTTGCACTTGCACCCTCAAAGATGATTGGTGTGTTTTGCGCCAAAGCATTTGTTCCAGTAACTGTTGCTACTTGACCATTGATCGCAACGCCAAGCAAGGCATCTTCTGCTGGAAGTGAGTTAACAACAGTGCCTACTAATACGCCGGCACCTTGGGCTGTTGCCACAACAAGGATGTTTACTAATTTAATATTATTGCCATTAGTTGAAATAGTTGCTTCAACCCCATCGGTTACCTGAGTGATGTTACGAGTAGATGCACTTGTGCCGGCACCGCATCCACTTAGTGAGATGGCTAATGTTGCAATTAATAATGCAGTTAGTGTGCGACGCATAGGCGCAATTGTCTCACATCAAATAAGTAGTGAATCACGCTAGTTATGCGGGGTTTTCTCATCAAGAATATGCTGGTAGAATTGACCCTCTAGCGAAGGGCATCACATGACATTTAAGGTCGGCGAAACCGTTGTTTATCCTCATCACGGGGCTGCATTAATCGAAGCTATCGAAGTTCGTGTGATCAAGGGTGAAGAAAAGACCTACCTAGTGTTAAAAGTTG
>CAIVDO010000016.1 GCA_903904665.1 uncultured Actinomycetes bacterium | reverse complement strand
TTCCAGCAGGCACAAGGCAACTAGTGTCATCTGAGGCAATCAACGCGCGCGGTGATCTGCGTTTAACTCGCATCACTAAGTCATATGGTGATTTCAATGCAGTCGATGATTTAACTCTTACAATTCCTAAGGGTTCATTTTTTGCACTTCTTGGACCATCAGGTTGTGGCAAGACCACAACACTTCGCATGGTTGCAGGTCTTGAAGAGCCAACTGTTGGCAGTATTCACTTGGGCGATACCGACATCACAACTACTCGTCCGTATCAGCGCCCCATTAATACTGTTTTCCAGAACTACGCGTTGTTTCCTCATTTAACAATCTTTGAAAATATCGCATTTGGTTTGCGCCGCCGCGGAATAAAAGATGTCAAAGAGCAGGTCGATAAAGTCCTTAATCTTGTCGAACTTCCACATCTAGCAGGCCGCAAGCCAACACAGCTATCTGGTGGTCAGCAACAGCGCATCGCACTTGCACGTGCAATTGTTAACCGCCCAGCGTTACTTCTTCTCGATGAACCTCTTGGTGCCCTCGATTTAAAACTTCGCCGTCAGATGCAGATCGAACTCAAGTGGATTCAACGCGAAGTTGGTCTCACTTTCGTTCACGTTACACACGATCAAGAAGAGGCCATGACCATGGCTGACACGATCGCTGTAATGAATGAGGGAAAGATCGAACAAATGGGCTCTCCAGCTGATTTGTACGACAATCCTGAAACCGCATTCGTTGCAAACTTCCTTGGTCAATCAAATCTTATTAAGGGCAAAGTTGACGGAAACGATGGCGACAACTTGGTCGTTGATTTATATGGCCAAAAGATCTCAATGCCAAAGAAACGTAGCCATGCCGTTGATAATTCACTGTATGCAGGTATTCGCCCAGAGAAATTTAGAATCTCATTACTGGGGACTCCAACAAGGGGAAATACGTTAACCGGTGGCCGAATTGAAGATGTTTCTTACATCGGCGTAAGCACGCAGTACGTAGTTGCAATGCCATGGGGTCAAGAAGTTATGGTCTTTGAGCAAAATGATGATGGTGTTCCACCATTTGATAAGGGCGATGAAGTAAATATTTCATGGGAGCCGAACTTCACATTTGGTTTGCGTGGAGATGAAGATATTGAAGCTGGCACCGAAGTTAATCCTGAGGAACTAGAGGCCGAATAACATGACCTTGCCAAAGGTACGTGTTCCTTACCTGCTCCTTTTCCCAGGTTTTGCTTTTCTTTTTACCTTCTTTATTTTGCCGATTATTAATCTTGCTCAAACATCAACACAGACTCCCATAAAAGGTGGAGACACTGGCCAGTATGAGCAAACTCTTGCTTTCAGTAACTACGTCCAGGCCTTTGTAGATAATAAAGAACAGTTTGCGCGTTCATTTGTCTACGCAACCTTGGCTACGGTTCTTGCCTTGGCGATTGCTTACCCACTGGCTTATGCGATCGCATTTAAATCTGGAAAGTTTAAGAACATTTTGCTCGTGCTTGTAGTTGCTCCATTTTTTACATCCTTCTTGCTTCGTACCATCGCCTGGAAACAGATTTTGGGTGAAGAGGGTTTTGTTGTTCCAGGTTTACGTTCTCTGCACATCATTGGCCAACAAACCACCCTAACTTCTACCTCAGTAGCAGTCGTTGCCGGTATGACTTATAACTTCCTACCATTCATGACTTTGCCGCTCTATGCATCTCTTGAGCGCATCGACCCTCGCACAATTGAAGCGGCTGGAGATCTCTACGCCAATGGCATTACAGCCTTTCGTCGAGTGACTGTTCCGCTGTCATTGCCAGGTGTTGTTGCCGGAACTCTGCTGACATTTATTCCAGCAGCTGGCGACTATGTCAATGCTGCGATTTTAGGAAGTCCAAATACAAAGATGATCGGTAACGTTATTGAATCTCGCTACTTCAAGATTGTTGACTATCCAACCGCTGCCGCTTTGTCATTTACTTTGATGGCGGCAATTTTAATTCTCGTAACTTTATATATTCGCAAAGCGGGAACGGAGGAGTTGGTATGACACATAAAGTCAAAGATGCAACTATCCCAACGATTCCTTTCAAGGCCCGTTTTTCACGGTGGTTTGGACGCAACTTACTGCGCATCTATATGATCTTTGGTTTTGCCTATCTCTTTATTCCAGTTGCGTACACTTTTGCATTTTCCTTTAACGATTCTGGAAAAAGCAACTTAATCTGGAAGGGCTTTACTTTAGGAAACTGGCAGAACCCGTGTGGAGCCCCTGAAGTTTGTAACGCACTCGCAAACTCCATCAAGATTGGCTTGTTGGCCACAACTTTTTCAACAATCTTGGGAACAATGATCGCCTTTGCGATCGGGCGATATGCATTTAAAGGTCGCTCTGCATCCAATCTCTTGATTTTCTTACCGATGGCCACACCTGAAATCGTTCTCGGTGCTTCACTACTTTCATTATTCTTGGTTTTCAAAATCAATCCAGGTTTCTGGCCAACAGTTATCGCACACGTGATGTTCTGTATTTCATTTGTGGTGGTCACAGTTAAGGCACGTATCGCATCATTGGATCCACGTCTTGAACAAGCGGCTATGGATCTTTATGCCAATGAACTTGAGACTTTTCGCAGAGTAACTTTGCCACTAGTTGCCCCAGGAATTGCCGGAGCAGCTCTTTTGGCATTTAGTCTCTCATTCGATGACTTTATTATTACCAACTTTAACTCCGGAACACTTATTACCTTTCCTAAATTTGTCTATGTGGCTGCAGCACGTGGTATCCCTGCACAGGCAAATGTGATCGGTTCTGCGATGTTTTTCTTAGCTTTAGCCATCGTTATCGCGGGTCAAATCGTTAATCGTAAGAAAACCCGCTAATATTGCGCTAGTCCATAACGAACCACAGGTTGTTTAAGAAAATCTGCGTTATGGGGTTAGGTTCCGGAGGACCCGGGCCAACTACGAGTGATGATTGAAGGGGTGATTCCGGTTAAGGCCGGATAGCACGATGGCAACCATCGACCCTTACGTTCTCAAACACCTCTCTCATATGCAGCCAGCTTTGTATTGGCTTGATGAAGATCCCCTTGAACCTGCCCCGCATTCAACTTTAATCGGTGATGTCACTACAGATTTATGTGTTGTTGGTGCCGGATACACAGGATTGTGGACTGCGCTCTTGGCTAAGGAAGCAAACCCAGATCGCGAAGTAATTATTGTTGAGCAGCGCGAAACCGGCGCCGGTGCATCTGGACGCAATGGCGGTTTTTGTAGCTACTCATTAACCCATGGTTTCATGAATGGTTACAGCAGATTTAAAGATGAGATGGCGGTAATTGAGCGCCTTGGTCGCGAAAACCTTGATGCGATCGAAGAAACTATTAAGCGCTATGGGATTGATTGCCAGTTTGAATGGACAGGTGAGCTTCGTATTGCCAATGAAGAGTGGCAGATCGAAGGATTAGTTGATGAAGCTAATTTGCGTAACTCTTTTGGTGACAATGTAGAAGTGCTCAATCAAGATCAAATTCAGGAACGTGTTAACTCACCGCTATCTAAGGCGGCCTTATGGGACCCAGATGGCACGGCCCTTGTTGATCCGGCACGATTAGTGTGGGGATTAGAACGTGCTTGTTTAAAGCTTGGCGTGAAGATTTTCGAAAATACTCATGTTGAATGGCTTGAGCGCACAAGTAGCGGCATGATTGTTCATACTCCTTATGGCTCGGTGTATGCGCAGAAAGTTGCGCTAGCAACAAATGTATTCAAATCTCTAGTCAAACGTGCGCACAAATATGTTGTGCCGGTTTATGACTTTCAATTAGTAACTGAGCCGTTAACTAAAGAACAGATGAAATCTATTGGCTGGAAGGGCCGTGAAGGTTTATCTGAGGCCGGCAATCAATTCCACTATTACCGTTTAACTAAAGATAATGAAATCTTGTGGGGCGGATATGACGCTATTTATAATTTCCGTGGCAAAGTGCGCCTGGAATATGAATCAGATGCGCAGACTTATGCGCACTTAGCCGAGGCTTTTCTTGAAACTTTCCCACAATTAAAGGGAATTAAATTTACTCATGGGTGGGGTGGAGCAATTGATACGTGCTCACGTTTCTCACCATTTTGGGG
>CAIVDO010000015.1 GCA_903904665.1 uncultured Actinomycetes bacterium | reverse complement strand
ACTTACAAGCCTTGGCATTGTTAGAAAATCACTGGAAAACGTGCGCTTAAAAGATGCACAGATTGAAGAGCTTTATCAAAAAGTCAGTGAGGCGTTTTTTCTCATCGATGATGCCAAAGGGGAACTTGCCTCATATGTAGCAAATTTAGAGGCAGATCCAGCGCGCTTGGAGTACTTGAACACTCGCAAATCCCAGCTCAATGCCTTGATTAAAAAGCATGGGGGTTCATCGCCACCCGATGATGAGCTAAGTCAACTCATCGCAGCTTTCGAAAACTCCAAGAATGCAATCGCAGATCTTGAGGGCGGAGACGAGAGAGTCAAAGAGTTAGAGAGTGAGTTAAATGAGGTTAAGAAAAACCTTGTAATCGCCGCTAAAGCTCTAACGCAGATTCGCACTGTTATGTCTGCCAAACTTTCATCTGCAGTTACAGCAGAGATACATCAACTTTCAATGCCACACACTTCTTTTACCTGCCAAGTACAAAGCGCCGACTATGGCGCGCTTAAGGAATCTGATTTCACATCACTTGGTTGTGATGAAGTTTCTATGTTGATTCAAGGACATAAAGATGGCCCACTTGTGCCACTGGCTAAAGGTGCAAGCGGTGGTGAAATGTCACGTGTGATGTTGGCACTTGAAGTTGTACTTGCATCAACGCATCCTGTTGGTACATATGTTTTCGATGAAGTCGATGCAGGAGTCGGTGGAAAAGCTGCGATTGAAGTGGGTAGAAGGTTGCATGCCCTATCGCAACATGCGCAAGTAATCGTTGTTACTCACTTGGCGCAAGTGGCGGCATGGGCTGATTCTCACTTTGTCGTTACCAAGAACTCAGATGGATCTGTGACTGAAAGCAATGTCACAAAAGTGGTCAACGAGGAACGTATTGAGGAGATTGCCCGCATGCTTGCTGGCATGGAGAGCTCTAGTAGCGCCCGAGAACACGCCACCGAACTGCTCCAACTGCCCCTATCGCCCGGCTAGGCAAAGCGATGATAGGTTTGACCCCCATGGGCCAACCTCATGTAACTAAGCATTTATTCGTAACTGGCGGAGTCGCCTCTTCACTCGGCAAAGGACTCACCGCCTCTTCACTTGGCAGGTTATTAGTAGCCCGAGGCATCCGTGTAACGATGCAAAAGCTCGATCCATATCTCAATGTTGATCCGGGCACCATGAATCCCTTCCAGCATGGTGAAGTCTTTGTAACCGATGATGGAGCTGAAACCGATTTAGATATCGGTCACTATGAAAGATTCTTAGATACAAATCTACATGGCTCTGCAAATGTAACTACAGGACAGGTTTATTCACGAGTCATTGCGCGCGAGCGTCGAGGCGAATACTTAGGTGAAACGGTCCAAGTAATTCCACACATCACTAATGAAATTAAAGAGCGTATCCGCGCTATGGCTGCTCCAGATATCGATCTCGTTATCACAGAAGTCGGTGGCACTGTTGGTGACATCGAGTCACAACCATTTTTAGAATCAATTCGTCAGATTCGCCAAGAAGTCGGACGGGATAATGTTTTCTATCTCCATATCTCTTTAGTTCCATACATCGGCCCTTCGGGGGAGTTAAAGACTAAGCCAACACAACACTCGGTTGCAGCTCTGCGCAGCATTGGTATTGCACCAGATGCAATTGTGTTGCGTTCAGATCGCGAAATCCCACTTGGAGTTAAGAAAAAGATTTCTCTCATGTGTGACGTTGATTTGGAAGCAGTTGTTGCTGCGATGGATGCACCCTCTATCTATGACATCCCAAAGGTTTTGCACTCAGAAGGGCTTGATTCTTATGTCGTCAAGCGCCTTGACTTAGGTGGCCACGATGTTGTTTGGGGTGAATGGGATGCGCTTTTGCAAAAAGTTCACCATCCAAAGCACCATGTAAAAGTTGGCCTAGTTGGTAAATATATTGATCTACCTGATGCATATCTATCCGTGTCAGAGGCGTTACGTGCGGGTGGTTTTGCAAACGAGGCAAAGATTGAGATTGTTTGGATTCCAAGTGATGAATGTGAAAGTGAGCAAGGTGCGCAAAAACATCTAAAGGATTTAGATGCAATTGTTGTTCCGGGTGGATTTGGAATCCGTGGTATCGAAGGCAAAGTGGGTGCTCTTAAATTTGCACGCGAAAACAAGATTCCTACTTTAGGTCTGTGTCTTGGTTTACAGTGCATGGTTATTGAAGCTGCCAGAAACTTGGCTGGAATGAGCGATGCGATTTCAGCTGAGTTCTCTGATTTAGGTACTCCTGTAATTGCAACGATGGCAGATCAAGAACATGTTGTCTCAGGTGAAGGCGATATGGGTGGCACAATGCGCCTTGGTCTCTATAAATCTGATTTACTCAAAGGCTCAGTAGTTGCCAACACATATGGCTCATTGGAAATATCTGAGCGTCACCGCCATCGTTATGAAGTTAATAACCTTTATCGTGATCAGATTGCAAAAGCCGGTCTGGTTTTCTCTGGCATGTACAAAGAGCGCGACTTAGTAGAGTTTGTAGAATTGCCTCAAGAGGTGCATCCTTACTACGTAGGAACGCAGGCTCATCCTGAGCTACGTTCTCGTCCAACTAAGCCCCACCCACTCTTTGTTGGATTGATTAAAGCGGCGGTAGCAGCGAAAGGTAAGTAGATGATTGTTGGAGTTCCTAAAGAGATAAAAGTCCACGAATCACGAGTTGCTATTACACCAGAGGGTGTTTCTGAGTTTGTTGCAGGTGGACACTCTGTATTAATTCAAGCTGGAGCTGGTTTAGGTTCTGCAATCACCGATGCCGATTTCGTTGCAGTAGGAGCAACAATCGTTGCCCAAGCTAATGATGTTTGGTCGGTCGCTGATTTAATTCTTAAAGTGAAAGAGCCAATTGAGAGTGAATATTCATCTCTTCGAAAAGGTCAAATAGTTTTCACTTACTTACATTTAGCTGCATCAAAACCATGTACGGATGCTTTAATTTCCAGTGGCACCACAGCAATTGCTTATGAGACTGTAGAAGTTAATGGCCAACTTCCCTTACTTGCACCTATGAGTGAAGTGGCAGGACGACTTGCAACACAAGTGGGAGCAACTGCTCTCCAAAAACCCCATGGTGGCCGAGGCGTCTTACTTGGGGGAGTTCCAGGGGTTGCACCAGGCAAAGTTGTTGTTATTGGTGGCGGCGTTGCAGGTCTGAATGCAGCGGTTATAGCCCTTGGTATGGGAGCAGATGTAACAATCATCGATCGCGCCGTTAGTCGACTGCAATATATCGACACTATTTATGGTGGTCGTATTAAAACTTTAACCTCCTCTAAATATGCAATTGAACGTGAAGTAAAACAAGCAGATCTAGTAATCGGTGCAGTTCTAGTACATGGCGCAAAAGCTCCTCAGTTGGTTTCAAATGCTTTGGTTAAGGCGATGAAATCAGGCTCTGTATTAGTAGATATCGCCATCGATCAAGGTGGTTGTTTTGAAGATTCCCGAGCAACCACACATGCCGAACCTACTTACCGCGTTCATGATTCTGTTTTCTACTGCGTTGCCAATATGCCAGGTGCGGTGCCGGTTGCAAGCACTTATGCCCTGACCAATGCCACGTTGCCTTACGCCTTATCGATTGCTAATAAAGGTTGGCAGAAGGCCTGCGCTGATGATAAAAATTTGGCTAAGGGTCTTAATGTTCATGAGGGAAAGATTTATTACTCTGCTGTAGCTAAAGCTCATGGATATGCAAGCATTGAACTTTGATCTTGTTGCTACATCATTTCTCAATCATTTAACTATCGAACGCGGATTGTCGGCAAATACGATCGCTGCTTATCGGCGCGATCTCTATAAATTTGAGCAGTTTTTAGAGGGTACCGCTCTAGATCAAGTTACTCCTGCAACTATTACCAGTTTTGAAGTAGCGTTAAAAACTCAAGGGCTCTCGTTAGCAAGTATCACGCGTATCGATTCAACGCTTCGATCATTTTTTAAACATGCAAATAGTGAATATGAAATCAGCAACCCCACTTTAGAGATTTTGCCTAGTAAATCTCAACGCCGACTGCCCAAAGCGCTCACCATCGATCAAGTTATGTCTTTAATTGCTGCGGCATATAGACAGGGTGATCCGATCACATTGCGAGACCAAACCATGGTTGAGCTTTTATACAGTAGCGGAGCACGTGTTTCTGAGTTGATAGGGATTAATTTGGCAGATATTAATACCGTGCATAGTGATGATGGATTAATTACAACATTGAAACTTCGCGGCAAAGGATCTAAAGAGAGAATTGTTCCGGTTGGTAGTTTTGCAACCAAGGCCATAGATGATTACCTGGTAAGAATTAGACCAAACCTTGCAGCAAAGAGTTCAAAGACAAATCCAGCGCTCTTTCTCAATAGCCGCGGCGGCAGATTAACGAGACAGTCGGCATGGAATGTTGTTGT
>CAIVDO010000014.1 GCA_903904665.1 uncultured Actinomycetes bacterium | reverse complement strand
TGAAATTGAAAGCACCAACTACATTGATATGGCGATGTCTTTGTCGCGCCCACATGCGCATTATCCAAACTCTGAAACTGGCGTGAAGCTTGGCGATGAACAGTTTGCCCGTGACTGGAACTGGAAAGAGCGCGATATCTATGCACTCGTGGGTATGGGTATTGAGCCGGGCATGAGCGATGTATTTGCGCGCTATGCCTCCGATTATCTCTTCTCAGTTATTGATTCCATCACAATTATGGATGGATCCAACTTAACCGTTGAAGGTTATGAATTTGCACCTTCATTTTCAATTTGGACAACAATTGAAGAGTGCTTGAACCCTCCAATTGTTTGGGAAGATGGCCGCGGTTGGTACACAACAGAACCATTTAGTGAGATTGAAACCTTTGATTTCCCTGAAGGCATCGGACCTGTTGAGTGCGTAAACGTTGAACATGAGGAAGTTATTTTGATTCCACAGAAAGTTGATGCTAAGAAAGTTAACTTTAAGTATGGTCTTGGAGCTCAGTTCATTACGACATTAAAGACAATCCACATGTTAGGACTAGATCGAAAAGATCACGTTGATGTCCAAGGTATTTCAGTCTCGCCTCGTGACTTACTTGCAGCATCACTTCCAGATCCAGCAACGCTTGGTTCACGTATGAAGGGCAAGACTTGTGCAGGCGCACTTGTTAAGGGCCTTGATAAAGATGGAAAGCCGTACGCTTGTTATATGTACAACGTCATAGACAATGAATGGTCGATGAGTGAATATGGCGATCAAGCAGTTGTGTGGCAGACGGCAGTTAATCCTGTAATCGCGATGGAGTTGATCCATAAGGGCATTTGGAAACCCGAAGGCGTTGCAGGTCCTGAATGGTTTGATGCTAAGCCATTCCTTGATTCACTTGAATCTTATGGAACTGAGTGGAAAATCCGTGAAGAAAACATTTGATGTAGTAATTATCGGATCGGGCTTTGGAGGCTCTGTCTCTGCCCTTCGCTTGCGTGAAAAGGGTTATAACGTTGCCGTATTAGAGGCAGGAAAGCGTTTTCGAGATAAGGATTTTCCAAAGACTTCCTGGCGCATCAATAAGTTTCTCTTTGCACCAAAAGTTGGCCTTTACGGAATCCAGCGGATCCATGTCCTGCCAGATGTCTTGATTTTAGCTGGCGCAGGTGTGGGTGGAGGTTCCCTCGTCTATGCAAATACTTTGTATCAACCAGGTGATCAATATTTTACGGACAAACAGTGGGCTTCAATAACTAATTGGAAAGAGGAGTTAGAGCCTTGGTATGACCAAGCTCGACGCATGTTAGGTGTTACTGAAAATCCATATTTTTCAAATAGCGATCAAGCGATGAAAGATGTTGCCGAAGAAATGGGCGTGGGCCATACATTTAAAATGGCTCCCCTTGGAATTTACTTTGGTGAAGGTAAAGGAGTTGCCAGTAAAGATCCATTCTTTGGTGGCGTCGGCCCGGATCGAAATGGCTGTAAACAATGTGGTGCTTGCATGAGCGGCTGTCGCCATAACGCCAAAAACACTTTGCCTAAAAATTACTTAGGTTTGGCTGAAAAAGCCGGTGCCCAGGTTTTCCCTATGACAACTGCTACAAAGATTGAAAAACTCGCCACAGGTGATTGGAAGATTACAACGCGCAAGACCGATGATTGGCTAGGCGAAAAAGGAACAGTATTTTTTGCAAAAGATGTGATCGTTGCTGCTGGAACTTTTAATACTCAAAAACTCTTACATAAGATGAAAGATGATCAGGTATTACCAGGATTATCTGATCGATTAGGTGATTTATCACGCACCAATAGCGAAGCTCTTACTGGTGCGATGATGCCTAATGCCGATATCGATTACAGCGAAGGAAGCGCGATTACATCATCGTTTTTCCCAGATGAACACACTCACATTGAACCCGTGCGATATGGAAAAGGCTCTAATTTGATGGGGCTTATGCAGACCATCATGACCGATGGATATTCATCACCAGAACGACGCAAGCAATGGTGGAAGCAGTTTGTTGCAGATCCAAAAATGCTGCTCAAGATTTTAAATGTGCGCCGATGGAGTGAGCGAACCGTTATTGCGCTAACGATGCAAAACGTTGACTCTTCAGTTTCAGTTCGTGGAAAGAAATCTATATTTGGTTGGCATTTAACCTCCACCAATGATCCAGAGCATCCCAACGCTACGTATATTCCTGCAGCCAATGAGACCGTTAAACGCATTGCTAACAAGCATGGCGGCATCGCTGGTGGCCATATCGGCGATTTAATAGATGCACCATTTACTGCTCACTTTGTTGGTGGTTGCGTCATCGGCAGCGATGACAGCCGTGGTGTTGTCGATCCTTACCATCGTGTTTGGAACTACCCAACCCTGCACATCGTTGATGGTTCAACCATCACCGCAAATCTTGGTGTTAATCCATCATTAACTATCACTGCGCAGGCAGAGCGTGCGCTATCTTTCTGGCCTAACAAAGGCGAAGTTGATGCACGACCAGCTCAAGGTCAGCCTTATGCCAGGTTAAAAGCAGTTGCACCGCACGCACCATTTGTTCCAGCAGGAGCACTTGGCGAACTTAAATCTGATTAGGAGTTCTTTATGCAATCTTGGGCGCTAGTTACTGGTGCAACAGCTGGAATCGGTGAGAGTTTCACAAGATTGCTTGCCGAAAATGGTTACAACATCATTTTAGTTGCTCGCGATCTACCAAGGTTGCAAGAGCGTGCAACTGCGCTGGAATCAAAGTTTGCGATTTCTACCAAAGTTATTCAAGCTGATTTAGCTACCGATGTAGGCGCTAAAAGCGTTGAAGATTTCATTTCGGCCAATCAGATCGATGTGCTTATCAATAACGCCGGCTTTGGAATCAACAAAGCTTTCACTGTTAGCGCCCTCGATGCAGAACAACAGCTACTAGATGTTCTAGTTCGAACACCGATGCGTTTGATGCATGTTGCACTACCGGGGATGAAAGAGCGTAATAAGGGTGTAGTCATCAATGTTTCATCTGTTGCCGGATGGATTGCTGGCGGTACCTATAGCGCCTCTAAGTCATACCTGACTGTTTTATCTGAATCTCTTCATACCGAACTTGCATCAACTAATCTCAAAGTTTGCGCGCTATGTCCTGGCTTTACCCGTACTGAGTTTCACCAACGCGGTCGCATGTCTATGAAGGGTCTACCTTCCTTTATGTGGCTTAACTCCGACAAGCTAGTTGCAACGGCTTGGAAGGATGCGCTCTCTGGCAAAGCGCTCAGTGTTCCGGGTTGGCAATACCAACTCCTTACCTATGTGATGCGATATGCACCTCGTGCGATGGTGCGAAAAATTGGCATGAACGTTCGGATCAAACAGCGCACTAAGTAGTACTTTCACAGTGAATTCATTGGCTTAACGGGCGGGTTATCAGCAGAAATTGTGGGTGGGCTGGCTACGATGAGCTCATATCCAATGGAGGTTCTTTCTGATGCGTAAATTCGCTTCTATCACTGTCGCACTCATTCTCGCTGCCGGCGTAATGACTGCTGCCCCTGCTAGCGCTGCTGCCAAGATTTCAAATGGCGTTTCCTGCACAAAGCTCAACCAAACAACGAGCGTGAGCGGCAGCAAGTACAAGTGCGCAAAGAACCCATTGTCAACAAGTGCAAAGTTAACCTGGTTATCTGTAGATTGCCTTAACTCTGCAGCTGCCTACGTTAAGTCTCAGAAGGATTCTGTCACTCTGATTGTTAATCTCAGCGCACAAATTCCAGTTATTGATCTTGGAATAACTAATGAGACTGCCCATAAAGCTGAAATCCAAGCAAAGATAGATGAGACAAATTTGCGACTAGCGGCCGCTAAGACAAAGCTTGCTGCTGCAGTTTCAGAACCAGACAAGAAGGCATACACATCTGCAGTCTCTGCATGGACATCTGCAGCCCGCCTTTACACAAGCCAACTTAACAAGATCATTCTTGATATTCGTAAGCTTGAGTCTGCAAAGCTGGCTGCTGTAAACCAACCAGCGCAACTCAAAGCCGATGTTGCAAATACAAAGGCTAATGCTCAACTAATCTGTACAAAGGGTTTCTAAAGCCCCTCCATTATTAGGCAAAGCCCCGTTAGAGATAACGGGGCTTTCCCTATTTAATAAAGCTTTTCAACTCACTTAGATTGAGCAGATGTCGGCTCGAATCCTTCGCATAGTGGGAGCTTTGTTCCTACTTGTTCACATTGCATCACATTTCTTACCCTTTCAAGGCTCAAAATTCACTGAGCTCTATCTCTACAACTGCATTCCCGCTATCGCGATAGCAATAATCTTTATGGCAAAGCGCATTAGTGACCCTGTCTCAAAGCCACTGCTTATCTCTGCCTTTTCATTCTGGCTTCTTGGTTCAATTATTGCCAGCACAGCATCCTTTTACGACTTACCTGCCATCACTACCCTGATTTCAAATATTGCATATCTGCTCTTTTATCCTTGCGCGATCATCGCACTGCCCCGTCTTATTCAAACACGCATAAAATCAACGATTCTGGAGATCTTTGATGCATCAATTGTGGGGCTGGGTTTAGCGGTGCTCGGTACGGCATTCCTTCTCAACCCTGTCATGCCGCATTTTGATGGCAACCTAAGCGATGCTCTCTTTGCTCTTATTTTTCCAATCTCTGATCTGATTTTAGTTTCACTTACCTTTGCAGCCATAGTTGCTCATGGTTATTCACGTAGAAGTATCTTTATCTCAATAGGCATTCTTATATTCACTATTACTGATTTCTTCTTTCTATGGCAGCATCTCAATGGGCTGTACTCTTTCGGTTCAATTGTTGATGATGGTTGGCTTCTTTGTTTAATATTAATTGCCGAGAGTTGTTGGCACCCAAGTCGAGATGAGCAAGAAACTACCTCCGTTAATCCAATATTTATTGCACTTTCAGTCTTTATGAGTGCCACACTCCTTGCGCTCACCGCGATTCGGCCTGGGTATTTCCCAACTTTCATCTTGTTCCCAGCGGTAAGCACATTAATACTTGCATTCATAAGGATGATGATTGCCTTAAAGCAAGCCAAAAATATTGGGCACGAAAGAATTCTGGCAAGAACCGATGAACTCACTGGTCTACCTAATCGCAGACGGTTGATTAGTGAGATAGAAAGCTTCGTAGGAAAAGATGGCTCGCTCCTGCTTCTTGATCTCGATGGTTTTAAACCAGTTAATGATCTCCATGGCCATGAAACCGGCGATAAGGTCTTGCAACAAGTCTCACTACGTTTTTCTCGGGCCCTGCCCCATGGGGCCTTGCTTGCAAGATTAGGTGGTGATGAATTCGGTGTTCTCATCGAAGGTGCTTATGAGCATTGCATGGACGTTGCTCTTGCGCTACGCGCAACATTGAGTTATCCATTCAATATCGATAATCAACATATTTCCATTGGAGTCAGTATCGGTGTTGCAGAAAATACAGGCGCACCTGATTTATTGCGCCGAGCAGATGATGCGATGTATCAAGCTAAGCGCGGGGGTCTAGGGGTTTGTCGGCTTTAATCTCTTGTAGGCGAGCTAGTGATTCCAAACGCTCTGTTGCATGATCAACGATGCGCTCTGGATATCCCTTGCTATAACCATCTAGAAATAGCCAGGGTTCATGAATCTCTGAAGCAGATAAATGCGCAAGCTCTGGCACATATTTACGGATGTAGTCACCATCTGCATCAAAGCGTTTGCCTTGTTCTATGGGGTTAAAGACGCGGTAATACGGAGATGCATCTGTGCCCGTACCTGCAGTCCACTGCCAGCCATGAGCATTTGATGCAACGTCAAAATCAACAAGGTGCTCCATAAAGAAATCGGCACCTAACTGCCATTCAAGGTGAAGATCTTTAACTAAAAAAGATGCAACAACCATGCGAGTGCGGTTATGCATCCAACCTTCATGTAGCAACTGGCGCATTGCGGCATCTACAAATGGATAACCAGTTTTGCCAGCTTTCCACGCTTGAAACTTTGCATCGGGCTTGTCATAACGCATGTCAGCAAATTTAGGTGAGTAATAATCTTTTTCAGTATGTGGGTTATTAAAAAGCACATCAGCATAAAATTCACGCCATGCAATCTCTTTGCGGAAAGTATCGTGGGCTTTACTTTCACCTAACAGGGCCAGCAAAGTCCGTGGGTGAATTTCGCCCCACTTTAAATGTGCGCTGAGCTTGCTTGTGCCATCAATGCCAGCCAAATTGCGACCTTCATCGTAATTATCTAAAGCATTTTCTTGAAAATACTTCCACCGTGCAAGCGCTGCCTTTTCACCAGCTGGTGTGATTACAACACCTTCGGGCAATTGCCAATCTGGAAAATTACGATCTCCTGAAGTTGGTGTCACAGTCTTAATTTTTTTAGGTGTATCGGCCGGTTTGCGCCATCCATGAACACACCATGCGCGGTAAAAAGGCGTATATACCTTATAAGGAGTTGCATCGCTTGGCTTCAAAACTCGACCTGGTGCAACTGCATATGGGCTGCCAGTACGCACTAATGGAATTCCTGCAGCTTCAACCCTTGCATCGCGAGCTGCTCCATATGGCTCGTACTCTGTTGAAATATGAACCGTAGTCGCTCCATAGCGCTGCATTAACTCTCGTAATACTTCTACTTGATCACCCACCATGACATGCAGGCAATTGCCCAGTGATTCATCTAAGGCGCGAAGTGATTGACCTAAATATGCCAAACGTTTGCTGCCAGTTGCATCTATAAGTTTTGAATCTAAAATAAATACCGGAACAATCTCATCGCCGGCGGCAATTGCCTCTAGTAGCGCAGGGTTATCGCCGATCCGTAGATCACGACGAAACCACGCAATGCTTCGTTTGGGCGCAGACATGGGTAGATTTAACCAGTATGAAAGAGATAAAGCGCTTCCAAATCCGCGGGGTTGCCGGCGATGTGCGGCGCGTTGATTTCGATCGTCGAATAGTTGATTACTGGCTACCAAAAGAGCCTGCAACACACTTGCTTATAGCCCATGATGGGCAAAATGTATTTGATGGCACCACTTCCACTCACCTCCGCCAAACATGGAAAATGGCTCAATCGGCTAATCGAGTCAGTGAAGAGTTAGGCATTGCACCACCTGCAATTATTGGTGTGTGGCATAGCAGCACTAAAGAAAACCCCTGGGGGCGGGGAAAAGACTTAGTCCCAGAGAAATACTTTCGTGATGGGATACCAGTACATAAAGATTATGCACATGCATTCCAACCCGAACTTCTTCATGGTGATACATATCTGCAAGAGATATTTGAAAAGTATATTCCAGCTATAGCACCAGGGATATCACCGGCAAATACCGCCATGATTGGTTCATCTATGGGCGGACTTGCAACTTTGTATGCTATTGCGCAGTTTCCTGAAAAATTCACAACTGCACTTGCATTGTCGACTCACTGGCCATTTGGTGGCAACGAATTAGTTGAACGAACAATTAAGGGTCTACCTGATCCAACCAATCATAAAATCTGGATGAGTCATGGGACCAAAGGTTTAGATAGCGAATATGCGCCTTTTCAACAGTTGGCAGACAAGTTGATGTACGAGCGTGGCTATCTTCCACACAACTTTGTTAGCAAGGTTTATGAGCGAAGTGGTCACAATGAAAGATCTTGGGCAAAGTATTTAGACCAACCAATGCGGTTTTGGCTTAACTCTTAACTTCCCATACTCCTCGAGTTGAATGCTCAGACTTAATTGAGAAGATCTCACCTTTTGCTTCTTGACCAAAGAGCGTCTTAGTGACGTGGTATCCATAAGCACTGATATCGATAGTTGCATGCACTGGCCCACGAGAGACCATAACAAGAATCGACTGCTTCTTAGACTCTCTTAGATAGACAAGGTATTCATCTTCAATTGCAACCCAGCGCAAACCACCATTAATGAGTGCATCTTGACTCCTGCGCAGTGAAACTAATTTCTTAACTTCGCCCATAAAATCATGGTCCCAAGCAGTGCGATCTTCCCAATTAATTGTCCTTCGGGAATCCTCACCCCATGAGCCTTCAAGGCCGATCTCATCACCTGCAAAGATTGATGGAACACCTGGATAAGTTAACATCATTGCCATTGCGCTCACATGAGCATTCACATCTCCTAAAACCACTGTTCTAAATCGGGCAGTGTCATGTGAATCGAGCAAGAGCATTGACCCAGTTAGAGATCTCCAAGGAATAGATGAATTGAATTCTTGAATAGATGCCACTAATTGTTTTCCATTAATCTTTGGCATCGCAAATGGAAGTCCTTGGAACCCTCCGGTGATCTC
>CAIVDO010000013.1 GCA_903904665.1 uncultured Actinomycetes bacterium | reverse complement strand
CGATAACCTTTCGCCCCGTGGCCGAAAAAGATATTGCGACAAATGTGCAGGATAGCTATACCGCAAAAGATCTAGCTGTTCTTGAAGGCCTTGATGCAGTTCGCAAACGCCCAGGTATGTATATCGGTTCAACTGATTCACGTGGCCTTATGCACTGCTTATGGGAAATCATCGATAACTCAGTAGATGAATCTTTGGCCGGACACTGTAAGAAAATTGAGATTAATCTTGAATCAGATGGTTCCGTTGAAGTCCATGATGATGGTCGCGGAATTCCAGTTGATAAAGAGCCTAAGACTGGTTTAACTGGTGTTGAAGTTGTATTAACAAAATTACATGCAGGCGGAAAATTCGGTGGCGGATCATATGCAGCCTCCGGTGGTTTGCATGGTGTGGGTGCATCGGTTGTTAACGCACTTGCTTCACGTCTTGATGCTGAAGTTGATCGCGATGGCAAGATTTACTGGATGTCATTTCAGCGCGGAGTTGCAGGAATCTTTGATGGCGATGGACCTAAGGCACCCTTTGAACCAGCTTCAGGTCTGCGCGTTATCGGCAAGATCTCTAGCAAAGTAACGGGCACACGTATTAAGTGGTGGAGTGATCGCCAGATTTTCCTTAAGGAGGCCGAGCTAGATCTAGAAGATATCTACGCACGCGCACGCCAGACTTCTTACTTAGTCCCAGGGTTAACTCTCATAGTTAACGACAATCGCACAAAGGCTAAGACATCTGAAACATTTTTCCATAAGAGCGGAATTACTGAGTATTGTAATTTCCTTCAGCCTGATGAAGCCGTCGGCGATGTAATCCGTATTTACGGCACAGGCCATTACCAAGAAACTGTCCCAGTCTTAGATGACAAGGGACATATGGTTTCAACTGAGGTCGAGCGTGACATGGAAGTTGATATCGCCATGAAGTGGGGCAATGGTTTTGAAACAACTGCCCGCTCATTTGTAAACATCATTGCAACGCCTAAGGGTGGAACACACGTGGTGGGCTTCGAACGCGCACTGGTCAAGGTTGTTAACGAGGCGCTGCGTTCGACCAAGACATTGTCGAATAAAGAGATCGATGTAATTAAGGACGATGTGCTTGAAGGTTTAACTACCGTTGTCACAGTGCGTATGTCAGAGCCACAGTTTGAGGGCCAGACTAAGGAAGTTTTGGGAACTGCGGCAGCTACGCGCATTGTTTCAGCCGTTGTAGCCGAAAAGATGAAGGAGTACTTCAATACTTCTAAGCGCATCGATAAAGCCAATGGACGTTTGGTACTAGAGAAGATCGCCGCGGCTTCTCGCACACGCATTAGCGCACGTGCTCACAAAGATTTACAGCGCCGCAAGAACGCATTGGAATCATCATCACTTCCAACCAAACTTTCAGATTGTCGTTCAGAGGATGTAACGCGCACCGAACTATTTATCGTAGAAGGTGACTCTGCTCTTGGCACCACCAAGGCGGCACGTAACTCTGAGTTCCAAGCAATCTTGCCAATTCGCGGAAAGATTCTTAACGTCCAAAAGGCTTCGTTATCGCAGATGCTTGAAGATAAAGAGTGCGGATCAATCATTCAAGTAATTGGTGCAGGTTCTGGAAAATCCTTTGAACTCGATGAAGCACGTTATGGCCGCATTATCTTGATGTCAGATGCTGACGTTGATGGTGCACACATTCGTTGCTTGCTATTAACTTTGATGTATCGCTACATGCGTCCGCTAATCGATGCTGGCCGTGTATTTGCCGCTATCCCACCTCTACACCGCATCGAAGTTATGGGCGGGGGAGGCAAGAAGGGTGAATACATATATACATATAGCGATGATGAGATGAAGAAAATTACCGCAGACCTTAAGAAAACTGGCAAGCGTTGGAAAGAACCAATTCAGCGCTACAAAGGTTTGGGCGAAATGGATGCAGACCAGCTGCGCGAAACAACTATGGATCCAGATGCACGTACGTTGCGCCGCATCACCGTTTCCGATGCAACGGCTGCCGAGGCGATGTTTGAGCTTTTGATGGGCAGCGACGTTGCTCCACGCAAGGAATTTATCGCTAACGCTGAAATCGATCGCGAACACATCGACGCTTAGCTTTTCCACACTTTTCTTACGCGTGAGGATTTTGAAAATTCAATAGATCAAAAGGATTATTCGAAAAGGGTTGATTCAGAATAGCCTTAGATTATCCTTCTGGAATGCGCCGCAAAGCCTATGTAGTCCTAATTGTCTTAGTGGCCGCCTTATTGATTGCACCGCCTAGTTATGCAGTGGCTCCGGTGACAGGTAAAAGCTGTAGCAAGCTTGGCCAAACCCAACTCTATAAATTTAAAAACTACACATGTATTAAATCTGGCAAGAAACTTGTATGGAGCAAACCGGTAGCTGTTGCACCGATCGCACCTAAGGTAACTCCAACACCAACACCAACTCCAACTCCAACACCAACTCCAACACCAACTCCAACACCAACTCCAACACCAACACCAACTCCAACTCCAACCGCTGCAGGCGGTTTAGTTCTGAGCGAACCCAAGGCTTATCCAAAGTCAATTGGGGCATTGCATTCACTCACGAACTCATTAGCAAATGTGAGCGTTCCATCCGCACTTGCGGCTGCGCCAGCTGGATCAAATATAAAGATGTGGATTTCAGATCCACGCAATCCATCGCAAGGACTTTCAGGTGCGGGAGTATTTGTTTGCCAGGGAGTCGGTAACCCCTGTGTTTTTCACGCTGCCAATTCAGATGGATCTTTCTATCTAACTCTTGCGAATGGTTCTTACGGCTTTGATACGACGGAACCCAATGGAATGTCTACGACCTTTGCAAGAAAGTGGTACACAGTCGAGGTCACCACATCCGGCTTTACAGCGGTAGATCGTGATGCAAATATCGGCATAGCAAATAATGCTGGCATTATTGCGATCACGCTAGATTTACAACCAGTTGCAAACCCAATGCTTGTTGATTTGCAAAATAAGATCAATGCACTTGGCAACATCCCAGCTTCTTCCTTTGTACCACAATCTGCATGCCAACTTATTGATCAAATAACACCTAACCGTGGTCTTGGAGTTGATTTATCGGCGGGTTTTCCAAAGGTGGCCCAGAGATTGACCTCGGCGGGACGTATTAAGGCGCTTATAGTCCCCATTGATTTCAGCGATGTGCAGGGCAAAGACAACACAGTTGCATATTTTTCAACCATCGCCACAAATGTCCGTGATTTTTACTTTAAGCAATCCTATGGCGCAGTAGCTTTTGATTTTGACATTGTTTCTACCTGGGTTCGTGCACCATTTACTTCAACAAAATTTGGAACCGGAGGATCAGTTGGTGCGGGCGACCCCAATGGTTATTTAAATGCGCTCATCTCCTTAACTGATGGAGCCATCGATTACAGCGGATATGACGCCGTGTATTACCTAGTTCCAAAAGAGATGCCGATGGCCAATATGGGTTGGGGACCAGCAATTACATATCCACATTGGACAAGTAATGGCGTAATCATGAACGGTGCCACTGGAGGTGCCGATATGTATTCCACCGAAAATAACGGTATCGCCGGTGGCACGTGGAAGTGGATGGCGCATGAAACTGGCCATGCATTTGGTCTCTACGATGAAGATTTAAATCATGCTTCACAAACCCTGGGTTACTGGGGAATCATGGCTATGAGTTGGTCTAATCATGCAATTGAATTAGGTGCATGGGATAGATACTTGCAGGGATGGCTACCGCAATCTCAAGTGAACTGCACGCAAATCTCTGCATTAACAACTGATGGTGCGACAACCAAGCTTTCACCACTTGTGCGCCAAGATAAAGAGATCAAAACGATTATGGTTGCATTAACAACTTCGAAGATTTTGGTGATTGAGTCCCGAAAAAGTGAAAGTTTAGATGTAATACCAGCCGCGCATGAGGGCGTAATTGTCTACACCGTAGACATGACCAAGGGTCAGCTAGGCGGTGGTTATGAAATCCAAAAGCGTATTGGCTCAGTTGACTCTAACTTTGAAGATGCAGCCCTGCGCACGGGTGACTCAATAACTGTTGGGGGAGTCACAATTACTGTTACAGCCTTGGATCCTTCGGGTGATACGGTAAAAATAAGTAAGCCTTAAAGCCACTATTTCTTCTTGTATCCCGCAGGGCATTGTGGATTAGTTGAAGTGATTTTCTTAATGCTCTTTCCCTTAACGCAGGTAATCGTCTTCTTTACGGCAGTTGGTGCAGGTGTTGCCTTTGCAGTGGGTGTGGGAGTCGGCGTTGGGGTTACAGCAGGGGCGCCTTGGGATAATTTAACTCGAATCATTGGTGATGAGAACGTGAAGTTATCTGCCTGCAACTTAATGAAGCCATTCTTTTCACTGACCAATGTTGATGCCACCTGGCTGGAGTTATCTGCAGAGATAACATCTACCGTGGCCTGGATTGGTGCATTTGAAAAACCGTAGTAGCAGCGTGCGGTCGTTGATTTTACGATGTATGTGTAGCGGCCTCTAAACAAGGATCCATCAACGTTCGTATGAATTCCAGCTACGTGATAGGTCAATGTTCCATCGATATATGTCGGTGGTCCTTTGTCATAAATCGGAGCGTTGGTCACAACTAAACCTTGCAAAGCGCTCTTATCGGCCGAGCAAGCGTTATTGCCGATGTAAGTAGATGCTCCGAAATTCCAAAAAATAGAGTTTGTATCTCTCATGATATTGCGGCCATTATTACTTGCCGGAGGCGTGTATGCCTTGAGATGTTTTTCAAAGGCAGTAAATAATTTAAATTTGTCAAAGTTTATTGAGAGAAGTTTTGTTGTGTTTGCAGCTAAAAACTCCGCGTAGGTAACTGAGTGACCTATTCCGTAAGGCGTATTGTTATCTTGATAATCAAGGGAACCATTTCCAGGATACGGACCATTTGTGAAGAAATCACGGAGATAAGTTTCAAGAACAGGATCACTGGCAATTTGGCTCTTTGGGACAGAGGCTTGCAGTTCTGGAACAAGAGTTACATCGCCTTCAAGGCGGATTTTATTATTGGAAGTATCTAGCGGTTCCACAGCAAAGTCGGCATTTTGCATACGACCAAAGATCCAACCAGTCAGGTTCTTATCCAAGCGCAGCGATAGCGCAATTCTCTCGTCGCCTTTGAAATTAGTGGAGTTCGCACAGAGATTTGCGGCAAGCGTGAACTCTTTGCAGGCTCCACTTCCCACAGTGATTGGATATACCGAACCCTTGAAATCCGATAAAAATATAGAACAGGCACCGGCTTGGCGATTTGCAGGACAGCTGGCTATGTAGCGCAGCAGAACATGAACCCCATACAACTTGGGATTTCCGCTTGCATCTAGTTCAGAGCTTTTCCATACCGAAAGGCCACCACCACCAGGAATCTGTGTCTGTATTCCTGTGGTTCCTGTATTGAAAAGGTAAGGCGCAATTTTTTGGGAGGTACTTTCTTGATAAAAAGTTAAAGGTTTTAAAACCTTATCGCTTCCACTTGCCTCCACTGCGGCAACACATGAGCGATCGGTATCGCTTAAACATGGCGGCAAAATTAAATCAGCAAAGAGATTGTCGTAACTAGAGCATGCTGGATCATTCCAACCTGTGCACCATAACTGTTTCCACTTACTCTGTTCAGCAAATCCCATTTGGTCTTGGCCGTAGATGGATGATTGGCTCCATAGGCCAAAATCATCGGCCGGGAAATCTGTTAAGACTTGTGCGTCGGCAGCCTGTGCATTTTCAGCGCTTGAAACTATGGCTAACGTCGATGTCGAAAAAATGGCAACCACAATTGCGGCTACTAATGGCCATCTACGGCTGCGATTCATGGTCGCGAGATTACTAGGGCAAAGCCTTAAAGTGAAGGTTTTAGGCTTAGTCGATAGAAACTAAATCGAAGTATTCATCTTTCCAGAGATCCTCATCGCCATCTGGCAACAAGATAACGCGCTCAGGCTTTAATGACTGCACGGCGCCCTCATCGTGAGAAACCATGATTACTGAGCCTTGGTATTCAGCAAGGGCTCCAAGGATTTCGGCGCGAGATGCTGGATCTAAGTTGTTTGTTGGCTCATCAAGTAGCAGCACGTTGGCGGCAGAAACAACGAGCACGGCCAGCGCAAGACGAGTTCGTTCGCCACCAGATAAAACCTTTACAGGTTTATGTACATCATCGCCAACAAATAAGAATGAACCTAAAGTATTGCGAGCTTCGGGCTCACGGATATCTGGCGTTGCAGACATCATGTTCTCTAATACAGAGCGCTCGAAATCAAGTGATTCATGCTCCTGGGCGTAGTAACCAATCTTTAAGCCATGGCCATGTTCAACTTTTCCAGTATCGGATTCAAGTTCACCGGCCAAAATACGTAGCAGCGTTGTCTTACCGGCACCGTTAAGTCCAAGAATTACAACGCGTGAACCCTTATCGATAACGCAGGAAACATCGGTAAAGATTTCAAGTGATCCATAAGATTTAGAAAGCTCTTCACCCGATAGGGGAGTCTTTCCGCAAGGAGCAGGGGTAGGAAAGCGAAGTCGTGCAACTTTGTCACTCACTCGTACATCTTCAAGCCCACTGCGAAGTTTTTCAGCACGACGTAACATGCCTTGTGCAGCAGTTGCCTTGGATGCCTTAGCGCGCATCTTTTCGCCCTGCTTCTGCAAAATCTCGGCGCGCTTTTCAGCGTTAGCGCGCTCCTTCTTGCGGCGGTGTTCATCTTGTTCGCGCTGTAATAAATAAGCCTTCCAGCCTAAGTTATAAACATCGATCACGTTGCGGTTGGCATCTAAATAGAAAACCTTGTTTACAACGGTCTCGATCAAGTTAACATCGTGGGAAATAATGACCAAGCCACCGGAATACTTAGCCAGAAATTCGCGCAGCCACATAATGGAATCTGCATCTAAGTGGTTCGTTGGCTCATCGAGCAAAAGTGTTTCTGCGCCGCTAAAGAGGATGCGCGCTAATTCAATACGGCGACGTTGACCACCAGATAACGTTGAGAGTTCATGGCCAAAGACAGCCTCTGTTACACCCAATGATGTTGCAATCGCTTCTGCTTCAGCAGTTGCGGCATATCCACCTGCTGCACTGAACTCATGTTCAACGCGGGTGTATCGCTCCATCGCTTTTTCTAACGCTTCATCGTGGGCAGTTGCCATCTCTTCTTCAACTGCGCGCATGCGATGTGTAATTTGATCTAAATCGCGGGCAGATAAAATTCGCTCAATTACTGTGCCCGGTTCATCGCCAGTGCGCGGATCCTGTGGCAGATAACCGATTTTACCGGTGCGATTAACGGCACCACCTGCCGGCATTGTTTCTCCAGCCAATACTTTTGCAAGAGTTGATTTACCTGCACCGTTTCGACCCACAAAACCGATGCGGTCACCGCTATTAATGCGCACAGTTACGCCCTTAACGAGCAGGCGAGCACCTGCACGTAGTTCTAGGGCTTGGGTTGAAATCACGCCGTAGTTTAACGGCTAGAGCTTAGGCAGCGCCAATTCGAGTTTTGCGGGGAGTAGCAAATGACTTACCAACAGCGGTTAGCTCATCTGAAACCTGCGCTTTGATCGCATCTTCACTTTTTAGCAGTTTTGTCAGTTCTGCAATCGTTGATTTAAGTTCTTTCT
>CAIVDO010000012.1 GCA_903904665.1 uncultured Actinomycetes bacterium | reverse complement strand
CACTATTTATATGCAGGTATTACAACCTTTGCCTTATTAGGAGCGTACGCACTTAATAACTCAACCTTTGATCTACAAGTCGCCTTAGCAGTTGGCGTATTGGGTTATTTATTCCGACGCTTTGGCGTTCCGATTACACCTCTAATTATTGGCGTAATCCTTGGACCTCTGGCAGAACTGCAATTTAAGCGGGCTCTACAGATTAGCCAGGGGGATTGGCACATTCTTATAGCCGGTGGCTTCCCAAAGATTATTTACAGCCTCTTGTTCTTAGTAATTATTGGACCTTTGGTCTGGAACTTTAAGAAGAAGTTTTCAGTTAAAAAGTAGATGAGTTCAGAGAAGCTTCTGCCTTGGGCTAAGCCTTTACTACTTTCATCTACGCTCACACAAGCAACGATCTATGTGCTTCGTCCGATGATTACTTATCGAGCTCTAGAACTTCATGCCAATGCTGCTCAAGTTGGATTAATTGCATCGGTGTATGCGTTATTTCCAGTTTTACTTGCCCTGCAGTTCGGTAAATGGGTAGGAAGGATTGGGGAAGCCAAGTTCATAATCTTTGGAACTTTGGCGATGTTAATTACTTCGGCGACATTGATGCTTGCGCAATCTGTAGTTGCATTAGGCATCGCTGCTGCGGCTGCAGGATTAGCGCATCTGGCATGCATGATTGGCGGGCAATCGATGGTTGCACTTCGCACTCCGCAATCAAGCTATGACCGCTACTTTGGTTTATATACTTTTAGCGCATCTGTGGGTCACATGTTGGGACCAATAGTTGCATCCATAGTTGCAGGATCAAATGGCAATCTACCCAAGTCAACATCTAATGCTTTCTTACTTGGTGTTGTGTTAACAATCCTTGCGTTATTCCCTGTCATTGGCTGGAGAAATGAGCGACCAACAGTTGTTGCACAACAAAGTTCGCAAGGCACATACAGGACCGCGTTTAACTTGGTGAAGCGCCCAGGGATCCTTGCAGCTATCTACATCTCATTAGCAATCTCATCTGCAGCCGATGTTTTAGTTGTTTTCTTGCCGCTCTTTGGTACTGAAAATAACTTCTCGCCGTATGCAGTGGGCGCGATTCTGGCTATTCGCGCCGGTACTACAATGCTTTCAAGGCTCTTCCTTGGAAGACTGAGTGAACGATTCACAACCTTCCAACTGCTCTGGTGGAGCACCGTGATCTCAGTTATTTCTTGTGCTGCAATGGCTTTTGCGCACACACCATTAACGCTTGGTTTAATTGTTTTTGTTGCAGGCTTCTCACTTGGTATTGGACAACCTTTAACGATGTCTTTGGTTTCGCAAAAGACACAAAGCAATGAACGAGCATTGGCTGTATCTGCTCGTTTGATGGGAAATCGTTTGGGACAGTTTTTAGTGCCGGCCGCAGCCGGAATTGCAGCGGCGGCATCTGGGGCGGGGGCGGTCTTTATTGGCCTTGCTGTGCTGTTAGGTAGCTCGATATTCAGCGTGAAAAAAGAGTAGATGTGGCCTGAGTTACACCTATGTAATTCAAAGAGGCCGATTTCCCTTATTAGAGCCCGCCCTCTAAACTACGAGTTCGCTTGTTTCACGCTCAAAACAGAAATGTGGTTACAGCTTGGCTAGTAAAGATGGTGCAAT
>CAIVDO010000011.1 GCA_903904665.1 uncultured Actinomycetes bacterium | reverse complement strand
CGTGTCATCAATTCCGCAGGCTTTGAAATATACAAAAGAGCATGAGTGGGTTAGTGCCCAAGGAAATATCTACACAATGGGTATTACTGATTTTGCACAAGGAGCACTTGGCGACATTGTCTATGTTCAATTACCAAAAATAGGTGAAAGTCTCACTGCGGGTAAAGTGTGCGGTGAAGTGGAGTCAACTAAATCTGTTTCTGAAATCTTCGCAGCAGTTACAGGAACTGTCACTGAGATAAATAGCGCGCTCTCACAAACACCCGAGCTAGTAAATAGCGATCCATATGGCGCCGGATGGCTAGTAAAGGTTGACGTTGCAAGTGAGCCAACTGATCTGCTCGATGCAGCTGGCTACGCTCAAATCACGGCTTGACCAATCGTCTTGACCCCTTTAGTGTCATCCTCAGGTTGACGGTGAAGGAGGGGAGATTTCAGTGAAGGCAGATCCAACGCCAAGCGAACTCACCACCACTTTGCACCTAACTCTGCGCCCAGTAAGTGATTCCCCAGCTAGCGCTCTTGATGAGTTTCTAGCCACTCTTGGGCAAGAGGATCGTTTAATCATCGAAGAGATCGCACAGTCGTCCAATAAGGCGATGGTGGTTATTAACCGTGGTTCAAATATTGGCTCACGATTCTTAATCACTGCACAGGGCGTCGGAATCGGTCGCGCAAGTGCAAGTGATGTATTTCTAGATGATGTAACAGTTTCTCGCTCTCATGCAAAGATTGAAGAAACTGACAATGGTTTTTCACTCAATGACAGCGGATCACTTAACGGGACTTACGTCAACAATATTTCAGTAACGCACCATGATTTACGTTCAGGTGATCAGATACAAATCGGCAAGTTCCATCTGCTTTTTGTTTCTGGCAGAAAATAATTAGGGGAGAACCACAATGGCAGTTCCAGCTCGCGCGTATCTGAGTATTGGCGAAGTACTCAATCGACTTCGTCCAGATTTCTCAGACATTACAATCTCAAAGATTCGTTTTCTTGAATCTGAAGGTTTAATAGAACCTGCACGAACACCATCTGGCTACCGTAAATTTACAAGCTCTGATCTTGAACGTCTACGCTATGTTCTCCTTGCACAACGCGATCAATATCTACCTCTGAAAGTAATCAAGGACAATCTCGATGCAATAGATCGCGGGCTGCAACCTGCGGCAACTGGCTCAGTAGCCACACCTCGAACAAATATCGGGTTAGCAACTATCGATGGCGAAATGGCGCCAAGCACATTTGGTGAAGTCTCTGAGATGCGCCTATCGCGCGATGAGCTACTTAAAAACTCAGGACTCAAAGAGGAGCAACTCGTTGAGCTTGAGGGTTATGGCCTCCTAGCCCCTCGTGGCCGTCACTATGACGGCGATGCTTTAGCCATTGCCAAGGCAGTAACTGAGATGGCTGGTTTTGGAATTGAAGCCCGTCATCTGCGTTCATTTAAATCGGCAGCAGATCGCGAAATTGGATTGATCGAACAAGTTATCACTCCACTTACTCGCCAAAAGAACTCTGAGTCAAAGGCACGTGCCGAAGAAGTGCAAAAGGAGATCGCATCTCTTTCCATCCGACTCCACGCAGCACTTGTTCGCGGCGGGCTTCATCGCCTGCGTTCGTAATCAATGATGATCTCCATGGAGGTAATCGGCGTTCGAGTCGAGATGCCTTCTAATCAACCCATCGTCCTTCTTAAAGAGATCGATGGAACACGGTTTTTGCCAATCTGGGTCGGGGCAGTTGAAGCTACATCCATCGCCTTTGCCCAACAGGGCGTTGAGCCACCTCGGCCGCTCACTCATGACTTAGCGATCACACTCATCGATGAGTTGGATGCGGTTGTGACCGCAGTTCATGTGACGCATATCCAAGACGGTGTTTTCTACGCCAATCTGATTCTTCGAGATAGCGCTGGCCACAACCATACGATCAGTGCCAGACCATCGGATGCGATCGCTCTAGCCCTTCGCGCCTCTGCCAATATCCTGTCTAGTTCAGAGCTACTCGATGAGATCGGAATTGAGATTCCTGAGCAGAGCCAAGCTGGTGATGAGAACCAGGAAGTTGAGCGCTTTCGGGAGTTTCTCGATCAGATTAATCCAGAGGATTTTGCCGGCTAGGGCTAAACCCTCAATCTCAAGTAGAGGTTTCGACCGTGTCGGTCATTGAATGGGGAGGCGGCCTACCCTAGATTGAGAGCACTCCCCAAGAGAAACGAGTTTCCCCGTGACTTCCCAGGAACTAGAAATTGGCTACCGTGGCGCAACTGCATGTTCTGCTGCAGGTATTACCTATCGTCAACTGGATTATTGGGCACGGACAGGTTTAGTTGAACCAAGTATTAGAACTGCAAGTGGTTCAGGAACCCAACGCCTGTATGGCTTTCGCGACATTCTCGTTTTAAAGATCGTCAAGCGTTTGCTAGATGCAGGAGTTTCCCTACAAAATATTCGTACCGCTGTGGATCATCTGCGCAGCAGGGGAGTAGTTGAACTTGAGAGCATGACCTTGATGAGCGATGGTGCATCTATCTATGAGTGCGCCAGCCCCGATGAGATCATCGACTTACTAGCTGGTGGTCAAGGTGTATTTGGAATTGCAGTAGGCAAGGTCTGGCATGAAGTTGAAGGTTCGCTCTCGCTATTGCAGGGCGAAATCAACGCAGCCGGCATTGGTGTCGAATCTAACGATGAACTTTCTCTTCGTCGCAAGAGCAAAGGCGCATAAAAAGACATATTCTTAACTCATACAGGCCAATAAAGGCCTGTTTTTATGGGTAGGGGATGTTAGTCATGGTTGATTACGACGCTTTTTCACGTCGACATATTGGACCAACTTCAGTTGATGAGTCATCAATGCTCAAGCACCTTGGATATCCCGATCTAGATACTTTCATTCGTGATGTCGTTCCAGCAAATATCGCAATTAATGGAGTGATTGAAAAGGCGCTAGATGGCCCAAAGAGTGAAGTAGAAGTAATCGCAGAGCTACGTTCCATAGCTGCTTCTAATAAGGTTTTGCGCTCATTAATTGGAACTGGCTATTACGGAACAATTGTTCCTCCTGTGATTAAGAGAAATGTTCTTGAAAACCCTGCTTGGTATACGGCATATACGCCCTATCAACCGGAAATATCTCAAGGTCGATTAGAGGCGCTCTTTGCTTTTCAAACAATGATTTGTGAATTAACCGCCCTTGATATTTCAAATGCATCGATGCTTGATGAAGCCACTGCAGCGGCAGAGGCAATGACTCTTGCACGACGGGCTTCAAAGCTAAGTGATGACGCTGTTTTTCTCATCGAAGAGCATGTTCACCCGCAAACTAAGGCCGTGGTTCTAACGCGCGCCAAGCCTCTTGGAATTAAAGTCGTTGAGATCGATTCTGGTCACGTGGTTCGAGATGGATACCAAGGCGAATTCTTCGGTGCGCTAGTTCAATATCCAGATACAACGGGAACTGTGATTGATTATTCACACTTTGCCAATTACGTGCACTCGCGTGATGGGTTGGTAATTGCTGCAACTGATTTACTCGCCTTAACGCTCTTGAAGCCACCAGGGGAGTGGGGGGCTGATATTGCCGTTGGAACTTCCCAACGCTTTGGAGTTCCAATGGGATTTGGTGGGCCACACGCTGGCTTCTTAGCGGTACGCAATGGACTTGAACGTTCAATGCCAGGACGCCTTGTTGGACAAAGTATCGATGCACATGGAAAACCTGCATTTCGATTAGCGCTTCAAACTCGTGAGCAACATATTCGTCGCGACAAAGCGACATCAAATATCTGTACCGCGCAAGTTCTTCTTGCAAACATGAGTGCGTTTTATGCGATGTGGCACGGTCCCAGCGGACTTGAACATATAGCACAAAGAGTAAATAATTTTGCATCCCGTCTTAATGCAGCAGTAAATGGATCGGCCGATGTCATCTTTGATACGGTCCACATCGTTGTCGATGATGCTAATAAAGTTCATGAACGAGCCGTTGCTGCAGGGATGAATTTTGCAAAAGTAAGTGATACGCAGGTGCGCGTATCCTTCGACGAAGAAACAACGGAGGAGCTTTTTCTCTCCGTGTTAGAGGTATTGCACGTAAAAGATGCACAGGGGAGCACAATTCCAACGCAGTTTATCCGCACCAGCAAGTTCTTAACGCACCCGGTCTTTAACACCAACCACAGCGAAACAGGGATGATGCGCTACCTGCGCAATTTAGCTGATAAAGATTTAGCGCTGGATAGAACAATGATTCCTTTGGGTTCTTGCACAATGAAACTCAATGCCGTTACTGAGATGGAGGCAGTTACCTGGCCCGAGTTTTCATCGCTGCATCCATTTGCTCCTGCAGATCAAAGTGCTGGGTCGCGTCAGCTGATTGCGCAACTATCTGATTGGTTAATTGCAATTACCGGCTATGACGCTGTTTCTTTGCAGCCTAATGCCGGAAGCCAGGGGGAGTTTGCAGGCTTGTTGGCGATTAGAAATTTCCATGATTCTCGGGGAGATCACCATCGAAAGATTTGCCTTATTCCCTCTAGCGCTCATGGCACAAACGCTGCTTCAGCGGTTATGGCTGGCATGAAAGTAGTTGTCGTGGATTGTGATGAGAACGGTAATGTCTCGGTCGGTGATTTAGAGGCCAAGATTGCCCAGCACGGCGCACAACTTGCTGCATTGATGATTACTTACCCATCAACTCACGGTGTTTTTGAAACGCAGGTTTCGCAAATCTGTGCGCTCGTACACGATGCTGGTGGTCAGGTCTACGTAGATGGTGCGAACTTGAATGCATTGGTCGGCGTTGCACAACCTGGAAAGTTTGGCGCCGATGTCTCTCATCTGAATTTGCATAAGACCTTTGCAATTCCACATGGTGGAGGAGGACCTGGAGTAGGTCCAGTTATTTGCCGTTCACACCTTGCGCCATTTTTACCAAATCATCCAATGGATAGCGCCGCTGGTCCTTCAACTGGTCCGGGCCCTATTTCAGCTGCGCCATTTGGCTCTGCAAGTATTTTGCCAATCTCCTGGGCATATATTCGTTTGCTGGGGGGAGAAGGGTTGACTCATTCCACTCAGGTTGCCATCTTGTCAGCTAATTACATTGCAGCGCGCCTTCACGATTCATATCCAGTTCTCTACACCGGTGCCAATGGACGCGTTGCCCATGAGTGCATCCTTGATATTCGAGAGTTGACCAAGAACTCAGGTGTCACCGTCGATGACATCGCAAAGAGGTTGATGGATTACGGCTTCCATGCGCCAACAATGTCCTTTCCTGTTGCAGGTACGTTGATGATCGAACCCACAGAGTCAGAAGATATCGCCGAGATTCACCGCTTCATCGATGCAATGATGTCAATCAGAGCTGAGATACAGGAGATCATCGATGCACAGATCACCGTTGAAGGCTCGGCATTGCGACATGCGCCTCATACCGCCTTTTCTATGATGGCAGCCCAATGGGAGCGCCAGTACAGCCGAGAAAAAGGGGGATATCCAGTTCTACCCGATGGTCTGCTCCCTGGTGAGTCAATTGGCTCTCGGATGAAGTATTGGCCGCCAGTTGGACGTATCGATGGGGCACATGGCGATCGAAACTTAGTCTGCGCCTGCACACCCTTAGATGAGTACCGATAGAAACCCTTGTTATTACTTTACATAATATAACTTATCGGCGGTAACCATAGGCTCGTGTGGCTACCAAGAGCAGCCAGATAAGCACCATTACTAAGGCCCAATCACCATATCTATCCCGTGGCGATCGCTGCTCAATTAGCCCAACCTGGCCATAGAGATGTTGCGCCGTTGCCATCGATGTTGATTGAACAACTTTTCCTGTGTAATCAATCAAGGCTGAATATCCAGTTGTTGAAACCGAGAGAACATTTCGAGAATGTTCTATAGCTCTGATGCGAGTTATCGACAATTGTTGAGCACTCTCTGCCGATCTGCCAAAAGTTGCACTATTAGTCTGTACAGCCAAGATATTTGAACTCTTTGCAGCCTTTTCTAGCAACTGATCATCAAGTAATTCATAACAAATAATCGGTGCAATTCGTACCGCTCCTATAGTGAAGGTCTTTTCTTGATTTCCAGGTGAGAAATCACGTACATCATTGACCAATGGTGAGATTTTGGAGGCTAAAGATCTAAAAGGAATGTATTCGCCAAATGGCGTGAGATGCATTTTGGAATAGACAGATTGCATATGTTTTGTCCATAGTATTGAAACATTATAGATCTTGTGATTCTTATCGATGATTGCGCCAATAATAAGTGGTTTATCAAATTCATTGAGTGCCTTGTTTACAGTGTCATATCTAAATGGATCCACATCAACAGCGTTTTCAGGCCATAGAACAAAGTCGACATCTGGATATTGTGTGAGAGCTTTCTTAGTCTCTTTTACATGATTAAAGAAGACTTGAGTTGCCCGAGAATTAAAATCTAAACCTAACTGCGGAACATTTCCCTGTATAAGTAAAACCTTTGTGGAGTTGGTCGAAGTGATATTCAATGGAAGTAGTACTAGTAGTAAAGGAATAAGCGGCAGCACATTCATTTTATGTTGAGTAATTTGAAAGATAAATAGCGCGATAAGAAGTGTTATTGCACTTAATCCCACCGCTCCCCCGTATCTAGCCACAACTGCATACGGTGCATCTGCTTGCGAATAGGCCAATCGTGCCCAACCAAAACCTCCGAATGGGAATCGATTTCGCACTTGCTCCAATACGATAAACACAAGTGGATATGCAGTTATCCCCCAACGCGCAACCGTAACTAAAGGCAGATAAAAAACGCTTAAACCAAGCGCTAAAATCAGCCACGGAGTTGATCCGACGTAAATACTTGTCCAATGCAAAAGCATTGCGTTGAAAGTCAGAGCAAATACTCCAACAACAAGTAGCTTTTTTTCACTGCGATTGAGTGCATACATATGTAAAGCGATCGCTATTGGCGCCAACCACCACTTATCGACTGGTTGGAAAGCAGCACTCAGTAGCCCTGCACTTAATATCGATACAAGTAGATTTACCACCCGAGCGCACTGATCAAACGATCAACGCTGGCACCTAATCCGTAGCGCTCCTTGAACTGATAAATCTCTGATAGATCATCTGGTCTCTTTGGCATCGCCAGATTTACTGTGGGCAGTGGGGCATCTCTAGCGACTTGTACTACCGTCGGTGCAATCTTTAAGTAATCAGCCCCGGCAATTATCTTTTTAGCAAGAGCTGGCGGAAGAGATTGATGTCCAGCATGGGCCCCGGCAAGTGCTTGCTCGACATTTGCAAAGTTATTGGCAATAAGGGCTGCGCCTTTTTCACCGATTCCACGTACCCCAGGTAAACCATCAGATGGATCACCACGAAACATCGCAAAGAGTGCGTAGCGATCACCAGGAATTGCATATTTGTTAGAAACATATGCGTAGTCAACTAAATCATGTTGAGAGATTCCCTTTGCAAGATAAACAACTTTGATATCGCGCTTATCATCGACCATTTGAAAAAGATCTCGATCTCCGGTAACGATACGTATAGGTCCTTTTTCGATCTCGGCATACGTTGCCATGACATCATCTGCTTCATAATCATCGACACCTACAACTGGAATGCCAAAGAGATCCAATAAATCTAGGAGGATCGGAATCTGAGGTGTAAGAGTCTCTGGCTCTTCCTCTTCATCACCCTCTTCCTCTAAGCGATTGGCTTTGTAATCTGGAAATAGCTCCACACGCCAAGAAGGGCGCCAATCTCCATCTAAACAAGCAACTAATCTATTTGGCTTATAGACCGACAATAATCTGGCGCTCATATCGATATAGCCACGAATTGCATTAACTGGTGTTCCATCGGGTGCAAGTAAAGTATCTGGCATACCGTAATAAGCGCGATACCAAAGCGATGCGCTATCTAAGAGCATTAATGTCATAGATCTCCCATGAGGAATGCAACCACTCCCCTGTCGATACGCTTTACTCCATCTTTGCACACCGGTCGCAATTTCTCACTTGCACCAGCAATTTGATTGAGTAGATCGCTTAACTGTTTCGTTGACCTAACGAAGTCACCCACAGACATATCTGTTCCCTTTAATACGTTTTGCAAAGAGTTACCATTTGCCCAACGGTATGAGACCCAACAAAAACCGGCATCCGGAGCCCTTTGTGTCTTAACTCCATACTCTGTTTCCAACTCCTCTAACTCTGCCCAGATCGAAATAACATCTGCAAGGGCGCTGGAGACGCGTGGACTTGGCATCTTTGGTGCGACATTATCTGCATTGCGTGATTCAAAGATCATTGTCGAAACAACTGAGAGAAGTTCCGAGGCGTTGAGATCATCAAGAACTCCGCGACGAATCGCCTCGGTAAGTAAGAGATCTGATTCAGCATAAATCTTGGTCAGTATTGTGCCCTGCGTTGTTGGCTTTTCACCCTCGATGTATTCAAGATGAGTCAAGACTTGGCAGATTTGATCAAAGGTTTTAGCAATTACATTGGTGCGACTTTGAACTCTTGCGCGTAGACCATCATTTTCTCGGTTGAGCCGTCCGGCACGCTCGGCAAAACGCGCATGTTCTTCTCGCTCATTGCATGAATGGCAGCTGTGATTTCGCATGGATTTTCTAAGATCAGATAAATCACTTTCGAGCCATGCTCGTTGGCGATTATCAAAACTCTTCTTGTGATCGCGTTTAGAGAGTAAGAGTTCTACTTCTTTGATCTCGCGACGAATTGCGGCGTACCCAAGAAAATCACCTAAGTGACACACCGCTTGTGAGAGTTGTTCTTCAATCGCTGCCTCATTTTTGTGGACCTGTCTGGAAAGTCCAACCACTGCGCGGTCTGCTTGAAATTGAGCAAAGGATGATTCAAGTGATCTGCGCGCACGTTCGCGACCAAAGCGGGCGATTAAGTTGATAGACATGTTGTAGGTCGGCGCAAAAGATGATCGCAGCGGATATGTACGAGTAGAGGCCAGGCCTGCAGCAGATGCTGAATCAACAGTTGGAGACCATTGGATTACAGCATTTCCCTCGATATCGATACCACGTCTTCCAGCACGCCCGGTGAGCTGTGTGTACTCCCCTGGTGTAATCGGTACATGTGATTCACCGTTGTACTTGATAAGTTTTTCCAACACAACAGTTCGCGCAGGCATATTGATACCCAGCGCTAAGGTCTCAGTTGCAAAGACGGCTTTGATTAAACCTTTTTGGAAGAGCTCCTCTACCGCTGATTTAAAACTTGGAAGCAGACCTGCATGGTGGGCGGCGATACCTCGTTCTAGTGCAGTTAGCCAATCTTGAAATCCGAGAACCTCTAAATCCTCCTCAGCGATGTTTTGCGTGTATTTAAGGGCAATAGCGCGGATCTCTGTGCGTTCTTGTGTTGAAGTTAAACGAAGTCCAGCATGTAAGCACTGCTTGACCGCTGCATCGCAGCCAATGCGTGAAAAAATAAATGTAATTGCGGGAAGAAGATTTTGTCCCGCAAGTTTTTCAATGATATCGGCACGTGTTAATCGATCTTGAGCCTCGTTGTAGCGACCACGGCGATGTCGGCTTATTGCCGCTTTTCGAACGGCCTCACGTTCTCTTTGCAAAATCTCTGGGTTAATCTGCCCAGGCTTTTCAAAAAGATCAAGCAGACGATTGCCAATAAGTACGTGCTGATAGAGAGGTATAGGTCTTATTTCACTGACGATAACTTGAGTGTTACCGCGCACTTCTCCTAGCCACTCACCAAACTCTTCAGCATTAGATACGGTTGCTGAGAGTGAAATTACCTGCACACTCTCCATAAGGTGAATGAGCACTTCTTCCCATACTGCGCCGCGAAACTTATCGGCAAGGTAGTGCACTTCATCCATGACAACGTAACCGAGATTTGTAAGGGTATTTGAACCGGCATAGAGCATGTTGCGCAACACCTCAGTTGTCATCACCAAAATATCTGCTTCACCGTTGATGCTGGTATCACCTGTTAGCAGGCCAACTCGATCCTCACCAAACATGGCAACAAACTCTGAATACTTCTGATTGGACAGAGCCTTGATGGGAGTTGTGTAAAAACATTTCTTACCAAGTTTTAATGCCAGATGGGCAGCAAACTCACCGACCACAGTTTTGCCCGCGCCAGTTGGAGCAGCGACTAATACACCGCTCCCCTCTTCAACGGCATGACAGGCAGCGATTTGGAAAGGATCAAATTCAAAGTCAAAGCTTTGAATGAATGCCGTTGTCTCTTTGTACTGGTTGCGAACTTTTGCTGCGGCGTATTTCTCTGCCGGAGTTGTCATGGCATCCACGTCGATAATGCACCCGGTATGCACTGTGCCATGACAGGTAACTGACCTATGCGCTCACCATCGGCATATGCAACAGCATTCGAAGTGATTGAAACTTTCTTGCTGCGTACAATTTCAACTGCTGGGTGGGAGATGTGTGTACCTTTAAAAACACGTGGGAATACTTTAATGAACTCAATCTTTGAGACCGGGTGCAAAACCATGACATCGAATAGGCCATCACACACATCTGCTTGCGGACATACCAACATACCGCCTCCATAGGATCGACCATTAGAAACGGCAATGAGCATGGCCTCTGTTGATAGTGTCCGATCATCTAAAGTTATTTCGTAGTGACGCGGCGCAAAGCGCCCGAGTTCAATTGCAATCGCTACGTTGTATTTCATCGGCCCCTTGGGCCATGACATTGTGTTGGCCTTTTCATTAACAATGGAGTCAAATCCAGTAGAAAGAATTGCCCCAAACCATTCGCCATCAACTAGACCTAAGTCAATTGCTCGCGGAGCGGTGGACAAAACCTTTTCAAGAAGTTCATCCACTTGCGTCAATGACCAACCTAGAGTTCGGACAAAATCATTACCCGTTCCAGCTGGGATCATCGCCAGTGGTATTTGTGCAGGAGTAATTTTTTGAAGGACAAGATGTAGCAAGCCATCTCCTCCTACTGCGATAACGCCATTGCAGTTCGGGTGTTTATCTATAAATGCCTGAAGAAGATCACCCTGGTCTATGCAGTTACGCCCGATAATTATTTCGTAGGCAATCTGGCGAGAATTCAGATACCCGGCAACATATGTACCAAGTTGAGCGCCCTTACCCTGTCCAGAAACTGGATTAATAACTAAGGCCCACATGCGCCGACCCTATCTAACTATTGCTCGATGGGCGTTGGGGCATCAATTGAAGTCGGGCCAGTTTCAATTTTTTCGGCCCTTTTGTCCCTACGTCTATCTACCAACAGGGCTATTGCACCGGCCATGAAGTAGAGAACTATCAAAGGAATGGCCAATAACATCATTGTGAGCGGATCAGCAGTTGGTGTAAACGCTGCAGTGAATAGGACGATACAGAAAATCCAGATGCGCCACGGTTTAAGAATTGTTTGCCCTCGGAGAAAACCAATGAGATTGAATGTCACTAGAAAAATAGGGAGTTCAAAAGCTAAACCAAAAAGCAGAATGATGCGCATAACGAAATCTAGGTAATCATCAAACTTGACTAAATTGGAGAGTGAATTTGGAGTAAAGCCAAAAAGCACTTTTATTGCCACTGGCAAAATCAAATACCCAAGAGTTGCCCCTACTGCAAAAAAAGGTGTTGCAGAGGCCAGAAAGAGAATCGAGTTTCGCTTTTCCTTGCGATGCAGACCGGGACCGATAAATGCCCAGAGCTGATAGAGCCAATATGGCGCCGAGATGATTACTCCAGCCAAAAGCGCCACCTTGATTTGAAGATTGAGGGGGCCAAGTACTCCATTGATGTACAGGGAACCACAATGGGTAGCGCCACTTTTCTGTGCTGCCTCAAGATCGCAGACAGGAAGAGCTAATTTCGTGATTATGGGATTGTAAAAATACCAACCGAAACCAGATGCAAAGAGAATCGCTACAGATGCGCGAACTACTCTCTTACGAAGTTCTCGTAAATGATCTAGTAATGGCATCCGTGCGTCTTTAGTAGACGCCATCAGAGCTTACTTATCTGTAGGGGTTTCGCCCTCAGCCTTTTTCTCTTCAGCTGTCATTTCCTTCATTTCGCTCTTGAATATGCGCATAGAGCGGCCTAATGAACGAGCTGAGTCAGGAAGACGCTTTGCGCCAAAGAGAACAAGGACAACGATAAGAAGAATCAAAATATGGCTAGGTTCACGTAAGAACATTGCAAACTCCCTGCAGTTGGAAATACCTAAGCGGTAAGGCTACCCCAGCCCATGCAAAAATGGCTAGGTGGAGTGTAATTATCGGTAACGATCTAGTATCAGTTGCGCTTTTTGAGCTATCTCAGCCCGTAAATCCATTGGTTTTTGGAGCTGGGCACTTCCAGAGGCGGCAAATATAGAACGTAGTAGCCATGCTCGGGAGAAGGAGGCAACGTTAATCTGATCACCGATTGCGACCTGCTGGAGTGAAAAACGCTCTTTCATTAATCGTAATCGTGAACTGAGTGTGAGAACTGCATTCAAAGCGCGTTCATCTATTGCAACGAGCGTTGGAGGGTGATCTGTTTGCAGATGTACCAATTCGCATCTTTGAATTCGATCAACTCTAAAAGTTCTAAACGCACCTGCATGGTGGCAATATGCGATGAGATATTCAACGCCTGCATCTATCCGAACTTCTAGCGGATTAACTACGCGTTCTGTAACGTTGTCGCTATATAGCGAGTGATATGAAATACGAAGTTGCTGGTGATTATCAATAGCTGCAAGGATTTGAGCCCGGAGCACGCTAGAGACTGGACTCGTTGCCTGAAAATTGCTGGTGATTCCAGATTTTACTTTCAATCGCTGCGATAGAGCATTAATTCGCTCGCTAACATCGTGGTTATTAGTTACTGAATCTTTGAGTAAATCTAATCCTAAAAGTAGTGCGACTACTTCCTCTAAACTCAAAGTTCGAGGCATTTGCAGTGTCGGAGCATTCCTAATACTTACATAACCAGATTCAAATGAAAGATCCATAAGTTCAAGGGCTGTGTAACCCGGCAAACCGCACATCCATAGCGTGGTTAAATCATCGTTCATCTGTTTGGTTGTCACCCCAAACTCGCCAGCCAAATCCTTGAGTGAAATACCTTGATGTGCGCTTATATACGGCACTAGAGCAAGTAAGCGCTCAGTATGGATAATGGGTGCTGGCTTAGGCTTAACCATGGAGTTTTACCAGATTTTCTAACTCTGCAATCACTTGTGCGCGCAGCTCTTTTGGTTCGATGACAACAACATCATCTAGATGCCACAGAACTGTGTCGATAAAGGAGGCTTGATCAGAGGTTTTGATTGTTATCTGATCCCACTCCCCCTTTTCGCTAATCGATGTTGCCATCTTACGAAGCGCCAAAGCTTTATCTCGGCGCACGTCGAGGGTGGCAAGGATGTAGTTTTGAGAATTTTCGATTGATTCAAATAGATCAAAATCATCGGGAATATCGAAATTGGCGACTTTGCCAAAAGTGAGGATTTCACCACTGACTCTGTCTAAGCGAAAAGTTCGGCAAGAGTTTCTACTTGAATCTAAGCCGCCGAAATACCAATGTCCTTCACGCGATGCTAATGCGTAGGGAGCGACTTCTCTAACTTCTTCTTCAAGTTCACTGGATAGATACTTGAAGGAGATTGTAGTGCGTGTAGTGATGGCATCTAGAACTGTAGATAATTCACTCGTTGACCATGCCATGCGTGGAGTCAAAGTAGGAATTGCATCGATATCAGAATCTATCCCCATTGATTTCAATTTAAGTAATGCCGAGTGTGCTATCGCATTGAGTGCTTGACCATTCCATGCCTGTGCGGCAAGAGATAAAAGCGCAATATCGGCCCCTGAAATCTCGCCTAAATCCAACGTGTAGTTTTCAGGCTTTATTCGATAACCCGCCTCGTCATTAAAGAGTGGATCCAATCCACCAACTTCAATTTCAATTCCTAATGAACGCAAATCATCTTTGTCTCGCTCAAACATTCGTTCTTTAGATTCATCGTTACCTTCATAACCTTCGATGCTACGGAAGATTTCACCTTTGGTGAGAAAACGTTTTGTAGCCAGTAGCGCAATTGTTAGATTAACTAAGCGCTCACTCTTCCGTGACACCGTATGCACCTTTAGATGGTCGTCGTCTTCGCGCTAATACTTCAACTCCTGGAGCCATGCGACGGCTTTGAATCAGAAATCCGGTATGACCAATCATTCTTTGTTGTGGACGAACGGCTAAACCTTCGTGGTGCCAGCCGCGCACAAGAGTTTCGCTGCTCTCGGGCTCTGTAAAGCGTCCATCTGCCTTAATCGCTTCAGCAGTTGCAGATAGCTGCGTTGTTGTCGCAACGTAGGACAAGAACACTCCCCCTGGGCGAAGGGCGCGTGCAGCGATGTCAACACACTCCCACGGCGCCAACATGTCCAAAATAACGCGATCGAACTCACGCTCAAAGTTTTGATCTTGCAAATCCCCAACATCTAACTTCCAATTACTTGGTGCACCTTCAAAGTAAGCATCAACATTTGATCGTGCATTATCTGCAAAATCACCACGACGCTCGATCGAGTGAACTAAGCCCTTGTCACCGGCGGCCCGTAAAAGAGAGATAGTCAGTGCGCCACTTCCAACTCCTGCCTCTAAAACTCGGGCGCCTGGATAAATATCGGCAAGACCGATGATCATGGCGGCATCTTTAGGGTAAACAATCGTCGCGCCGCGTGGCATCGTTAAAACGTAATCTGCCAATAGGGGTTTGAAGGCGCTAAATTTTAATCCTGCCGTTGTGCTAACAACTGAACCCTCTGGCATGCCGATGAGATCATCATGTGTAATCCAGCCCTTGTGCGTATGCCACTCTTTGCCAGGAACTATTGTGAAGCTATACAACTTGCCTTTTGGGTCGGTTAATTGAACACGATCACCCGGCGCAAAAAACCCTTGATTCGACACGAGAGCATCTTAGGTCAATTTTTCCAGGCCGGTGCGGGTATGTTGCCGTACGTGACTAATCCACCACTTCGTCTATCTCCAAGCCGAGTCAGCGAATTCGAAAACTGCCCGCAACTCTACAAATACCGCGTGATAGACCAGCTTCCACAACCACCCTCACTAGATGCCGAACGCGGAACGCTGGTGCACACTATTTTGCATGATCTTTTTGAAAATCCAGCGGCGCAAAGAACTCCTAAGAGCGCGATAGATCTCTTGCCATCACGTTGGCAAGCACAGATGGCGCAAAAACCAGAGTTGATGGAGATGGTCACTAATGAGAAAGAGTGGCTTGATCGCGCCGGCGCACTATTACAGACTTACTTTACTTTAGAGGATCCAAAGAGCTTTGAGGCAACCCATCGTGAGATCCACCTTGAAAATGATCTGACGCCGCAAATCTACCTACATGGGTATGTCGATCGTCTTGATGTTGCACCAACAGGTGAAGTTCGCATCGTTGATTACAAGACGGGTAAAGCACCAAAACCTGGATGGGAGGAAAAGGCACTTTTCCAACTGCGTGTCTATGCACTTCTTTATTTCAAAACACATAACGTTTTACCGCGATTGCTGCAATTGATCTATTTGGGTGATGCAAAAATAATTAAAAGCACCCCGACTCTGAGTGATCTCGCTGGAACTGAAAAGATTTTAGAACGCGTTGCAAGGGATATTTTGGCGTCAGTTGATAAAGATTACTGGCCACCAAAACCCAGCAGATTATGCGACTGGTGCTTCTTCAAGAAAATCTGCCCCGCGCATAACGGTTAAATAGTGCAGGTAAAGTCCCTGTGTAGCTCTTGAAGTTTTTCATAACTCATCTGCTCTAGCGATTTGATAGAACGCACTCTTAGCGACTCCTCCACGACAACTAAATGAGGAACTGCAATTAACCAAGCGCCACTACTAGTAGCGGCCTTAACGCCAGTTAATGAATCTTCAAAAATGAGCGAGTTCGTGATGTCACTACCGGTCTGTGCAGCTGCTTTAAGATAGGCATCTGGGTGTGGTTTTGTGTTAACAACATCATCACTAGAGATTGAAAATGGAAAAAGATCACTACCAATGTTTTCCAAAACAGCATCGACAATCAGTCGTGGACTGGCTGAAACCAAACCCGTCTTGATCCCGTTGCTCTGCAGATCCTTTACGAGTTCGTAGGCGCCAGGCATAAGCGGGGTATCTCCGCGCATCTTGGCTGCCTGAACGTGGATAATTTTCTGAGTAAAAAACTCTGGAGTTTGTGCCTTATTGCATTTCTCATGCATGTATTCACCAACACGACTCAGTGGCCCACCTAAGCAGGCAACTTGGTCTTGGGGCAGCCAGGTGTATCCATACTCGGCCGTGATCTGCGTTTCTGAGAGCAGCCATTGAGGTTCAGAGTCCACCATGAGCCCATCCATGTCGAAAAAGATGGCATCAAAGAAGTTGTTCAAGTGTTTCCCCTAAATAGGCAATTGCGTCGTAGCAGATTTGCGCAAGGTTACCCTAAGGTTTAACCCTATGGAGATACATCACATCCCACCGTTAAGAAATCCCATCATGGTGATGGCATTTTCTGGATGGAATGATGCCGGTGAAGCTGCAACAGGTGCGCTAGAGCATCTCTTAGCTGCTTGGCACAATGAACCCAATGATGTCGTTCCAGAACTTATTGCAGATATTGACTCGGAAGAGTTTTATGATTTCCAAGTCAACCGTCCGCATATATTTATCGATGAATCCCATATTCGAAATATTTCTTGGCCAACAACGCAGATCTTTGGTTTAGCGCTACCTACATTTGAACGTGATTTAGTAATTGTTAAAGGCGCTGAACCTTCGATGCGATGGAAGAGCTTCACCCGAGAAATCTTAGATTTAGCAGATGATTTAGAAGTCTCACTCATTGTGACGCTGGGATCACTATTAGCAGATGTCCCCCACACCAGACCCATTGGTGTAAGTGGCAGCGGTGCACATCCCGATATTGCTACTCGTCTTGGTGTTGAAGTTTCACGCTATGAAGGACCAACGGGGATTTTAGGCATTATCGCCGATGGATGTATGCGTCGCGGAATCGATGCCGTCTCATTATGGGCCGCTATTCCACATTATGCTTCAAGTTCTCCATCTCCAAAAGCAACGCTATCGCTGGTAAATGCCCTTGAAGATTTTCTCGATATTTCGATTCCCTCAGCTGATCTACCAGAGGCTGCAGATGAGTGGGAAAAAGATGTTACAGAGATGGCCAAAGAAGATTCTGATGTTGCTGAATACGTCAAAGCTTTGGAAGACTCTAAAGATGCAGCAGAGCTACCGGATGTCTCTGGAGATTCAATTGCTAAAGAGTTTGAGCGCTATTTAAGGCGCCGTACAAAGGATTAAAGCGCCAACCCAAGTAAGGCATCTAAGGCAACAGTAAGTTCTTGCACGCGCCCACCGGAGCTACCCTTCATTGATCTTTGCGCCCACGCTTGAACCGCTGCTATCGCCTTTGGAGTATCTAGATCATCACTGAGCGCGAGAGCGATTTGTGCAACAACTTCAGTAGTTGGTGCCACCTCGGTTAATGCCAAAGCATTTCTGATCTGCGCAACATTTTCAGTTGCAGCATGGAGTAGAGAATCACTCCACATTCGATCTAATCGGTAATGCTGTGACATCAATGCAAAGCGAATAACCATGGGGTCAACACCTTGATTTATAAGTGTTGAGACGAAAACTAAATTACCTTTACTCTTACTCATCTTTTCGCCATCAAGACCAATCATGGCGCTATGAACATATGTTGCAGCCAACTCTTTGCCAGTTAAAACACGTGCTTGCGATGCACACATCTCATGATGAGGAAAAATCAAATCACTGCCCCCACCTTGAATATCGATGCAGGTATCTTGCGAGGCAACGGGCTCTAAATACTTTAAGGCGATCGCAGTGCATTCGATATGCCAACCCGGGCGACCTATGCCGTGTACCGATGGCCACCCTGGTTCATTGGGACGCTGGGCCATCCATACAAGGCAATCGAGTGGATCTTCTTTGCCAACTAGATCTGGATTTCCACCGCGCTGAGAAAAGATCTCCTTCATCTCTTCCTTTTTCAGATGTGAGAGATTTCCAAACTCGCTTGATCTGTAGTTCCTGAAAAATAAGTCATCCCCAACGGCATAGATCGAACCTGCCGCATCTAGAGCGCTCACAGATTCACTGACTAAATCAATAGCTTCAACGGCGCCGATGTAATGCTGCGGAGGCAAGACTCTTAAATTGAGCATGTCACCTCTGAAAAGATCAATCTGTGAAGTCGCCAAAGTTTGCCAATCGACATTGTCGCGATGAGCACGCTCTAAGAGTGGATCATCGATGTCGGTAATATTTTGAACATATTTGACCTGGCTACCACTTGCTTGCAGATAGCGGTTAATGAGATCGAAAGTTAAGTATGTTGCTGCGTGACCTAGATGCGTTGCATCGTAAGGAGTAATTCCACACACATACATTCTGTATATCTCTTTTTTGGCAAGAGATTGCTTATGGGTAGTCTTTGAGTCTGTAAGGAAAAGTTGTGGCAGAGGTTGACTCAACTGAGCAACTGGAAGGTGAACTTGGGCCCAAGATTTCATAGGTAGATAGTAGTTAATTGGTAGTTAAAACGCAGGCCAAGGAATCGCAGGCCATTCTGGATTTGGTAGAGGCATCTTTTTGCTATCTAGAAGCCTTTCAATTCTCATGATGAGAGCTTGAACCTCACGATCGGTGAGATATGGCTCAAGATCTAGAGTAATTCCAATCGCATCGCGCAGGGCCGTTAATTTCTCGCACTCATTAACAAGTAGTGCATCACCAGCCCATTGCCAGAGCACGGTCCGCAATTTATCTTCTTCATGAAAAGTCACTCCATGATCGCAGCCGTATATGTGGCCATCTGGTGTTGGAAGTAGATGACCTATTTTACGATCTGTGTTGTTGATAATTGCATCAAAGAGCGCCATCGAACGTAGGCCTGGAAGATCTTGCGAAAAGAGTGTGGCTAAGTCGATTGACTCATCTATGTCAATCCATTGTTGAACCATTCCCGGACCAAATGGACCATCACGCAAGATCGTCAGCGGAACGACATCTAGTTGTAGAAAATCACTAATAAGAAAAGCTGCATACTCGCGATTTGCAAGTGTTCCATGTGGAAAATCCCATAGAGGCCTCTCCCCTGCCACGGGTTTGTAGATGCAAGTTTCCTCAAGGGATCCAAGTGAAACGCTTGCATACAACGTTGCATTTGATGCATCGACTAATCGTGCAGTGACGGTCAAGGTTCCATCAGTGAAAATAGATTTCTTAGCGTCGGTAGCCATTAGCCCTTGGGCACAGATGTCCTCGCGGATCGATAGGAATAGCACAGAAAGGGCACGGTAAGCGCCCAGCATTGACTACCGCCTGTGTCCGCGATGTGAATGATTTGGCTTGACCTAAAGTTAGATACACGGTGATATCTGCAGTATCTGATTCACCATCAACTTCTTTGAGTGCAAATAACTCAACACATACTTTTTTCGAAACTTCATCCCAAGCAATTGAAATCGCCCCAACAACGAAATCTGTCTCTATGGGTTGTTCCAATGCGGCATCATCGCGATCAGTTCGCTCGGCAACTAAGGCGATGTCTTCTTTCATGGCCGCCTTGATCAAAATCTCTAATCTTTGAGCCAGCGTCATCGCCTGTGTTTTCTCTAAGAGCGCACTTAAGAGTTGATTGCCTCTACGCACTTGTAAATAGAACTCACGTTCACCCGGCTCGCCGACTGTTCCGCAGATAAATCGATCAACTTCATTAAATTCATAACTCATTTACCAGCGCCACCGCCCAATAAGTTCTTGCGTCGGTAGGGAGAGCTAAGTAGTTCATTGAGTTGAGAACCTGTGTTGTTGAGCAGAGTTATGCGTGCCTTATTGGATGAGTAATCCAAGATAGTCACTGAAGCGGGATCGATCACGATGCGTTGAAAATCATCAAGATGCATTCCAATGGCGCTGGCCACGATTGCTTTAATGACATCGCCATGGCTTACCAACACTGCGGCGCCTTTGCCTTTAGCAGCCAGGGCGCTATGAACACTCGACATCGCGCGCTGTTGCATATGTCCTAAACCCTCCCCCTGGGGGAAATACATTGCACTGGGATTGTTCTGAACAGTTTTCCAAAGTTTATGGGCCGATAATGACGCTAGTTTCTTACCGCTCCAAGAACCGTAATCAACTTCATTGAGATTTTCATCGGTAAGAACAATGTTTGTGGAAGATACCTTTAACTCCTTGAGCCAAGGTTCGATTGTTTCTTCGCAGCGACCCATAGGACTAATGCGTATTTGTTTTATGGGGAAAGAACCCAAACGCTTGGCAAGGAGCATCGATTGTTCGACTCCCTTTTCAGAAAGCTTCACATTGGGCAAACGACCAGACAAAATCCCTTTAGCGTTTGCTTGGGAATGGGCATGTCTAATCAAAATGATTTGCATAACACAAAGGCTATCGCAGGTTTTACTCCCATGACTTGCTAGGGTCACTCCATGCAGATGCGTAAGGCCGGCAATAGCGGATTGATGCTCTCGCGTTTGGGTCTTGGAACAATGACCTGGGGTCGAGACACCGATGAACATGAAGCGGCAGATCAATGCCGTGGTTACATTGATGCCGGTGGCAATTTTCTAGATACCGCTGCTACTTATGGCGATGGCGATAGCGAACGTGTCATTGGTGGTCTTATTGGAACGCTCTTTGCACGTGATGAAGTAGTCATCGCCACTAAAGCCGGACTGACATTTCCTGATGGTGTTCGAACAGTTGATAATTCACGTCATGCATTAATCGCCGAACTCGATCGTTCATTAACACGCCTCGGGACAGATTTTGTAGATATCTGGCAGGTTCATGCATGGGATCCATTTGCGCCCCTTGATGACACTTTGTCTGCTCTAGATTATGCATACAGCACTGGTCGAGCTCGTTATGTTGGTGTATCAAATTTCTCCGGTTGGCAATTGGCACAAGCTGCAACCAAACAAATATGTAACTCAGCTAAGGCGCCTCTCACTTCGATTCAAAGTGAATATTCATTGCTCAATCGAAATGCCGAGTTGGAAATCATTGATAGCGCCCAAGCATGTGGTGTCGGCTTTCTTGCGTGGGCTCCCCTGGGTCGAGGTGTACTTACCGGCAAATATCGCAATGGGATTCCAAGTGATTCACGAGGTGCGGCGCCTCATTTTGCTAAGGACATAGCACCGTATTTAGATGCAAGTAGTAGCCGAGTTGTTGAAGCTGTCTGTGTTGCTGCTAGCGGTTTGGGATATTCACCTCTAGAGGTTGCACTTTCTTGGGTTCGTGATGCACCAGGTGTTACCAGCACAATTATCGGCGCACGAACAGGGGCACAACTTCGCGGAGTATTACAGAGCGAAGAGATTTCACTTCCAGATATCGTACGTAGCGCTCTCGATGATGTTAGCGCTTAAGCGTGCTCAAGAAAATCTTTAAGTACACGCACGCCAAAAGTTAATCCCTCTAGTGGCACGCGTTCATCAACACCGTGGAATAAGGCCATGAAATCAAAGTCGGCGTCAAGTTTGAGTGGTGAGAAACCATAACCAATAATTCCAAGCTCTGCTAAAGCTTTGTTATCTGTTCCACCGCTCATTACATATGGCACAGGAATACCCTGTGGATCTTCAACCATAATTGCAGCGCACATAGCTTCGACTAAATCACCCTCGAATGGAACTTCCAAAGCTTTATCAGTTGTAATAGTTTCAATTGTAATATTTGGCCCAATAAGAGATTTGATGGTCTCGTTGAGTTCATCCTCAAAGCCAGGGATGAAGCGGCCATCTACGACAGCACTAGCTGAACCAGGGATCACATTGGCTTTGTATCCGGCCTCAAGCATCGTTGGATTTGCCGTGTTTTGTAGAGTTGCACCAACCATGCGTGCGGCAAAGCCTAATTCGCTAAGAAGCGGTGTTAAATCCTTCTCGTCATACTCTTTGCCAGTTTCATCTGCCACCTTCTTAAAAAACGCTTTGACAGTTTCGCTATAGCGTTGCGGCCATTGGTGATTTCCAATCTTGGCAACTGCTTCACTCAGGCGAGTCAATGCATTTTCATTATTTGTAACTGATCCATGACCGGCACGCCCATGTGCTGTCAACTTCATCCAGTGAATTCCTTTTTCAGCTGTTTCAATGAGATAAAGACGCTTACCACCAGCAACGCTCACTGAGAAGCCACCAACTTCAGAGACTGCTTCTGTGCAACCAGCAAATACTTCTGGGTGCTTATCGACCATCCAATGTGAGCCATAGATACTGCCGGCTTCTTCATCGGCAAAAAATACTAAAACAATATCTCGCGTTGGCCTATATCCCGTACGGGCCCAATCACGTACTGTCGCAAGAATCATCGCATCCATATTTTTCATATCAACTGCGCCGCGGCCCCAAATCATGCCATCACGAATTTCGCCAGAAAATGGATCAACTGACCAATCATCGGCATTTGCAGGAACAACATCTAAATGTCCATGCAAAACCAAACCAGGACGTGATGCATCAGTTCCTTTAATCCGTGCGACAACGTTGCAACGACCAGGTGCTGACTCATAGATTTTCGATTCAATGCCAACTTCACCAAGGAGCTTCACCACGTATTCGGCAACATCCTTTTCATCACCTTTGCCATCGCCAAAGTTCACGGATGGAATTCGGATCAATTCCTGGCAGATTCGGATCGCTTCATTTTCCAGTTCAGTGCGTGATGGTGTAGTCATTTCGCCATTCTCTCACCCAATTGCTATCCTTTCCCAGCACTTAGTCCGGGTGGCGGAATTGGCAGACGCGCTAGCTTGAGGTGTTAGTTCCCGTAAGGGATTAGGGGTTCAAGTCCCCTCTCGGACACATTCGTTAGGATAGGTATATGGAAATCGATGAGGCACTTGCACTCATCCGTCCCATACCGGATTACCCAAAGCCAGGAATCCTTTTTCAAGACATTACGCCCTTGTTGGCCAATGGTGAAGCCTTTGCACTCATAACTAATCACTTTGCGGGCTATGCCGATTCAAACTCTGTCATCGCAGGAATCGAAGCTCGAGGCTTTATCTTTGCCAGCGCATTGGCAAATAAGTTGAACACTGGATTTGTCCCTATACGCAAAGCCGGAAAACTCCCCCATGATGTTTTCGCACAAAGCTACGGTCTTGAATATGGCAGCGATACGTTAGAGATTCATGTTGATGCCATTGAATTTGGTGGCAAAGTCCTATTGATCGATGATGTCTTAGCTACCGGCGGAACTATAGAAGCGGCGATCGATTTGATTCATCGCGCAGGTGGGCGCGTCTACCAAATCCTTGCATTGCTAGAAATTCAAGGTCTAGAAGGTCGTGGACGCATCGCCAAGAAATATCCGCAGATTCCGATTACATCCCTGATAGTTTCTTAACAGTGCGCATACTTCAAATTCAAGGGCTCAGGGCTCTTGCCGCAATTTTAGTAACGCTCTTTCATGCCCGACTAGTACCTGGTGGATTTATCGGCGTAGATATTTTCTACGTAATCTCAGGATACTTAATCACCGGATTAATTCTGCGTGAAATTGAAAAAACTGGACGTCTTGATCTTAAAAGCTTCTATCAACGCCGTATTAAACGCTTATTACCTACCTCAGTCTTCGTTCTCTTTGTAACGGCAATCTTTGCCTGGTTCCTACTTCCAGCAATAAATAGAGATTCCTTGGGAAGAGATCTCTTCGCAGCTGCGGCATATATCTCGAATTATCTCTTTGCTTGGTGGCAAAACGACTACCAAAATCTCAACGCTACGCCTTCTCCATTTATTCACTATTGGTCACTAGCGGTAGAAGAACAGTTCTACCTACTCTGGCCTATTTTTATGATGGTTCTTGCTCGCTATGGAAAACGAATCGTTCTCATTGGTGTGAGTGCAACAACGTTGCTCTCACTTCTCTTTTCTATCTATCTCACACAAGCCGCGCCAATCTGGGCTTTCTACTCATTGCCTACTCGCGCTTGGGAGTTAGGTTTTGGTGCACTACTACTCTTTCTTCCAGCGACAACGAAGAAGATCCGCGTTCTACCGTGGATTGCTTTTTTAGGTATCGCTATCTCCTCGTTGAATTTCGATGAGAACACAGCCTTTCCAGGAAAGAACGCCCTACTTCCCGTACTAGCCACAGCACTATTGATAGCCACAATCACTTACTGGCCACCGATATTTAACGATTTAGCTAACTCACGTTTGAGCCAATGGTTAGGCGCGATCTCCTATCCGCTTTACCTATGGCATTGGCCGGCATTAGTTTTGCCCAGCACTGCTTTAGGGCGACCCCTGCGCGTTCGTGAGCGAATCTTTTGCATAGCATTGACCGTTGTTTTAGCGCACTTAACGAGTAGGTATGTTGAAGAGCCATTACGACATAAGAAACTAGCCGTGCGTACCGTCTATGTGGGAGCTTTAGCAACAACAGTAATATCGCTAGTTGCTGGCATAGTTATCGCATCTTCTGCATCTTCCATGATCACCACTAAAGGTGAAACCTCTTACAAATTTGACATACTAAAAGTCGTTGCAAAACCAGCTATTTACGGCGATGGTTGCCACGTTAACTATGGCGAAACTAAATCTGGCTACTGCACATATGGAGATAAGAACTCCAGTAAAACTATCGTTCTTTATGGTGATTCACACGCAGCCCAGTGGTTCCCAGCACTTGAAGAGTTAGCTCGCACATATGGATATAAGTTGGTTTCATTAACCAAATCAGCATGCCCAGCCGTTGATGCACAACGGCCCGATCAAGGTGCTTTCAAGATGGTTCACTGCACTAAGTGGCGAGAAAATTCAGTTGCCCGTATTGCCGATATCCATCCATTTGCCGTCATAACAAGTAGTTTCCAGTATTTCGAACCTGCCGCTGGCTTCAAAGACCGCAACAAATGGTGGAACGATGGGCAGCACAGACTTTTGGATAGTGTTAAAAAATCAACTGACCACTTGATCTATATAAGTGACACCCCACGTCCACTTCGCGATATCCCAAGTTGTTTAGCATCACGTAATTCAAACTCTTGCGATTCAACTGAAAAAACCCCGGTTAAAATCATTCCAGGTTTTGAAATAATCGATCCAACCCCATGGTTATGCTCCTCCTACTGCCCCGCCATTATTGATGGAACCGTTGCCTATCGCGACGCATCTCACATTTCAGTGCAAATGTCGCGCGATTTAGTTCCATCACTTGAGAAAGCTTTGAAATCAAAGGGGTTGTTTTCCTAGCTATATGGCAGGATGCGTGCCATGGCTGAATTGATTTATTACTGCGGAACGATGGATAGCGGAAAATCCACGTTAGCTCTTCAGACTGCGCACAATCATCAAAGCCGAGGACGAACTGGTTTAATTTTCACTAATAAGGATCGTGCAGGAAAGGGAATCATCTCTTCTCGCTTGGGGCTATCGAGTCCTGCTATTGAGGTAACTCCGCAACTCGAGCTTCATAAATATGTCGTTGATGCACTCTCCTCTGGTGATCGCATCGATTACATCATTTGCGATGAGGCACAGTTTTATGAGCCAATGCAGATCGAACAGTTAGCAAAGATCGTAGATGGCCTAGGAATAGATGTTTATGCATTTGGAATCCTTAGTGATTTCCGAACCACACTATTTCCAGGATCTGCTCGTTTAGTTGAGCTCGCCGATCGAGTAAACACTCTCCAGGTGGAAGCTCTGTGCTGGTGTGGTTCTAGAGCAACACATAACGCTCGAACAATTGGTGGCGTTATGGTTGTTGAAGGTGAGCAAGTTGTTGTAGGAGATGTCTCTGCCGGCAGTGAAATTGGTTATGAAGTTTTGTGTCGACGTCACCATATGCGACAAGTTACAGCGCGCGCATCTCGCGCAGGTCACGTATCCTCTCAACCTCTACCTTTCAAGGAGTAAATATGAAGGCACGTGGCTTAGCTGCACTATCTGCACGAGCACCTCTGACCACTTTTGAGTTTGAGCGCCGTGATCTGGGGCCCCACGATGTTGCACTAGATATTTCCTATGCCGGTATCTGCCATTCAGATATTCACCAGGTGCGCGAAGAGTGGGGAGCCGCGCTCTTTCCTATGGTTCCAGGTCATGAAATCGCTGGAATTGTTTCTTCCGTTGGCTCTCATGTGAGCAAGTTTAAAGTTGGCGATCGAATCGGAGTCGGTGTCTTTATCGATTCCTGTCGCACATGCAGCAGTTGCATTGCCGGTTTAGAGCAATACTGCCTAGAGGAGATGACCGGAACCTATAACACTCTAGAGCGCGATGGAAAAACCATTGCATTTGGTGGATATTCCAACATCTTTGTTATCAATGAGGATTATGCCGTTCACATTCCAGAAAATCTTCCGCTAGATGGTGTTGCTCCTTTGCTATGTGCGGGCATCACGCTTTACTCCCCTCTTCGAAAATGGAATGTAACAAAAGGAACAAAAGTTGCAGTGATGGGTCTTGGTGGTTTGGGACATATGGGCGTCAAATTCGCCGCTGCGATGGGCGCCGAAGTAACTGTGCTTTCGCACTCTGCATCTAAGAAATCAGATGCTTTAGCAATGGGTGCTACGCATTTTGTTGACACTAGTGTGAGTGGATCGTTAAAGAATCTCTCTAAGAGCTTTGATCTAATTCTTAACACGGTCAGTGCTCACCTAGATATCAACCAATATCTCAACCTTTTGAAACTAGATGCCACTCTTGTAGTCATTGGTCTTCCTGGCAAGCCATATGAAGTCAACGTGGGCTCTCTTCTCAATGGACGCAGAAGGATCGCCGGGTCGATGATTGGTGGAATTGTTGAGATGCAGGAGATGCTCGATTTCTGTGGGCTACATCAAATCGTTAGCGATGTTGAAGTTATCGATGCTTCCTATGCCGATAAGGCTTATGAACGAACAATTGCAAGTGATGTTAAATATCGCTTTGTAATTGATGCAACTACTTTCTAAGAAAGAGAGTGCACCAGCATCGCAAGAAGTGGCGCAACGGCCAAAGCGGGCAAGAGGTTACCAACGGCAACATGTTTTATATTGAGCAGTCGCAAACCGATGCCAATAAGTAGAACACCACCAACTATGGTCATTGCATCAACTTGATAGCCTTCAAGAATTTCGCCTAGTCCAAGACCAACTAAGGTCCAAAAACCTTGATAGATAGCAACGGGCAAAGCCGCCACGGCAACACCCCAACCAAGTGAAGAAGCAAATGCCATAGCGGCAAAAAAATCGAGTGTACTTTTTAAAACTAATTGATCTATTCCACTAGACATTCCATCACTGATGCTTCCCAATATCGCTAGAGGTCCAATTGCAAAGAGCAAGGAAGCAGAAACAAATCCCTCTACGAAAGGGCTTTCTTGAGAGGCCTTAAATCTCTTGCGAAGGTTTTCACCTAAGTGATCTAGTCGATCCTCCAATTTCAAAGCCGAACCGATCAAACCACCAATTAAGAGAGATCCAAGAACAACCAAAAGCGGCCACCCTTGCGCAAGTGATTCGACATATCGATTGGACCACATTGGAATCAAGGCCGAAGCCGCGCCCAGTAAAGTGGCCAAACCCAGAACATCAGTGAGTAAAGTTCTGGTTTTACTATTGAGTCGCTGTCCAAGGAGTATTCCAAGGCCAGCGCCACCGATAATCGCCACGACATTTATCACTGTACCTATACCTGGAAACATTGCTAAAGAATAGCCTGCTCGCGTAGTTGTATTTGCATTAGACTCCCCCGATGTCATCTAACCCGTTTATGGAGTTCTTGCGCCCACATAGAACAGTTCCAGTTACACCGTGGACTGGGAAATCAAAGTGGGATCTTTCTATTAACCGTGTGCTGATTCTTTTCTTCGGTCTCTTCCTTTTTGGAATTGGCGAAGCTTTTGTCATCCAAAGTAATATTGGTAACGGTCCTTGGTCTGTTTTAGCACAGGGAATTTCTCGTAATCTAGAAATCTCAATGGGTTGGTCAACATTTGGAATTAGCACACTTGTGCTCTTGGGATGGATACCACTACGTGAAAAACCAGGTTTTGGAACTCTTTCAAATATTGTGATCATCGCCCTTGCAATCGAAATCGGTGTCACTTACATTCCACTGCAAAGTGATTACTTCATCGGCATACTCTTTGCTCTCTTAGGTATAGCAATGGTTGGCGCCGCATCAGCCCTCTACATCACCTGTGGATTAGGCCCTGGCCCTCGTGATGGGTTAATGACAGGTATTCACTTCAAGACGCGGATTCGGGT
>CAIVDO010000010.1 GCA_903904665.1 uncultured Actinomycetes bacterium | reverse complement strand
GCGTCCAACGTTCTTGCCTGGGTGAAAATGTGTTCCGCGCTGACGAACTAGAATTTCGCCTGCATTTACTTCTTGTCCGCCAAAGCGCTTGATACCGAGGTATTGAGCATTTGAGTCGCGACCGTTTCGTGTCGAGGAGACGCCCTTCTTACTTGCCATTTATTTCTTCCTCTTCCCTTACTTCGCGCCGTTGATGGCGGTAATTTTTACGAGTGTGAGCTTTGCACGAAAACCTTGACGGCGACGGTGACCTGTCTTGTTCTTGTAACGCAGGATGTCGATCTTTGGTCCCTTAGTCTCTTCAAGAACTTCGCCGGTTACTTTAACGCCAGAGAGAAGCTTTGGATCTGAGGTAACAGATGCACCATCTACTAATAGCACTGCAGGAAATGAAACAGTTGCGCCAACAGCGGCATCGATACGATCGACGATTACTGTGTCTCCAACTGCCACTTTCTCCTGATGGCCGCCAGCTTTAACGATTGCGTACACGTGTAACTCCAGTTCATTTTTAGCCCATAGTGACGAACGAAAGGTTCCTTCGGGCAGAGGCTAAGGGTACGGAACCTCAACCCCAGGGTCAAATTAGGCAGATTAGGCCCTCTGGCTAGAAGCGATACGGGTCAGCGCCTTTTCGAGGGCATAGATCGGATCACTGGCCGCACCCTTTACCTCGGCATCTGCCTGGGCGATAGCCCCAACGGCATCTGCGATTTGCGCCGGTGACCAGCGATTTAACTGACGCCGAGCCTTATCAATCTGCCATGGGGCCATTGCAAGTTGCCCAGCTAATTCAAAAGATTTAACGCTGCGATTAACACCAGAGACTTTGGCGAGGGAGCGAAGTGATGATGCGATTGCACTAGTGATCATGACTGGATCTGTACCTGTTTCAAGTGCGCTGCGCAAAGCAATAAGTGCGCCCGATAGATTGCCATCAAGAGTTGCATCGGCGACATCAAAACCAGTTGTTTCAACTCGCCCCTGATGAAATTTATCAATCATGACTTCATCAATTGTGCCGGCCGGTGCATCGGCTGCGATCTGTCCAATTGCAGATTGAAGTTCGCGCAGATCATTGCCAAGTGCACCAACTAATGCACTTACGGCGCCCGGTGTTGCTTTGCGCTTGAGATCAAGGAAGAGATTTCTAACAAACTCTTCCTTTTCTGCCTCTTTCTTTATTGGATCACATGCAATGAGTTCAGGTTTGATTTTCTTAATCGCATCAAGGAGCCCCTTGCCTTTAACACCACCTTTGTGAACAAAGACAACAGTGGTTGATGGATCTGGTGAATCTAAATAGCGCGTGATTTCATCTTTTGAATCCTCCGGCAAATCCTGCAAATCTCGGATGATCATGGCGCGACGTTCTGAGAAAAGTGAAGGTGCTAAGGCATCTGCAATATCACCGACGATTACATCGCCAGCAAAGAGATTTGTGATTTCACATTTCTCTTCTTTTAACTCGGCGCTAAGTTTTGCTAATGCGCGATCTGCAAGGGCGGCTTCTGAGCCAAGAATGAGGTAGAAACTATTCATTGCTTCTACCCCCATCTGATGAAATTAAATCGCCCCTTGGCCTTTCGTATAGTAAATCGATGATTTCGCACCGTAACTGCGATGGCTCCATCGATATCTGTCCGAACAACCTCTGAGCCGAGTCTAGCCAGCGCATCCAGAGTTTGCACCGCTGGGTGGCCATATGTATTTGCTAGCCCCACTGAAATGATCGATATCTGCGGATCAAGGGCGGCCATGAAAGCTAGATCTTGGTACTTGGATCCATGGTGGCAGACCTTATAAATATCCACGGGAATGAGATCTTTGACTAGTAGTTCTTGAACTGGCGGCTCTAGATCTCCACCGGCAAAGATTGAATATGCATCACTCGTTATCAGCGTTGCAATGCTGGAGTCATTTATTTGCGAGCCCTCCCCTGGCATCTGCGCAAATGCAGTGGCATTTAAAGTTGGCCACAGCACCTTTATTGTTAAATCACCCACCTTGGAAGTTGTGCCCCGTACTGGTCTGATGATTTCAACACCATGCAAGGCCGATAATGCCATCGCACTTTCAACAAGTGGCTGGGAATTAACACTTACCCAAACCTGGCCCACTGTGCGTCCATTAATAGCACCCGGTAATCCACCAACATGATCTGCGTGAAAATGCGACAAGATCAGTAAAGGTATTTCATGTATTCCAAGTGCGCTCAAGCAATGATCTTGCGCAACTGCATCGGGGCCAACATCTATGACTAGAGCGCGATGGTTTCCAAGGTTGAGCACCATGGAATCACCCTGACCAACATCGCAGTTTGCAATCTGCCAATCTCCACCTGGCCAACGTTGCAACCAAGTAATAAAGATGATTAGCACCAATGTCAGCGCGATTATCTGCCTTAGCCAACGCTTAAAGAGCCAGAGCGATACTGTGAAGACAACAACGATGATGAAGCCGATTTTTCCGTTATGCACAGTGAGCACAGGAAAACCCGATGCCCAGTGTGCAATAGTTGAAATAGCTGCCGCTGGAAATCTAATAAACCAGATCAATACGTGTGAAATAAAGGGTGCAAATGGCGAGAAAAGTGCGGCAATAAAGCCCGCTATCGTAATTGGAGCAACAAAGGGTGAAGCTAATAAGTTGGCGATCACACTCATCGGTGCGAGATAGCCCGACAACGCAACGATGATAGGAGAGCAAAAAATAGTTGCTGCGATGGGCGGGGCAAGTCCTTGAGCTAGTTTTTGCGGTAGATGAGTCGAGAGCTTTTCAACTATGACTGGTGCAAAAAGAAGCAATCCTGCAGTTGCAAGAACAGATAGTGCAAAGCCAGCATCACGTGCCTGCCATGGATCAATCACAACCACTGCTGCCATAGCAAAACCTAAGGCCGGTAGAGAATCACGACCGCGTTTGCTGCCTTGGGCAACAAGTAAGACTGCCGCCATTGCCGCTGCGCGAAGCACTGAAGGTGATGGTCTTACTAGTGCGATGAATGCAATGAGTGAGATGGCAGTAGCAGATAATCGATACTTCATCTTAGAAAATAGAAACTGCATCAACCACAAGACGAAGGCAGATACCAGTGCGAAATTTGCACCACTAACTGCAACCAAGTGTGTTAAACCAGAGCGCTTCATCGAGGCTTTAAACTGCGCACTTTGCTTGGAAGTATCACCTAGAACCATTCCAGGAATGAGCGCACCAGAATCACCATCACCTGATAAAGAACGAAGCCCAAAACGGATTGAACCAAGTGCACGTGCCCACGTAGATGCTCTCGTTAAAACTTTTACATCGCCTCGAATTAATACAAGGGCTGCTACACGTGCTTCTTTACTTGAAACTATTCGCGCCTGGGCAATAAAACTTTGTCCCGGCAACAGCTTTGTTACATCAGAGTTTGGCGTAATAATCCGAATCGGCACACGCAAGCTGTAATGTATTGAGCTATTGCTTACTGTTATCGCCCGCGCAATAAATGAATAACTGCCAGTACTTGTCTTATTGGGATCAGTCACAACTTGGGCTCTTATTTCTGCGCTTTGGTCAAAAAACCTTGTTATCTGACTGTGGGCAAGTGATGCCTGTCGTATAGACATCACGGTTGAACCAAAAAGTAGTGCGCAGATAATTACTATGAAACGAACTCTCTTGCTTGCAAGAGCTAGGAGCCAGAGTAGTAAGGCTGCAATTGAAACTGCCCATGGCGAGGTTGCACTTTGAATCAGCGCCCCACCCCAGATGGCACTGCCTAGTGCAAGCGCCCTGTAATCAGTTAGATGCGGATTTTGCTTTTGATTTGAGCGAATTTTGCAACACCTATCCCACTCACCTTTTGTAAATCCTCAATTGTCGTAAAGGGGCCGTTAGCTTTTCTATAGGCAACGATGCGCCCAGCAATTACTGGGCCGATTCCATCTAAAGAATCAAAATCTCGCGCTGTTGCTCGATTGATATTGATAGGACCTGAACGCTTTGGCGATGTGGTTCGAATACCTTTGCTATTTGTAATAGCACGATCAACATATATCTGTTCTCCATCGGCTAAGACACGTGCCAAATTGATCGTGCTCAAGTCAGCACCTGGTGCGCTATTGCCGGCAGCTTTTATCGCATCAATGACTCGTGAGTTGGCGCTAAGTGTGTACACACCAGGGGCATTGACCGCACCGGTGACATCGATAAAGATTTGCGGCGCCTGGATCTCTGTCACTACAACTGGTGGGGCGCTAATTTCGGCAGTATTACCGCGCACAACTATGACAATAGAGATCAGAATGACTAAGCCTGAGATTGCTAGGAGTGCACGTTTTTGAATCTTCGTAAAGTTGAGTTCAAACCACCAAGAGGCGATGCCTTCAAAAATTTGAGAGAAATATTCCATGAGCCAATAGTTATTGGCTTGAATTTATCTTTCTAGGAATCAGTCAACGGCTGTGGATATTTACTTCTTAATCCAGTAATCGTTGATGTATTTCTCGCCCTCATCGCAGAAGAAAGTAACAACGTTTTCAACACCGTACTGCTCCTTTAGGCGCTTGGCCGCGATCATGTGCGCACCTGAAGAAGGACCGACAAAGAGGCCATGTACGCGAGCTAAACGGCGCATCTCTTCAATTGATTCTTCAGATCCAACATCGATAACACCATCGAGCTCGTGATGATGACGTGCAACGATTCCTGGGATAAAGCCATCTGCAATGCCTTCAATGAGATGCTTTGACACTTCACCACACAAGATCGTGCAAGACTCTGATGGCTCTAAGGCGATTACTTTGCAGTTGGGATTAGCGGCTTTGAGCGCCTGTCCAACACCGATAATTGTTCCGCCTGTGCCAACTCCCCCAATAACTAAATCAGGTAACACTGGCATCTGTTGCAAAATCTCTTGACCTAACCACTCACGGTTTTCATCAACGTTCCAGTCATTATCAAATTGTTGTGGCGCAAAAAACCCTGGCATAGCACCGCGTCGGCGTGCTTCTTCAAGTGCATCGTTAACATGGAAATCGCCCATAGTGTGAACTTCTGCGCCGAATGCTTCAGAGATTGCAGTGCGCTCCGGTGACATTCCATCGGGCATGATTACCAACATTTTGTAACCCTTTACTGCTGCAACCATACTCATTGCATTTCCAGTGTTACCGCTACTTGCTTCAACAATTGTGTCACCGGGTTGTAGTAAACCCTGCGCCTCTGCGCGCTCGATCATGTATTTAGCGATGCGGGCTTTAATTGAACCTGATGGATTCATGTATTCCATCTTGACCCAGATACCTTCGATATTAATTAAAGGCGTATTTCCGATTGCATCTAAAATTGTCTTCATTGACATGGCCTTTCACATTGTGGAACTACGCACGCGAGTATTAAGCGACGATATTAACTAACTTTGGCGCACGCGCAATGACCTTTTTCGGTGCGTTCGCACCTAATTGCTCGATGATTGTTGGATGCGCAAGGGCAAGCGCCTCAAGCTCTGCATCAGTAATAGTTGGTGAAACTTCAATGCGCTCTTTAATCTTGCCGTTAATTTGAATTACAGCTTCAATGGAATCGGCAACCAAGAGTTGTGGATCAACTGTTGGCCATCCAGCAAGTGCAACAGCAGGCTTATGTCCTAAGCGCTCCCACATCTCTTCTGCCGTAAATGGGGCAACAAGAGAGAGCATGATTGCAGTGGCTTCAACGGCTTCGCGAACTGCAGGATCTGCAGATCCACACCCAGAATCGATGGCTTTGCGTGTTGCATTTACCAACTCCATTACACGGGCAATTGCAACATTGAATCTAAAAGACTCAACGGCAAAGGATGCATCATTGAGAGCTTTGTGTGTTGCCTTACGTAGTGAGATTTCGCCGGTAGAAAAATCAACACCAGGTGCACTGGTGACATCACCAGATAGGCGCCAAGCACGTGTTAAGAATTTAACTGAGCCAGATGGTGAAACATCAGACCAATCAACATCATCCTCAGGTGGGCCTGCAAAAACCATAGATAGACGAATTGCATCTACTCCGTGATTTTCTAACTCATCAGAAAGACGAACCAAATTGCCGCGACTCTTTGACATCGCTGAACCATCCATAACGACCATGCCTTGATTAAGAAGGCGGGTAAATGGTTCATTGAAATTAACCATTCCCATATCGTTAAGAACCTTAGTAAAAAAGCGGCTATATAGAAGGTGCAAGATGGCATGTGTTACGCCGCCAACATATTGATCAACTGGCAGCCATGTTTCGATATCTTTTTTCAAAAAGGGTTGATCGTGAACAGTCGATGATGGGTAGCGCAGGTAATACCAAGAAGAGTCCACGAAAGTATCCATGGTGTCGGTGTCGCGCTTTGCCGCAGTTGCACACTTTGGACATGCAACGTTTACCCAATCAGTTGCCGCGCCTAATGGCGATGTTCCCTTTGGCTTTAAATCTAAACCTTGTGCATCGGGCAAAGTTAACGGCAGTTGATCTTCAGGTACTGGGACTTCGCCACATGAAGGGCAGTGGATAATTGGAATCGGCGTACCCCAATAGCGCTGGCGAGAAACTAACCAGTCTCGCAAACGATAGTTACGTGCAGATTTTCCAAGACCATCTTTTTCAAGTTGGGCGTTAATTGCAGCGATCGCATCGGTTTTATTAAGACCATTGAGCGCACCTGAGTTAACTAATTGTCCATCCCCACCAGTTGCAACACCGCTGATATTGGGATCTTCTTCACCTGTTTCGACAACTACAACAACAGGCAGATTAAAAGCTTTAGCAAAATCTAAATCGCGCTGATCATGGGCAGGAACGGCCATGATTGCACCTGTTCCGTAATCAGCTAAAACATAATCACTTGCCCAGATTGGCAGCTTTGCTCCATTTACTGGGTTGATTGCATAGCGATTGAGAAATACACCGCTCTTTGGGCGATCTGTTGCAAGACGATCGATATCGCTATCTGCCTTAATCTTTTCAAGGTAGTTACTGAATTCAGTTTCAACACCTGTTCCAACAACAAGTTCTGCTGCTAGCTCACTATCGGCTGCCACAACCATAAAGGTTGCGCCATACAAAGTATCTGGGCGAGTTGTGTAGATAGTGACTGGTTCTGCGCGGCCTTCGATTACAAATGAAACATTTGCTCCACTTGAGCGACCGATCCAGTTGCGCTGCATCATCAAGACTTTTTCAGGCCACTTGCCTTCAAGTTGTTGCATGTCATCAAGTAAGCGATCGGCATAGTCAGTAATCTTGAAATACCACTGATTGAGCTTCTTCTTAGTAACCGTTGAATCACAACGCTCACACAAGCCTGCAACAACTTGTTCATTGGCTAAAACAGTTTGACATCCTGGGCACCAGTTAACCGCTGAATCTTTGCGATATGCCAAGCCGCGTTCGTGCAGTTTTAGAAATAGCCATTGATTCCATTTGTAGTATTCAGGATCGCAAGTATTAAAGACGCGATCCCAATCAAATGAACATGCATATCGGCGCATCGATGCTTTTTGAACTGCGATATTTTCATAAGTCCAGATACGTGGATCTGAGTTGCGTTTAATCGCAGCGTTTTCAGCTGGCAAACCAAAAGCATCCCAACCAATGGGGTGCATGACGTTAAAACCTTTTTGAATCCAGTAACGGGCAATGACATCGCCTAGGGCATAAGCCTCAGCATGGCCCATATGTAAATCACCTGATGGATAGGGAAACATATCTAGG
>CAIVDO010000009.1 GCA_903904665.1 uncultured Actinomycetes bacterium | reverse complement strand
TCAGAGTCTTCTCGAAAGTCTAAAAGAAAATCCGTGGCCTTACCCTGAACGATCGAAACGATTTTTGAAACTCCGTGCGGGTCTCCTTGAAAGTGCATGCCTCGAAAAACATTCTTCTTTGAGTATGTGAAAAAGTGTTCAAACATTTGGAATGGGACCGGGAAAGAACCTGATTCACCGGCAACATAAGCTTTTTTTAAACTACCGCGAATGTCCTGAAAATGTGGCATTTGCCAAACATGTGTTCCTTCAATGGGGCCAGGTTTAATTTTCATACGAGAATGCTTCTGGTTCATTGGGTGTACCTCCGATGTATTTATACATTTGGCTCAGTCGCCCATTATTCTAGACAAAAACTTGTCGTTCTTACTGCGATTCTACATTTTGTCATAGAGGTCCAGGTATTTTTGCGCTCCCTCTTTGATATCAAAGTATTTTTCTGCCAATGCGCGACATCTATGTGGAGTTTCTGGATCTGACAGCAAGTCCATAAGCGCTCGGGCTTTTTCTCGAGTATCGGGGCTATTGCCATCAAGAATGACGCCTGCATTAAATTCTGACAAGTACTCGTCAAAATCGCCCAACCCTTTGTTTACGACTACTGGGCGCCCACACGCGAGAAACTCGGCAACTTTTGTGGGCATTGCCGCTTTAAGAGATGGCCCAGCGTTAATTTTGCAGATTGAAATTCCAAAATTGTAATCTCCGATAATATTGGCCATTTGGGCCTGTTTCGCAACAAAAATATGTGTCTCGCCAGAATTTAGTGAGTCGCTTGGTGATTCTTTAGGTCTGGCCCAATGTATCTCTACTGACGCCAATTTTTGAAGCTCGCCGATAAACAATTTACTAAGATGGAGATCATAGTAATTGTTGTAGGTGCCTGAGTAAAGACCTTTAATAGGGGTAGCGATTTTGTGATTGAATTTGAATGTATCCAAGTCCACGGCAGTCGGAACAACAATTCTAAGTTTTGGTACAACCCTATGCCTCTCTTCCAGTACGGGGACAATCGCATTTGTTAGAGTTGACATAGCGGTTGCATTAAAGCCTGCAATACTTTCAAGTCCCCCGTAAGCCCTAAGAATTCTTTTTTTGATTGGCGCCTGCTCAATAAATGCTTTTTGCTCTGCCCACAGACTCCGAACATCCCAAAGAATCGGTGCTCTTTTCGACAAACTTGCCGCAACGGCTGGAATGTCACTTCGAGCGTGAATGAGGCGGGTCTTAGGAATTACCCAACTCATTTCTAACAGCCGACCTAATCCACTAATTGCTCCTCGTGATGAAAATTCGCGGCGGTTCCAGCTAACTCCCGCCGCCTTTAATTCATTTTCGATGGATGGCGAGGTCTCGTCTTTTTCAAAACTAATTAGGTTCACCGATAGTCCTGCTTTAGCCAGAAGTTTGATTAGTGGCATTATCTGGCTTGATCCGACGCCCTCTGAAAGAGAGTCAACCGTTAGATATGAAAGATCGAATTCATGCATACGTGGCATAAAAACCCTCCTTGCCAACTAGGAGTGTTTTAAAGTACTGATTCAAAGGCCCGATCCCAACGTTCTAAAAGCAGGTCTGTATTGTGAAATTCCCTCAAATAGGCCTGTCCAAGAGTTGCATTTTCTTCTGCACGGTCTCGATTCTCTAGAATTTCTGCAATTTTGTTTTTCCATTCAGTGGGCGAATCACAGATAGAATCAACTTTAGCTTTCTTTGCCACCCTCAAATATGCGGGTGACGGAGATGTAAGACAGGGAAGTCCCAAACGCCACATGATTAAAAGGCGATTCTCAGGCTTTAGATATTGAATTGGTTTTGAAAGATCGATAGGGATAACAGCTACATTCGATACCGACGCTTGCTCAACAAGATTCCCAATGCTCCAAGGAATTATTTTTGAAGAGCTGCTGGCACTTTTCAAAATACGAGATAAGAGTTCAGCTGTATCCCGTTGGATGTACTTGTTTAACAGAAGATAATAGATTTCATCGGTTACAAATGTTAATTCGATATTCCATTGTTTTCTTATTGATGTTGCTGCATTTTCTATTTGGGCTACGCCCCTGATGGTTGCCGGCATGCCTTCCCAAAGGATGCTCTGCAAGGGCATTTGACTCTTCTTACTAAATGGTACCAAGGGCAACTCATCGTGCGAATCCAGAATTACGTGAACGTTATTCGAGAAAGGCATAATCGTTTCTTGTTGTTCTGGACTACTACAGATAACTGCGGAGGATCGCAAGCAAAGATTTTCTACAAATTCTGTAAATCTCTTCGGAGGTCCTGAGATTTGCCCAGTCAGAACCTTCGATACTCCACGAAGCCAATCTTTTGCCACATTCTCGGGTGTTAAATATGCATCCACTAGATCAAAAATGATTGGAGTTCCTGCTGCTTTCCTTGGAAATGCATTTAGATCTGCTTTTTCTGACAGAAGTACTACGTCTATTTTCTGTGTTAGGTCTGTGACAATCTCGTGGCCACGGTGTTTCGCCCAGAACGCCACCCGTCGCCGATCCCCCGGCTGTGACAAATCTGGGCTCAAAGGTTGGTAGCCAATTCGAAGTTTTTTCATTTTGAAAGTGTCCACTTCAATCCCGAAACCAAATCATCTTGTGGAGTCCATTGTGCATTGAAAAGTGGGGATTCTTTGCTGACAACCATTGAGAGCTCTTCGTCTGCCGTAGTTTGTATGCTCACATTTTCCAGGAGCTCTGAATCAACATTCAAAAGTGTGGCTAAGGTGCGAAGCGCTTGTATAACAGAAATGGGTGTTGTTGTTCCAACATCAAAGATTTGGTTGATTGGGTTCCTAATTGCAAATGTTAAAGCTGAAGCAACATCCCGCGAAGATATCCAATCAAGGATCGTATTCGATTGTGCTACTTTTACTTTATTCCCAGCAAGTAACTCTTTCCTTGCAAATGGAAGAAGTCGTGCTGAATCCTGGTCTGGCCCGTAAGGTTGGAAAATCCTTGCCCAGGAGAGTTTGCTAGAAAATTTTTCGGCCATCTCCTGTAGTTTTATTAAAGTTTGTAATTTATGTGTTCCATAAATGTCCACAGGTGCTGCTGGGGTTGTTGTTGCGTTACATGGCTCAGGCGGAATACCGTACTCCGCAGATGAACCGAGGGCTAAGAAATGCTGTGTGTCTGATAAGTAGCTCTGTTCAGCGAATTTCAAAGTTGCATTCATATACTCTGAATTCAAAGGGCTCATACGATAGGTTCTTTGATTTGTTACCCAAGCCGCTTGAATTACAACCTCTGGCTTCCAGGCTGAGAGTAAATTGTTATATGTATCTGGGATCTGGATGTCGGCAATAATTTGTTCACAATATATTGTTGAGGAGGCATTCCGACCAAGACTTTTAACTTCGAAACCACTCTCTGCTAAATTCCTTAGTATCTCGGACCCAAGAAACCCACCACCACCGGCCACTAAAACTTTCATTCAACTAACACCTTACGTTGCTTGACTCGACTGTGGTGGCAGTGCCTCAGCCAATCTTCCCGAGTTATTGGCCTTTGCAGTTAAGAGCATTACGGCATTCATGACGATTCGCTCCTTTGTTTCCCATTACGTCAAACCTCAATCTCTACAAGAACTATAGTAGGTAGTTGGTTTAAAATTCATTTCTTTTCCTAGGTTTGCACATAACAGATTCTTGCTGCTTAGCATAAGGCAAATGTTTAGGATTCTCTGAGCTCTACTATGGACAGATAAGCGTTTATGCAGCTCCACCATTTTGAATTCCTTTAATGTGCGAATTCGAGATTGAAATCGTCTAGACTCAGAGAATGCGAATTTTAGTAACGGGTGGGGCAGGCTTTATTGGCTCCCATTTGTGCGAACGTTTAGTTAATGATGGGCATACCGTCACGGCAATTGACAATTTTTCAACTGGTCGCGCCTCGAACCTTACGAATCTAGTTAGTTCAAGCAGTTTTGCTTTGATTGAAGGATCGATTCTAGATTCAACTATTCTGAGCCCGCTGATTAAGGAAGCCGAATATGTTTTCCACCTCGCTGCTGCCGTTGGGGTGTTCAATATCGTAAACAATCCACTAGCGAGTTTGTTAACGAATATTCGTGGAACAGAGAATGTTCTTGAGGCTGCATACGAAACCAAGACCCCGGTTTTTCTCACAAGTAGCAGCGAAGTCTACGGAAAGAATATTTCAGACTCTCTTAAAGAGAGTGATGACAGAATTCTTGGAAGCCCGGTCACGCTTAGGTGGTCATATAGCGAAGCTAAAGCCATTGATGAGTCCCTTGCATATGCCTACTTTGTTGAAAAACAGCTAGAAACAAGAATTGTTAGATTCTTCAACACCGTAGGACCTCGCCAATTGGGTGCTTATGGGATGGTTGTTCCACGATTTGTTAAATCTGCTCTGGCTAATGAACCAATCACTATCTATGGCGATGGAAACCAAACGCGTTGCTTTGCGCACGTTTATGATGTGATAGACGCTGTAATTGCAATTGCATTTGCCGATAATACAATTGGTAAAGTCATTAACATCGGAAATGATTTTGAAATTTCGATTAATGGTTTAGCACAAAAGATTATTACTGAAACTAATTCAAAGAGTGAAATTGTCTATGTCCCATATGAAGAAGCTTACGGTGATGGTTTTGAAGACATGGAACGACGGGTTCCAAATATTGAATTGATAAATCAACTTGTTGGCTGGAAGCCTAAACGTGACCTGTCAGCGATGATTACCGATATATCTGCAGAGATGAAAAAGAGTTCTTAAAGCGAACTAACGCCCGTTTGCCCGGTAATCGAATTTGTACAGTCAAGAATTTGCACACCCTTATTGATCAAATGCACTAGATTCATACCCGGCTGCTTTGTCGCAAGGATTGCAACATCGCATTCCCAGTCTAAATCAACAGGTTTTGAATCTTCCCAAAGCGATACCAATGGATCGTGCCAAGCTACTTCAGCACCTTGGGCTTTCAAGTAATCACGTAATTCTGAGACTGGAGTCTCGCGCACATCGCTGACTCCTGGTTTGTACGCAACGCCAAGAATTAGAACCTTTGGATTTGTTTTTGACGCATCAACCATGGCCAACGCCCGTTGTGCTACATATTTTGGCATCGCATGATTAATTGAATCGGCAGATTCTACGAACTCGGCCTTTTGACCGTTTTGACTTGCCCACCACGTTAAGTACAAAGGATCAACTGGGATGCAGTGGCCACCAACACCGACACCTGGTCTAAAGGGCATAAACCCGTAAGGCTTCGAAGATGCCGCATCAATAACTTCGTGAACATTAATGCCCGAAGCAGAACACAACTGCGTGAACTCGTTTATCAAAGCTATGTTTACTAATCGAAATGTATTTTCAAGAAGCTTTGCAGCTTCTGCCACCTCGGGAGTTGAAACTGAAACTGCAGCATCACAGATTGATTCATAGAACGCGAGCGCTTTTGCTTGTGATGCATCATCTATCGCGCCGACTAAGCGTGGAGTGTTCTTTTGATTCCAAACTAGATCACCTGGGTTAACGCGCTCTGGTGCACTTGCAAAATAAATAGTGTTAGACGCTTCAGGCTTATGCTCATTAACTATAGGGATTATGACATCTCTCAATGTGCCTGGATATGAAGTTGATTCGCTAACAACTAATGTCTCGTTTGAAACAAATGGCGCAATCCCTAAGGCGGCGCTTCGCAATAATGTGATATCCGGTTCACGGTTATCATCGAGGGGCGTTGGAACACAAATTGTAATTACTGAAGCACGTGCGATTGTAGAATAATCTGTGGTTGCTTTGTAAGCGCCTTTTGAAAGCGCT
>CAIVDO010000008.1 GCA_903904665.1 uncultured Actinomycetes bacterium | reverse complement strand
GGATGGCTCAGCGGTAGATATGAAGGAAAATATGCGCATCGCAAAAGAAATGTTAACGATGTCAGTTGCTGCTAAGACCATTCTTGAAATTGAAATCGGCGTTGTTGGTGGAGAAGAAGATGGCGTTGAAGCAAAGCATGATGCCAAACTGTACTCAACACCTGAAGATGCGCTTCTAACAATTGAAACGCTTGGAACAGATGCAAATGCGCGCTACTTGGTAGCTGCAACATTTGGAAATGTTCATGGTGTCTATAAGCCAGGTAACGTTGTTTTGCAGCCAAAGATTCTGGCAACATTGCAAGAAGCGGTCTCTGCCAAGCTAGGCCTTCCTGCTGGTAGCAAGCCAATGGACCTTGTATTCCATGGTGGTTCTGGCTCTCTTCTTTCAGAGATCCGCGAATCACTTGATTACGGCGTAATTAAGATGAATATCGATACAGATACTCAATATGCATTTACACGCCCAGTTGCGGATTACATGCTAAAGAACTACGACGGCGTGTTAAAGATTGATGGCGAAGTTGGTATTAAGAAGATTTACGACCCACGTGCCTGGGGCAAGGCTGCTGAAGCTGGCATGGCTGCTCGCGTTGCACATGCTTGCGAAGATCTACGTTCAACAGGAACTTCATCACTTAAGTAATACCCACTACGTAATCGGAGAGGCTTTACCAATGCCCGCACTAGTTTTGCTTGGCGCTCAATGGGGCGACGAAGGCAAGGGTAAAGCCACCGATTTACTAGGAGATCGCGTTGATTATGTAGTCCGCTACCAAGGTGGCAACAACGCAGGACATACAGTTGTTATCGGTGATCAAAAGTACGCACTTCACCTTTTACCTTCAGGAATTCTTTCGCCCAATGTAATTCCAGTAATTGGCAATGGTGTAGTAATTGATCCAGGTGTATTACTTCAAGAAATCGCTGGCTTAACTGAGCGCGGTATTGATTGCAGCAAACTTCTAATTTCTACAAATGCACATCTGATTACTCCTTATCACCGCACCATCGACAAGGTTTCAGAGCGCTTCTTAGGTAAATCAAAGATAGGAACAACTGGTCGCGGAATTGGTCCAGCCTATGCCGACAAGATCAACCGCATTGGAATCCGCGTTCAAGATCTATTCGATCCTTCTATCTTGCGTCAAAAGATTGAAAGCGCACTACGCGATAAGAACCAAGTACTTATTAAGGTCTTTAATCGCAAAAATATTGAAGTAGATGAAGTCCTTGCAGAGTATTTAGAGTATGCCGAGATTCTTCGTCCATATGTTGCTGATACTGTTTTGATTCTTAATGAGGCGTTAAAAGCCGGAAAACGTGTACTTCTAGAGGGTTCACAGGGAACTTTGCTGGATGTAGACCACGGTACATATCCATTCGTAACATCAAGTAATCCAACTGCAGGTGGTGCATGCACTGGCTCTGGAATTGGACCAACCAAGATTGATCGCGTGATTGGAATTATTAAGGCATACACGACACGTGTTGGTAGCGGACCATTCCCAACTGAACTCTTTGATGAAGATGGCGAAGCGCTACGTCGTATCGGTGGTGAAGTCGGTGTAACAACTGGCCGTGCACGCCGCTGTGGCTGGTTTGACGCACCGATCGCCCGTTACGCAGTTCGCGTTAATGGTTTAACAGATTTCTTTTTGACTAAGTTAGATGTATTAACTGGGTGGGAAAAGATTCCAGTATGTGTCGCTTATGAAATCGATGGAAAGCGCGTCGAAGAACTTCCAGCTTCACAATCTGATTTCCACCATGCAAAACCAATTTATGAATACATGCCAGGTTGGAAAGAAGATATTACTGGTGCTCGCAAACTCAGTGACCTGCCACAAGCTGCACAGGATTACATCGCTTTCTTAGAGAAAATCTCTGGCGCTCCCATGAGTGCAATCGGTGTCGGTCCGGGGCGCGATGAAACAATTGTCGTAAAGGATTTCATCTAAGTAATGAAAATCCTCCTAGTCGGAAGCGGCGGTCGCGAACACGCCTTAGGACTAGGACTACACGCAGATCCAGAGTGCACAGAACTTCATGTTGCTCCGGGTAATCCAGGAATCTCTGAGTTTGCACCATGTCATCCTGTAAATATCTCTGACAACCAAGCAATTCTTACCCTTGCACAACAGCTCGAGGTTGATTTAGTTGTAGTTGGGCCAGAAGTACCTTTAGTAAATGGCGTTGCAGATCTCTTGCGGGCCGCTGGAATATCTGTTTTTGGCCCATCCAAGGCCGCTGCACAGTTAGAGGGCTCAAAAAACTTTGCTAAAGAAGTAATGGCAGATGCTGGCGTACCTACTGCACATAGTTTTACCTGCACCACACAGGCAGAGATTGAAAAAGCTTTAGATACCTTTGGTGCACCTTATGTTGTTAAAGATGATGGATTAGCTGCAGGCAAAGGTGTGGTTGTTACTCGCGATCGCCAAGAAGCGCTAGATCATGCACTTGCATGTAATCGCGTAGTTATTGAAGAGTTCTTAGTGGGCCCAGAGGTTTCACTCTTTGGAATTAGCGACGGCAAGACTGTAATTGCGATGCAACCAGCACAGGATTTCAAACGTGCACAGGATAATGATTCTGGGCCGAACACTGGAGGCATGGGTGCTTATTCACCGCTGCCATGGGCACCATCAGACATAATCGAAGATACTCATAAAAAAGTTCTTGCACCCATGATTGCCGAGATGGCAGCACGTGGAACTCCATTTGTTGGATTGTTATATGCAGGCCTTGCATTAACAGATCACGGAACTCGAGTGATTGAATTTAATGCTCGCTTTGGAGATCCAGAGACCCAGGTACTTATTCCTCTTCTTAAAACTCCACTGGCATCACTTCTTTATAAAGCAGCGACCAGAGATCTTGAAGGAGTTTCTTTGCAGTGGCGCAATGAATCGGCAGTCACAGTTGTTTTAGCTTCTAAAGGTTATCCAACATCTCCAGAATCAGGTGATGTTATTGGGCAGTTCCCAAACGTTGAAAACACAGTGATCTTTCATGCCGGAACTTCACACAATGAAAAAGGCTTAGTTTCATCTGCAGGTCGCGTATTAACTGTGACCGGGATGGGTAGTGATTTAACTGAAGCTCGAGACAGGGCATATCGCGCAATCAGCCATATTTCACTGGATGGATCTTTCTATCGCACCGACATCGCGCTCAATGCGTCGGTGGCAGAGAAGGGCAATTAAATGCAAGATAATGCACCTGTGAGCCTTCTAGCTAACCGATATGCATCAGCTGCGATGCGTGAAATCTTCGCGCCAGAGGCCAAAATCATCGCTGAGCGAAAGCTCTGGATTGCAGTTATGCGGGCCCAATCAACTCTTGGCCACGCTATTTCCAGCGATGTAATTACAGATTACGAGAAGGTAATTACAAAGGTGGATTTAGCATCAATTGATGCACGTGAAAAACTCACACGTCATGATGTAAAAGCCCGTATTGAAGAGTTCAATGCCTTAGCAGGCCACGAAGCAATTCATGCAGGAATGACTAGCCGAGATTTAACTGAAAATATTGAAGCGCTCCAGATTCGAAACGGTCTTGAAATTGTTCATGACAAAGTAGTTACTTTGCTGGCCCGTCTTGCTGAACGCGCGACACAGTATGCAGATCAGCCAATCGCTGGACGCTCACACAATGTTCCAGCGCAGATCACAACTCTTGGAAAACGTTTTGCTTCAGCTGCCGAAGAACTACTCTTTGCATACGAGCGTTTAACTGCTTTACAAGAGCGCTATCCGATGCGCGGCATTAAGGGCCCAATTGGAACTGCGCAAGATTCAATTGATTTATTGGGTTCACCTGATGCACATTCAAAATTAGAAAATACAGTTGCCAAAGAGCTTGGCTTTAATCGCGTCCTCGATTCAACTGGGCAAATCTATCCCCGCTCATTTGATTATGATGTTGTAACGACTCTTGTGCAATTAGCTGCATCTCCATCATCTCTTGCAACATCAATTCGTTTGATGGCGGGTGCTGAACTTGTAACTGAGGGATTTAAAGCGGGCCAAGTGGGCAGTAGCGCAATGCCACATAAAATGAATACCCGATCATGCGAACGCGTTAATGGTTTAGCCGTTGTGCTTCGTGGATTTGCTTCAATGGTTGGCGAACTTTCAGGTGATCAATGGAATGAAGGCGATGTTTCTTGCTCAGTTGTTCGCCGCGTTGCATTGCCAGATGCTTTCTATGCAATTGATGGGCTGCTTGAAACAATGCTTACAGTTCTTGATGAATTTGGTGCATTTCCTGCAGTAATCGCCGCTGAATTAGAGCGATATCTACCTTTCTTGGCTACAACAAAGATTTTGATGGCAGCGGTAAAAGCTGGCGTGGGTCGCGAAGTAGCTCATGAAGTTATTAAGGAGCACGCCGTAAAGGCCGCACTTGGTATGCGCGAAGGAAAGAGAAATACTCTTCTTGATGATTTAGCTGCAGATGATCGTTTACCACTTGATAGCTCTGCATTAGATCTATTAATTAGCACCCCACTTGAATTTACTGGCGAAGCTCGCCAACAAGTTGCTCGAGTTGTTAATCGCATTGGCGCGATTACATCCGCGCACCCTGCCGCAGCGCAGTACAAGCCCGGCTCTATTAGGTGAGCGGCTTCGGCCTAGCTGGTCCACCGCCAGCGCCTGTGATTCCTGGGTGGACACACCTGCGCACCGGAAAAGTTCGCGATCTTTACACTAATGATCTTGGAAATATTCTGCTCGTTGCATCTGATCGCATCTCTGCCTATGACTGGGTAATGCCCACTGAGATTCCTGGCAAAGGCGCAGTACTGACCCAACTATCTTTATTTTGGTTTGACTTACTCGCAGATATTATTCCTAACCATATTATTTCAACTGATGTTCCAGAGATTGTTGAAGATCGAGCAGTTATTGTTCAACCTTTAGAGATGCTTGCTATCGAGTGTGTTGCACGTGGCTACTTAACTGGTAGCGGGTGGAGTGAGTACAAAGAAAATAGCGCAGTATGTGGAAATGCTCTACCAGGCGCTTTGCTGGATGGATCAGAACTTCCAAGCAGTATTTTCACTCCAGCGACTAAGGCCGATATTGGCGATCACGATATAAATATTGATTTCGAAAAGGCTTCACAGATTATTGGCGCTAATGAAGCAGCGCAGCTGCGTGATCTGACATTAAAGCTCTATGACACGGCAGCTGATTTTTCTAAGAGCCGTGGAATTATTCTGGCTGATACTAAATTTGAATTTGGATTAAATGCCGCCGGGGAAATCATTTTGGGGGATGAGGCTCTAACCCCTGATTCTTCACGCTTTTGGGATCAATCCACATGGGCGCCCGGGGGTACGCAGCCCTCATTTGATAAACAGTTTTTACGTGACTACCTAGTAGCAAGTGGATGGGATAGAGATAGCCCACCCCCACAACTACCGGCTGAGATCGTAGAAAAGACCGCACTTCGTTATGAAGAGGCTTTTTTCCGTTTAACTGGCAGCAAGTTCTAATCAAGGGAGAATATGACAATGGCAAAGATCGTGGTTGATGTGATGTTAAAACCAGAGATTCTTGATCCTCAAGGTAACGCTGTTGCGTCGGCTTTGCCTCGCCTTGGATTTAGCTTTGCTAAGTCAGTGCGCCAAGGAAAGCGTTTTGAAATTGAAGTTGACGGTGAGCCAACTGCTGACCAGTTAGCAGAAGTTGAAAAAGCTGCAGAGGTTCTGCTTTCTAACCCAGTAATCGAAAACTTTGTTGTGCGAGTGGAAAAATAATGCGCGTTGGAGTTATCACTTTTCCAGGCACATTAGATGACCGCGATGCAGCGCGCGCTGTAGTTGCAGGTGGCGCCGAAGCAGTATCGCTATGGCATGCCGATGCTGATCTAAAAAGTGTTGATGCCGTTATTTTGCCCGGAGGTTTCTCCTACGGCGACTATCTTCGCTGTGGTGCCATTTCACGCTTTGCTCCCGTTATGCAGTTAGTGATTGAAGCTGCGGGTAAAGGAATGCCTGTTCTTGGAATCTGTAATGGTTTTCAGGTTTTATGCGAATCACATTTGTTGCCAGGTGCCCTAACTCGTAACTCTGATTTGCACTTCTTATGTCGAGATCAAGAGATTGAAATCGTTAATAACACAACAGCTTGGACTTCTTCTTACAAAACTGGAGAAAAGATTGTTATCCCACTTAAAAATGGTGAAGGTTCATTTCAGTGCGATGACTTGACATTGGCAATGCTTGAAGGCGAAGGGCGAGTAATCGCCAGATATGTAGGCCAAAACCCCAATGGATCAAGGAATTTAATCGCTGGAATCACTAATGAACGTGGCAACGTTGTAGGCCTTATGCCTCACCCAGAGCACGCTATTGATGAACTCACCGGCCCATCTGCGCAAGGCCTTGGCTTCTTTACTTCGATTTTGAATGCGATGGTCAAGTAATGGCTTTAGATACAGTCGCAATCGCACAATCCACTCCCGATAACTCTCAACCATTTGCAGAACTTGGTTTAAAGGCTGATGAGTATGCACGCATTAAAGAGATTCTAGGACGGCGCCCAACCTCATCTGAGCTGGCTATGTATTCAGTTATGTGGTCTGAGCATTGTTCTTATAAATCATCGAAAGTACATTTAAAACAGTTTGGAGATAAAGCTCCAAAATCTGATGCCTTACTAGTAGGTATCGGTGAAAACGCTGGCGTTGTTGATGTCGGTCAAGGCTACGCAGTTACTTTTAAAATTGAATCACATAATCACCCATCGTTTATCGAACCGTATCAAGGGGCTGCAACAGGTGTGGGTGGAATCGTTAGAGATATTTTAACAATGGGTGCGCGACCAATTGCAGTTATGGATCCATTGCGATTTGGTCCAGCCGATGCTGCTGATACACGTCGCGTGTTGCCAGGGATCGTTGCTGGTGTTGGTGGTTATGGAAACTGTTTAGGGCTGCCAAATATTGGTGGTGAAGTTGTATTTGACGAAACATATATTGGTAATCCACTCGTTAACGCTTTATGTGTTGGCGTCATGAAGCACAGCGATATCAAACTAGCTAAAGCTGCAGGTGCTGGAAATCTAGTTGTTTTGTATGGCGCGAAAACTGGAGGCGATGGAATCGGTGGCGTTTCAGTTCTAGCCTCAGAAACATTTGGTGCTGGTGGATCAACTAAGCGACCAAGTGTTCAAGTGGGCGATCCATTTGTTGAAAAAGTATTGATTGAATGTTCGCTTGAAATCTTTGCCGAAGATCTAGTGGTTGGCATCCAAGACCTTGGCGGAGCAGGCTTATCGTGTGCAACAAGTGAGCTTGCATCTGGTGGCAGCGGTGGCATGAAAGTAGCGCTAGATAAGGTTCCTTTGCGTGATCCATCACTTTCACCTGAAGAGATCTTGATGTCAGAATCACAGGAGCGCATGTGCGCAATCGTTGAGCCAAGCAAGATCAATCGCTTCCTAGAAATCTGTAAGAAATGGGATGTAACAGTTACTGTAATTGGCGAAGTAACAGATGGTGACCGACTTGAAATTACGTGGAATGGCGAAGTCATTGTCAATGTGCCACCACGCACCGTTGCCCACGAAGGTCCGGTCTATAACCGCCCACTTGCTCAACCTGCTTATATCGATCAAGTTAATTCTCAAAAAGTCAATGTGCCAATGCCAAGCGGTGCAGCAGAGATAAAAGCTGCAGTATTAAAACTTGCAGGTGCGCCAAACTTGGCCGATAAATCGTGGGTCACTGCTCAATACGATAAATATGTTCAGGGAAATACGATTCAAGCCCAACCTGATGATTCAGGAATGGTTCGCTTAGATGAGACAACAAACTTAGGTGTTGCAATCTCAACCGACGCTAACGCCAACTGGTCATATTTAAATCCCTACCAAGGTGCCAAACTTGCATTAGCAGAAGCTGCCCGAAATATCGCAACTGCAGGTGCGCGACCACTTGCAGTTACTAACTGCCTTAACTTTGGTTCTCCTGAAGATCCAGGTGTCATGTGGCAGTTTGCCGAATCAGTTCGCGGCTTAGCCGATGGTTGTTTAGAGATGGGTCTGCCAGTAACTGGCGGCAACGTCTCTTTCTATAACCAAACAGGTTCAGTTGCGATTTTGCCAACACCAGTCATCGGCGTGCTTGGTGTTATTCAAGATGTTCGCACCCGCACGCCAATGAGTTATAAAGAAGCGGCTCTAGAGCTTTACCTCGTAGGTGAAACTAAGGAAGATCTTGCTGGAAGCGAGTGGGCTTTCTTACATGGACAACGTGTTGGTCAATCTCCGGATGCTGATTTAGCCCGTGAAATGCGCCTTATTGAGCTACTTCTAGAGGGCAATGCTTTCTTTAGCGCAGCACATGATTTAAGCCAAGGTGGTCTATCTGCCGGATTAACTGAGATGGTGCTGCGCTATAACGTTGGCGCAGTTATTTCATTGAGTAATCCAGCCATCGATCTCTTAAGTGAAACGCCAGGGCGTGTAATCGTTGCAATTAGTTCAGAGAAAATTGCACAGTTACAGGCTTTGGCAACTAAGTATTCGATCGCTCTTTCAAAGCTTGGAACAACCGGGGGAGATTCACTAACGATTAATGATTGCGTAATTCCTCTGGATGAACTGCGCACTATTCACACTTCAACTTTCCCACGGCTCTTTGGTTGAATCAAATGCGCGATCAACAAGTTCTAGATGATGTCAAGAGCACACTTGCGCTCTTGACTGCTAAAGCCCCAGGTCGTGCAATAGAAGTTAGGATCCCGCCTTATGCCGCAGTGCAATGTGGCGATGGACCAACTCATACCCGTGGAACTCCAGCAAATGTTGTTGAGATGAACGCGCCAACATGGTTGGCATTAGCCAGCGGTGAAATTAAGTGGAGCGATGCGTTAAATAATGGCGACATAATCGCCTCAGGTGTTCGCGCAGATCTTTCGGAGTATTTACCACTTAGGATGCAACCATGAGACGCCCTGATGGATTACTCAATCACAACGTCTTAGGCGACGATAAAGGGCCACAGGATGCTTGCGGAGTTTTTGGCGTGTGGGCTCCGGGTGAAGAAGTCGCAAAGTTAGCTTTCTACGGTTTGTATGCCTTGCAACATCGCGGTACCGAGTCAGCTGGTATTGCAACAAGTGATGGCAGCAGAATTCTTGTCTATAAAGATATGGGTCTAGTTTCACAGGTCTTTACTGAAAGTGATCTAGCGACTTTGCCAGGCAATCTTGCAATTGGTCACTGTCGATATAGCACCACAGGATCGAGCACCTGGGTAAATGCCCAGCCAACCTTGCGCCCAACTAAGTACGGAACACTGGCTTTAGCCCACAATGGCAATCTTACAAATACCGGCGATTTAGCTGAATTAGTACAAAAACTAGAGCCAAGCACTGCGCGCGAACGTGGAGCAACAACAGATACTGAAATTATGACTGCGCTTATTTCATTGCAAAATGAGAAGAATGTAGAAGCAAGTGCAATGTCTGTACTGCCGCAACTTGAAGGTGCATTCTCACTTGTATTTATGGATGAACATACTTTGTATGCAGCGCGCGATAGACATGGTGTGCGCCCATTAGTACTAGGTAAGTTAGAAAATGGTTGGGTAGTTGCATCAGAATCTGCTGCCCTTGACATTGTGGGCGCTGCATTTGTGCGCGAAATTGAACCAGGAGAGTTTGTAGCAATCGATGCCAATGGCGTTCGCTCTGAACGTTGGGCACCGGCTGAACCTAAGGGATGTCTCTTTGAATATGTCTATCTTGCTCGCCCAGATACAACAATTGCAGGTCAAGGAATTCACGCAACTCGAGTTCGTATCGGTGAGCGTTTAGCAAAGGAATCACCAGTTGAAGCAGATTTAGTTATCCCAGTTCCTGAATCAGGAACTCCAGCAGCAATTGGTTATGCCAAGGGTTCAGGAATTCCATTTGGAATGGGATTAGTCAAGAACTCTTACGTAGGACGCACATTTATTCAACCATCACAAACAATCCGCCAACTCGGAATTCGCTTAAAGCTCAATCCTCTCCGTGAAATTATTGAAGGCAAGCGAATTGTTGTTGTCGATGATTCAATTGTTCGCGGTAACACCCAACGTGCAATCGTGCGCATGCTGCGCGAGGCCGGAGCACGTGAGATTCACGTTCGAATCTCTTCACCGCCAGTTAAATGGCCATGTTTTTATGGAATCGACTTTGCAACGCGCGCAGAACTTGTTGCAAGTGGGCTAGAGGTTGAAGAGATTCGCCGCTCTATTGGCGCCGATTCCCTTGGCTATGTTTCATTAGAAGGCTTGATTGAATCCACCCAGGTCGATGAAAATAAGCTCTGCGGGGCTTGTTTTACGGGTAAATATCCCATCCGCATCCCTGCCGATATGTCTGAGGGCAAGATGCGCCTTGAAATCACGGAAGTTCATGGTCACTAAATGAGTACATATAAGGATGCAGGCGTTGATATCGATGCAGGAGATCGCGCAGTTGAGTTAATGAAAGCTTCCATCGCTAAAGCATCACGGCCTGAAGTGATGGGTGGCATTGGCGGCTTTGCTGGACTATTCGATGCATCGGCGCTAAAGAATATGAAGAAGCCTTTGCTCGCAACTTCAACTGATGGAGTAGGAACAAAAACTGAAATTGCTCGCGCTATTGGTAAGTACGACACCATTGGTGAAGATTTAGTGGCAATGGTTGTTGATGATTTAGTCGTGTGTGGCGCCGAACCTTTATTTATGACTGATTACATTGCGGTAGGAAAAGTAATACCAGAGCGCATCGCCGAAATCGTTGCAGGAATTGCACGGGGTTGTGAAAAAGCCGGCACAGCTTTAATCGGTGGCGAAACTGCCGAACACCCAGGTTTATTAGATGATGATGAGTTTGATGTTGCAGGTGCTGCAACTGGAGTTGTTGATGAACATCTGCAACTTGGTGCGCATTTAGTAAAAGAGGGCGATGTTTTGATCGCCATGCCATCTAGTGGTTTCCATGCAAATGGATTTTCATTAGTTCGCCATATTATTAAAACCGCAAAATTGTCATTAAATGCTCATGTCAGCGAATACGGTAAAACATCGGGTGAGGTTTTCTTAACCCCAACCGAGATTTACGCACTTGATTGCTTGGCGCTGATTAAATCCATGCAAGGAAATCTTCGCGGATTTTCACACATCACCGGTGGTGGAATTGCAGAAAATACTGCGCGCGTTATTCCAGAACATCTGAGCGCAATTTATGATCGATCAACGTGGTCAGTGCCAGTTGAGATGGAGTTCTTATCCAAAGTCGGTGGCGTGCCACAGGCTGATATGGAGCGCACCTGGAACTGTGGCATTGGGATGACGGCGATCGTCTCGCCTGATTCTGCCGATTTAGCCCTTCGCTCCCTGGCTGCTCGGGGAATGAAAGCCTGGGTCGCAGGCGTTGTAGAGCCTGCTGGTAAAGATGAACAACGGCGCTCATACTTGGTCTCTCATTACAAGGAATAGGTCGCATGGCAAGTAAATCAAAGAAGGCGAACCAACAAAAAGCCAATGCAGGCAATAAAAGCACCATCTATGTAGTTGCGATTCCACTTCTAGCCTTTGTAATCAAGCTCATTACTTTGGCAAATATTCCAAATGGTGGATGGCTTGGAGCAGATGGCGAAAGCTATTTAAGCGGAGTCGATGGCCTTCTCAAACAGGGTTATTTTTCTGATGCCAGCATACTTTCTTACTGGCCAGCAGGGTACCCGATTCTTATTTGGGTAATTGCCAAGATCTCAATTCCAAATGCAATTGCAATTCTTTCATTCGTTCAAAGTTTATTTTATGCATATTCAAGTTATTACTTTGTGAAACAACTACACGGTACGAAACTGCGTCCCTATGTTTTCCTTATTGGAATTGCCTTGGCATTTAACCCAACACTTTCATTGAGTTCAATGGCGGTCGGTTACGAAAGTCTGATTGCATCTTGCATGTTAATGATTGCAGGCATCGTTGTTAAATCGAAGCAATTAAATAATGATCGCAAGTTTGGTATCTACATAATCGGTGTTGGTGGGTTTTGTGCCTTGGCATCATTTGTACAACCCCGTTGGTTACTCACCTCATTAGTATTTGCAGTTATTTGGGCTCTCATGTTTAGCAACCGTAAAATACAAGCGGCAATAATCGTAGGTGTTGTAGGGATTATGGCTATAGCACCAGCGATTTTAGTTCAGCGGAATATGCAATCAACCGGTAAAGCAGTAATTTCAACAAACCTAGGTATAACTATGAGCCTGGGTGCTGGCGATGAAACTTCCGGCGGTTATGCCCATGTTGGCCCAAATGTTCCATGTGAACCCAAAGCGCCATCAACTTCAGTTTCAGATAGCGATTTAGTCAACTGTGTGTTGAAGTGGTACGTAACTCACCCAGTAAAAGCAACGCGCCTATTTCTCAATAAAGGGTTTTTCTTCTGGTCGCCGTGGTCAGGCCCACTTGGTAATGGAACGATGGCACGCAATCCGTGGTTAAAAATCAATCCTGTTATCAGTATTGCCCAGGGCAGTCAGCAGGGAAATGACTTGGTCACTAAATGGCCGGGCAAGATCATTTCCTTTATGTGGGCGATGGGCTGCCTTGCTCTGATGTTTATTGGCTTTTTCTGGCTCCGCTCAATGAAGGGCGTCTATG
>CAIVDO010000007.1 GCA_903904665.1 uncultured Actinomycetes bacterium | reverse complement strand
GGAGCAACCGTTGGTAGTTGCATTTTTGCCGCTGCATCTTTTTCTAACCAACCAGCATCCACCATATTATTAATAACATATTGAAAACGATTAGCTAGACGTTCGGCATTACCCTCTTTAAAAGCTGGATCATATAAACCAGGAGAGCGCAAAATAGAGGCGATCACGGCAGCTTGAGCGTTAGTGAGTTGATCAACATTTCGATTGAAATATTGTTGCGATGCGGTCATAACACCGTATGAGCCGCGGCCGAAGTAAATAGTATTTAAATAACTCTCAAAGATTTGATCTTTTGACAGTTGGTTTTCTAACTTAATAGAGATAACTAGCTCTTTGATCTTTCTTTGAATTGTGCGGCTTGGTGTTAAGAAAGCGGTCTTTGCATATTGTTGAGTGATTGTTGAACCACCCTGTAATGAACCGCCTTTTAAGTTATTTAGTACTGCACGCAAAATTCCTGTTACAGAAAACGCACGGTTGGAATAGAAACTTTTATCTTCGGCAGCAAGGACTGCATGGCGAACATTGAGTGGAATTTTTGCAAGCGGAACGATCTGACGGTTCTGCGTTCCTACTCGTCCGATTTCTTCGCCATTGGAATATTGAATAATCGTGGACTGCGAATTCACATATGCATTTGCATCAGGGATATCTACGGTGAAATAAGCCAGCGCGAAAAGTACTGATCCGGCTATGAAGCCAAAGCCACCAAGAAAGATGGCTGATCGGATAAGAAACTTACGCATTTCTTAAGGCTACCGTGTGGCGTAATCCTCGTCCTCCAGGGTGCGTACCTTGCGGGGCGCCTTGCGTTCATGGCCATCGCCTAGAACAAATGAGGCGCACAGGTGATTCCAAGAACACCCGCGGCAGACCTCGACGATATAGACGCGAAATTCGCCAAACTCGCTCTCCATCTGCGTTAACTCTTTTACATTCTTAATGCGCCCTGAGTATTGGCCAAGCTGTTCACCAAATGTGTAACGAAGTTCAACGAGTTCGTTTTTCTTACAGACCGGGCAGTTGCGCGCCACTTTTTCGCCATGCCACTTTGCCGCCCGCATTAAATAGGGATCTGCATCGCAGGCATCAACAACACCGCGAAAGAGGGCCATCAAAGTGGCGCGCTTATCGAGTGAATAGTCGATGAATGAACGTTGGGATTTCATTGGTGTAAAGAATAATCCTTATTGAGCCAGTACGCTCTTTCTTATGAGTTTTCTTGGTTTGCTGCGGCATCCAAGATTTTCGCGTTTGCTGGCAATCCGTTGGAGCGGCCAGGCTACTGATGGAATCTTTCAAAGTGCTTTGGCATCATTTGTGCTCTTCTCTCCAGAGCGTCAAGCTAATGCGTTAAGTGCAGCCATTGGTTTTGCTGTGGTCTTATTGCCATATTCCATCGTTGGGCCATTTGTTGGAACAATTCTTGATCGTGTTTCACGCCAGCGCGCTCTCTTTATTGCAAATCTTGCTCGCAGTGCCAACCTATTACTGGTTGCACTATTTATTTTTAGCGGAACAACTGGCCTTGCATTAACGGCAGTTGTATTAATTGCCTTTGGAATCAATCGATTAATCCTTGCCGCACTCTCTGCTGGTTTGCCTTTACTCATCGATGCTAAATCGCTAATCACAGCCAATGCAATGGCCGTTACTGGTGGTTCAGTCCTAGTCGTCATTGGTGGAGGCATTGGCGTTGGGGTTCGCGCACTTACTGACACATTGGCACTTGCAGATCATGCAGATGCACTACTTATTTTGATTGCTAGCGGTGGATATTTTGCTGCAGCGCTGCTTACTAGCCGCTTAAATAAATATGAAATTGGCCCACTGGAGCATGAAAAACAAGCGGCTAGTTTTTCTCAAGGTATTAAAGATATGCGCGAAGGTTTTGAATTCTTGCGAGTTCACTCTGATGCAGCGCGTGGCATTGCAGCAACTGCTGTGCACCGTGGTGGTTTAACTGCGCTGACATTGACTGCGCTTTTACTTGAACGAAACTCTTTTAATGATCCCAATTTGCCCGAGCAGGGATTGCAGGGTTTTGGTTTTGCGCTCTCTTTTGCCGGAGTTGGCGTCTTTCTTGGCGCATTTCTTGCACCTTACGGAGTTTCTAAATTTGGCCGGCATCGTTGGATTCGCTTTGCAATTCTTACAAGTGCTGCATGTCCATTGATTTTGGCTGCATCGCAAACGCAGTTTACTTTAATTCTGACCGCGCTTTTAACTTCTTTCTTTGGTCAAAATCTAAAAGTTACAAATGATGCGCTAGTGCAATCAAAGATTGATGATTACTACAGAGGTCGCGTTTTTGCTGTTTATGATGTTGTTGTCAACGCGGCAATTGTCTCTGGGGGATTAATTGCAGCACTGCTGCTGCCAACATCTGGTTTAGGTGCAACTGTGCCGCTATGTGTAAGTGCGGCATATTTATTAGTAGGTGTACGACTACTTCGCCGAACGCTCTTTCCACCAATTAAGTAGCGCCTCGGTAGCCTTTTCTGTACCTATCTGTCCCTGTTCAAGACGAAGCTCCATAAGAAAATCCATTGCAGCACCAACATCACGTGAAGGTTTTAAATTCAAAAGCTCCATTACTTGAGCACCATCTAGATCTGGTCGAATCTTTGATAGCTCCTCTTGCTCCATCAAAACTTCGATACGTGCTTCTAATGAATCGTAAATTGCGGCAAGGCGCGCAGCTTTATTGCGATTGCGCGTAGTGCAGTCGGCACGTGTGAGTACATGTAGATGAACGAGTAATTGCCCCGCATCTCGCACATATCTGCGCACGGCAGAGTCTGTCCATTCCCCATCGCCATAGCCATGAAAGCGCAGATGCAAAGTAGTGAGGAGCTCAACGGCTTCTACGGTCTCACCATCAAAGCGCAGCTCGGTTAATCGCTTCTTTGCAAGGCGCGCACCAACTACTTCATGGTGGTGGAATGAAACTCCGCCGCCTTCAATAAATGCGCGGGTCTTTGGTTTTCCAATGTCATGCAAGAGCGCGGCAAGGCGAATAACAAGGTTGGGGCCACCTAATCGATCTTCATGTTCAATAGCTTGCTCAAGGACGGTGATTGAATGTTCATAAACATCTTTATGGTGGTGGTGTTCATCGACTTCTAGGCGAAGTTTAGGAATCTCTGGCAAAACTAAATCGGCTAGGCCTGTGTCTACTAATAATGTAATTCCTTTGCGGGGATTGTTAGACATTAAAATCTTTGTGAACTCATCGCGTACACGCTCAGCTGAAATAATTGAGATTCGATGCGCTAACTCTTTCATCGCTGCTAAAACATCGAGATCTATTTCAAAATCTAACTGGCTTGCAAAACGTGCAGCACGCATCATGCGAAGCGGATCATCATTAAATGAGTCGCTTGGTTTTCCTGGTGTGCACAGAGTTCTTTGAGCTAAATCCTGCAATCCATTAAAAGGGTCGATGAACTGTGGTGTATCAGTTGTTAGTTCTAACGCCATTGCATTAACTGTGAAATCTCGCCGTGATAAATCTCCATGAATATCTTTTCCATATTCAACGGCGGGTTTGCGTGAATCTGCATCGTAATGTTCGGTGCGATATGTTGTTACTTCAACAGTTGTCTCACCACGTTTTGCAGCAACGGTTCCGAAAGCAATTCCTGTGTCCCAAACATTATCTGCCCACTCATTTAATATCTTTTTACTCTCTAATGGCAGCGCATTAGTTGTGAAATCTAAATCATTTCCGAGTCTTCCTAAAATCGCATCGCGCACAGGTCCGCCAACCAATGCCAAAGTAAAGCCTTTAGCTTTAAAGGATTGCGCTAGCGAACTTGCCAATGGGGCTCGTTCGATAAGTGAGCTAAGGGCTAACTCGACTGCGGGGTGTGGTCTCACAATAAGTAAGGTTAGAGCAGTACCCTTGCTCCATGATCCCGGCACCTGGTGCGGGCAGCGAAGGCACGAAAAAGAAGCGGAAGCGTAAGCGCCCCGCTAACCGCGGCCCCCAAACACAGAGTTCTAGCAACCCTGAAAAATCTTCACACCCAAAAAACAAACGTCCTTATGCCAAAAGAGTTGATGAAGTCAGCGCTGGTGGATTAGTTATTGATCAATCTGGTACGCGGGGCCTTCTTATTGGTCGCATCGACCATAAAGATGCCACTGGAAAGCGACTGCTCTGGTCCTTACCTAAAGGACATATAGAAGAAGGTGAAACACCTGAACAGGCTGCAATACGTGAAGTCGCTGAAGAAACAGGAATTACATCATCTATTACTAAATCTTTAGGTGTGATTGATTTTTGGTTTATGGCAGGTGGCAAACGTATTCATAAGACTGTGCATCACTTTATGTTTACTGAAGTCAGTGGTGAGTTAACACCACAAGTGAGTGAAGTCGATGAAGTTTCCTGGTTTCCTTTAAATGAAATCGTTGATCGGCTGGCTTATCCGGATGAGAAGAAGTTAATTGCTCGCAGTGGGGAGTTGCCCTCATGAAAAGATTAATCTCTCTTTTCTTTGTGGCACTTTTCCTCACCGCACCACTATCGCCAGTGCAGGCCGCTCCATCAGTCGTTCGCATTGTTGGACCAGCACATCAAACTTTTACAGGAGAGTTTCGTAACGATGATTTAGCACAGGAGTTAACTCCTTCGGGCAGGTTAGGTCAGCTTGTTTATGTTCCTGTCTCTAAATCTAAGATTTGGATTATTGATCCTGCGTTAATCGATGAAGTTGCAACAATGACGGGTGATTACACATTAGCAAATGAAGCTGCTCCTGTTGGATCGGCTATTGCTTCTAATTGGCTAGGACAGTTACGGAAAGTTTCAATCAACAATGAAGTTATCGCCCTTGCTTACGGAAACCCAGATGTTGCACTTGCTAAATCTTTAGCGCCAAGTGAGTTAAAGATGTATTACACATTTGGTAAATCGCAGTTGCAGATTGCACTAGGTCGCACTGTGCGTTCAGAGCCTAAGGCTGGCTGGGGCACTGGTAAATCAAAGTTGAGCGCCCCTTTGCGAAAAAATTACAGTGACAACCGTAAAGCCCTAACACGCCTTTCTCGCGTCGTTGATAGTTATGACTTAATGATGATGCGCATGCGCTTAAGCCAGCTCCTATCACCTACTTTAGATAGAGATAATCGTGAGTTTTTTTCTTATAGTGCAAAGAGTGCGGTGGCAGAGCAGGTAAATAGACTTCGTATTAATCCCGGTAAGTATCAAGTTACAACTGAATCGGCCAAGCTTCCATTTACAATTATTAATAAGTTCCCAGTCCAAGTAACTGTTGATGTCGCAATGGTTCCTATGAATAGTCGAGTCTCGGTTGAAAGCTTTGTTGGCGTCACAATTGCCGCTAACTCTAAGGAGCAGTTAGAGCTCAAATTAGATGTCATAGCCCCAGGTGAGACCACAATCTTTGCCCAAATCACCGATGAAACCGGCATGGATATCGTTCCAAAGTCGATTCTGCAGATTCATTCAACTGTTATTGATAAACGTGTGACATGGTTTACTACAGGGGCGGCGATACTTCTACTGCTTGCAGCTGTGGCTCAGAGCGTTCGCCGAGTCAGAAAGGGACGTAATAGTGAAATCTAACGAACTCTTTCGTGCTTCAGGAATTATGGCACTTGGCACAATTATCTCTCGCATCACTGGGTTTATCCGTGGCATATTAATTGTTGCAGTTCTTGGTACCGCACTTCTTGCAGATACTTACAACGTTGCAAACACAATGCCTAATATTTTGTACAACTTGCTTGTTGGTGGTGCGCTCACAGCGATATTTATTCCACAACTTGTTAGATCCTTTGATCACGAAGATGGTGGCGATGGATTTGCATCACGTCTTATTACAACAATCTCAATAATCTTGTTTGCTCTAGTTGCATTAGGAATGTATTTTGCTCCAGCGCTTGTGCGTTTATATGCTCCTGAGTTTTTTAGTGCTGGTTTTGAAGCTGAAAAAGAGATTGCGATTGCTTTTACCCGCTATTGCCTGCCGCAGATCTTCTTCTTGGGCTTATTTACAATGCTGGGGCAGGTGGCAAATGCCCGTGGCTCTTTTGCACCACTTATGTGGGCACCAATCGCTAATAACCTTGTGGGAATCGTGCTCTTTGGCGCTTTTCTTCTTTTCTCTCCGGCGGTAAGCATTGGAAGCATCTCAGATATTCAGGTACAGATTTTAGGTTGGGGAACCACGCTCAGTGTTGTGGTTCAAGCTTTGATATTAGTCCCGGTTATTAAAAGGTTAGGGATAAAACTTCGCCCGCAGTGGGGATTAAGTGGACTAGGTAAATCTTTTGGCTTGGCTGGCTGGACTTTAATCTATGTTTTGATCTCTCAATTGGGTTATTTAGTCACAGTTAACGTTGCAACAAGTGCGGCGGTGCGAAGTGCGCAAGAAGGAGTAACGCGCGGAGTTGGTTACACCCCTTATACATATGCATATTATGTAATGCTCTTGCCATATTCGATTGTGACAATTTCTATTATTACAGCGATCCTTCCTCACATTTCACGACTTGCACTGGAAAAGAAAGCAAGTGAAGTCCGTGAACAATTAATTCGCGCAATCAAACTTGTAGCCGTCATTACTATCCCAAGTTCGGTGGCCTTTTTACTCTTTGGTCCACTCATTACTTCAGTTATCTTCGTTGGAATCCCGATTGAGGATTCGCGCTATATCGGTTATGTGTTATCTGCTTTAAGTATTGGTTTGGTTGCATTTTCTATTAACTTAATTCTTATCCGTGGTTTTAATGCTTTTGAAGATACCCGCACACAAGTAGTTTCAATTCTTATTATCAATATCATCGCCGTTGCACTTTCCTATGTCTCACTTTTCACTTTGCGCAATCAATGGGTAACTGTTGGTCTGGGTGTTGCTTTCTCGGTCTCATATCTTGTTGGTTTATTAGTAACTCTTTCTTTACTCAAAAAACATACCGGAGTTATTTCAATCAAAGATTTTGCCGGCCAACACCTTCGCCTATTTGGTGCTGCTTTTGCTGTGATGTTGCCGCTTTTTGCGCTAACCCAGTATTTAGATTGGGTGGGTGTTGAGTTAAGTAAAATCGCTAGGTTGGGTGAGTTATCTATTGTGATGCTGAGCGCTTTTCTTGGTTTCTTAGTGGCTGGTAAAGCAGCCGGTGTTGAAGAAATCACAATGATTAGACATTTGAAGGACTCGGTTTTGCGCCGTCCGGCTACCGAGGAATAAAGAAGATAAGTTAGGGGTTCTAGGGGGCACAATGAGTGAAGTGAGAGATGTAGTAATCGTTGGATCGGGACCAGCTGGATACACAGCTGCTATTTACGCATCTCGCGCGCAGTTAAACCCGATTATTTATGAGGGCTCTGTAACTGCTGGTGGCGCACTCATGAACACCACTGAAGTTGAAAACTTTCCTGGATTCATTGATGGTGTGATGGGTCCAGATCTTATGGACAATATGCGCAAGCAAGCTAAACGTTTTGGCGCCGAGTTAATTACCGATGACATTGTTGAAATGGATTTATCTGGTGAAATTAAAGTATTAAAAGATGGATCCGGAAATACTGTTAAAGCAAAATCTGTCATTCTTGCAACGGGTAGTGCTTATCGTGAAATTGGTTTAGTTAATGAAAAGCGTTTATCTGGCCACGGTGTTTCTTGGTGTGCCACATGTGATGGTTTCTTTTTCCGTGGGCAAACAATTGCCGTTGTTGGT
>CAIVDO010000006.1 GCA_903904665.1 uncultured Actinomycetes bacterium | reverse complement strand
TGACCCAGAAACAGTCTTTACTTTGCAACATTCAACTCGCAATAAGCGTTATGACATCTTCAAGCGATATACCAACCGCATCAATGATCAGAGCAAACGTTTAATGACACTTCGTGGTCTTTTTGAATTTAAAGATGGAGTACGTCCAGCTATCTCCATTGATGAGGTTGAATCCGCCGCCGAAATCATTAAGCGCTTCTCAACTGGAGCGATGTCCTTTGGATCGGTATCACAGGAAGTTCATGAGACTTTAGCGATTGCAATGAATCGTTTGGGAGCTAAATCAAACACAGGTGAAGGCGGAGAAGATCCAGAACGTTTCTTACCGATGGCAAATGGTGACTCAAAGAGATCTGCAATTAAGCAGGTCGCATCTGGCCGTTTTGGCGTGACAAGTGATTACCTTGTTAACTCTGATGATATTCAAATAAAGATCGCACAAGGTGCAAAGCCAGGTGAGGGCGGACAACTACCTGGAAATAAGGTCTATCCATGGGTTGCAAAGGTTCGGTATTCAACTCCAGGTGTTGGTCTTATTTCACCGCCTCCACACCACGACATTTACTCCATTGAAGATCTAGCCCAACTTATTCATGATTTAAAGAACGCTAATAAGAATGCACGTGTTCACGTCAAACTCGTTGCAGAGGTTGGTGTTGGAACAGTGGCAGCTGGTGTCAGCAAGGCGCATGCCGATGTGGTTCTAATCTCTGGTCACGATGGTGGAACTGGTGCTTCACCTTTGACATCACTCAAGCATGCAGGTGCTCCATGGGAACTTGGTTTAGCAGAAACGCAGCAAACTTTACTTCTTAACAATCTGCGCGATCGCATCGTGGTTCAGACAGATGGGCAGTTAAAGACTGGTCGCGATGTTGTTATCGCAGCGTTATTAGGCGCTGAAGAGTTTGGTTTTGCAACTGCGCCACTTGTTGTTTCTGGTTGCATCATGATGCGCGTGTGTCACCTTGATACATGCCCAGTGGGCGTTGCAACGCAAAACCCAGAGCTTCGCAAACGCTTTAGCGGCAAACCTGAGTTTGTTGAGACTTTCTTTGAATATATCGCCGAAGAAGTCCGTGAAATCCTGGCTAGCCTTGGTTTTAAAACTCTGCTTGAAGCAGTTGGTCATGTTGAGTATCTCAATACCAAGCGCGCCGTTGATCACTGGAAGGCCAGCGGATTAGATCTTGCACCACTTCTTATGCGCCCAGATGTTCTTAGTCCACTTCACAACACAGCCAAGCAAGATCACGGTCTAGCTGGCGCACTTGATAACACATTGATTTCCTTGTCCGAGAAGGCCCTTACAAGCAAAGAGTTAGTGCGCATCGATCTTGCAGTTCGAAATGTTAATCGCACAGTCGGAACAATGTTGGGCGCAGAGATAACACGTAAGCATGGGGGAGCAGGCTTACCAGATGACACTATCGATGTGACATTGCACGGCTCTGCCGGACAGTCACTTGGTGCATTTATCCCACGAGGTTTAACAATTCGACTCTTCGGTGATTCCAATGATTATGTGGGCAAGGGAATTTCGGGTGGTCGAGTCATAGTTCGTCCAGATGTGAAATCAACCTTCAAATCATGTGAAAATGTTATTGCTGGCAATGTCATCGGTTATGGCGCAACATCTGGTCAGATCATGATTCGCGGAGTTGTTGGAGAGCGCTTTTGTGTGCGTAACTCAGGAGCAACTGCAATAGTTGAAGGCATTGGCGATCATGGCTGTGAATACATGACCGGTGGAACTGTAATTGTTCTAGGTCGCACCGGTCGCAACTTTGCAGCCGGTATGTCAGGCGGACGCGCATTTGTGCTCGATCTTGATCCTGCACATGTAAATGGCGATATGGTCGATATTGTGGCAGTGCCGCACGATCAAATAGAGATTGTGCATGAACTCATAACTGCATTTGCTAAAGAAACTGATTCGACAATTGCTCACGAACTATTGAGTGATTGGCCTAGCGCCCGCAATCGCATCTCTCTTGTAATGCCACGTGACTATGCCCGTGTGCTTGAGGCGATGGCACGTGCAACACGAGAAGGTTTACCTGTTGATGCATTGGTAATGGAGGTTGCTGCTAATGGCTGATCCAAAAGGATTTATGACAACTGCGCGCGAGACACCAACGCGTCGACCAGTTAATGTGCGCATCCAAGATTGGCGCGAAGTGTATGAACCACAGAGTTTGGAACATCTACAAAAGCAGGCCGGACGCTGTATGGACTGCGGGATACCTTTCTGTCACTCAGGATGCCCGCTAGGAAATCTGATCCCTGAGTGGAATGACTTGATGTGGCGCGGGGATAAAAATGAGGCAATAAACCGTTTGCATGCAACAAATAACTTTCCAGAGTTCACCGGGCGCTTATGTCCTGCCCCATGTGAGACTGCATGTGTTGTCGGTATTAACCGTGATGCAGTAACAATTAAGCAGGTAGAACTTCGCACAATTGAAGAGGCCTTTGCTGCCGGTGATGTAAAACCGCTTGCACCAGATCGCATTAGTGGTAAAACAATCGCTGTTGTGGGTTCTGGTCCAGCAGGATTGGCTACTGCGCAACAGTTAACTCGTGCGGGCCACACAGTCGTTGTATTTGAGCGAGCAGATAAAATCGGCGGGCTGCTTCGCTACGGAATTCCAGAGTTTAAAATGGAAAAACATATCCTTGATCGACGTCTTTCTCAGATGGAAAAAGAGGGAACACGTTTTCGCGCTGGTGTTGATGTAGGTAGCGAACTAACAGGTGCTGATCTTCGCAAGAAATACGATGCGATTGTTTTAGCTGTTGGTGCAACAAAGTGGCGCGATCTTCCTGTTCCAGGTCGCGAACTCAAGGGCATCTATCAGGCAATGGAGTTTTTACCATGGGGCAATAAACAGGCACTTGGTGAAGTTGAAGTTCCACCTATTAACGTTGCTGGTAAGCATGTGGTGATTCTTGGTGGTGGCGATACCGGCGCAGATTGTTTAGGTACTTCGATTCGCCAGGGCGCTGCCAGCATTACGCAGTTAGAGATCATGCCCCGTCCAAGCGATGAGCGTCCAGCTTCTTCACCATGGCCTACTTACCCGATGATCTATCGCGTTTCTAGTGCGCATGAAGAGAAAGACAATCGTATTTTCTCTGTTAGTACTGATGAGTTTTTGGGCGATAGCGATGGCAATCTTCGGGCTCTGCGAATTGTTGAAACTAAATTTGAAAATGGAAAGTTTGAACCTATTCCAGGCACAGAGAAAGAGATTCCAGCTGATTTCGTCTTTCTTGCGATGGGATTTACCGGTCCTGAACAATCTTCATTGATTTCACAGTTAGAAGTAAAATTAGATGATCGTGGAAATATTTCTCGCAATGAGAATTTTGAAACAAGCGAAGAAGGTATTTTTGTAGCAGGAGATGCCGGCCGTGGACAATCTTTGATTGTTTGGGCAATCGCAGAAGGACGTAGTGCAGCAGCAGCAGTTGATAGATATCTCACCGGAGAGACTCAACTGCCATCACCAATAGAACCAACAACCCGTCAACTAATGGTTTAAGGTAGGCAAATGCGTAGAGCAAAGATCGTGTGCACAATGGGTCCAGCAGTTGAATCTCCTGAAAAAGTTAAGGAGCTCATCGATGCCGGCATGAATATGGCACGTCTGAATCTTTCTCATGGTTCCTATGAAGAACATCAGAACCGATTGGATTGCGTCCGTGCAGCAGCAAAGGCAGCTGGTCGCCCAGTTGCAATCCTTGTCGATCTGCAAGGACCAAAGATTCGTCTTGCACGTTTTAAGGCAGGACCTCATGATTTAGCTCGCGGGGATATCTTCACTATCACTACAGATGAAGTTGAAGGAACAAAAGAGCGCGTGGGAACTACATATAAAGGATTGCCGGGGGATTGCAAAGCAGGAGATCGCATCCTTATCGATGATGGCAAAGTAACTGTTGAGGTTGTTGAAGTTAAGGGCAACGATGTTGTCACTAAGGTTATTGAGCCAGGGGCTGTGAGCAACAACAAGGGTATTAACCTGCCTGGTGTTGCAGTTTCTGTTCCAGCACTATCTGAAAAAGATATCGAAGATCTTCGTTGGGGATTGCGCGCCGGTGCCGATTTCATTGCACTATCTTTCGTACGAAGTGCCGATGATATTAAAGATGTGCACAAGATTATGGATGAAGAAGGAATTCGCATCCCGGTCATTGCAAAGATTGAAAAGCCACAAGCAGTTGAAAACCTTGCCGGAATCGTTGATGCATTTGATGGCATCATGGTTGCACGTGGAGATCTAGGCGTTGAGCTACCAATTGAAGATGTTCCACTTGTTCAAAAGCAATGTGTTGAGTTAGCTCGCGATATGGCAAAGCCAGTAATCGTTGCTACTCAAATGCTTGACTCAATGATTACTAACTCGCGACCTACGCGCGCCGAGGCAACAGATTGCGCAAACGCTGTTCTAGATGGGGCAGATGCTTTGATGCTCTCGGGGGAGACAAGTGTTGGAGAGTTTGCTATCGAGGCTGTTCAAACTATGGCAAGAATTATTCAAAAGACTGAAGAAGGCGGCCTCGATCGCATTCGTCCTATTAAGACATCGCCACGAACAAAAGGTGGAGCAATTACAAAGGCTGCAACAGAGGTTGGCGCGATTGTCGGCGCTAAGTATTTAGTGGCCTTTACGCAAAGTGGTGATTCAGCTCGTCGTATGTCACGTTTGCGCTCACCGATTCCTATTCTTGCAATGACTCCAGAAGTTGGAACTTTTAATCGCCTTGCTCTTTCATGGGGCGTCGAATCAATGCTCACCCCCATAGTTGATGCAACAGATAAAATGGTGAAGTTAGTCGATAGCGTTTTAATTGACTCTGGTCGTGCCCACGTTGGCGATGAGGTAATGATTGTTGCTGGATCTCCTCCGGGAATTCCAGGCTCAACTAACGCGATGCGCGTTCACCGCGTAGGAGATGCTGTTGGTGGAGTAGCGCCGGCTTACCGCTAAGATTGCACCTGTTCACATGAAGTGAAGGCCTCGGTACTCCAACGGTAGAGAGGGCAGTCTCAAACACTGCACAGTGTCGGTTCAAATCCGACTCGGGGCACGCTAGTTGCACTTACATCCGCGAAAGGATGAATTGAAAATGAGCGTTCGCATCCTGGTAGCTGAAGACGAAACACTCATCCGTATGGATCTTGTTGAAATGTTACAAGGTGCCGGTTATGAGGTTGTTGCTCAAGCAACAAATGGGCAGGAAGCAATTGACCTTGCACATGAACATAAACCAGATTTAGCAATCCTTGATGTGAAGATGCCAGTACTTGATGGAATTTCAGCAGCTGAAAAAATAATCGATCTAGCTCCAGTCCTGATGTTGACCGCCTTTTCTCAAAAAGAGTTAATAGATCGTGCGCGCGATGCTGGAGTGATGGCATATGTAGTCAAACCATTTACAATTAGTGATTTAGTTCCGGCAATTGAAATTGCAATCAGTCGACACACTCAGATGAAATCTTTAGCTGATGAAGTTGCAGATCTACATGATCGACTTGAGACACGAAAGAT
>CAIVDO010000005.1 GCA_903904665.1 uncultured Actinomycetes bacterium | reverse complement strand
GGCGGCGGATCAACCTGAACGAATCAAAACTCTTACCGGCCTTGCACCTGCAGGGCTTTGGTTAAAGCCAGCTTCTGGCCGTTTGCCCAGTGAAGCGCAGTCGTATTACATGGCCAAAGTATTAAAGCCCTTCATTAAATCAGGCCTGCACTTAAGGGCTATGCGCACGATTGGTTATTCAACGGTGAGCCCGAAGTGGCAAGAACTTAGCTATGAAATCTGTTATGACGCAGCCTATGCAATGGGACATGCAACTGGTTATTTTCCTGCGTGGGATGGCATGTTAGGCAAGCGCTTTGATGCCCATGTCCCTGAATCAGTCCCCGTAACAATCCTCTTCGGCGATACAGACAACACGTTGCCCTATCCAGTTTCGCAGGAGCGCTCATTGGCACCTGCACATAGCAGATGGTTAGTCATTGATAACTGTGGTCACGCACCGATGTGGGATCACCCAGAGCAAATCGTTACGTTGATCAAAGAAACTACCCAGCAATAACCTCTAGAACCCAAGGCTCTTTCGCGCTATTTTCAAAAAGCTCACATTCAAAGTTCTTAGAAACTATCTCTGCTAACTCTTGCGCATTTGTGGGAATAGTCGCAGAGAGCAGTAGCAATCTTGTAACTTCACCGCGAACCTTTTTAGACATGTGTGTAATCACCTTTTTGACACCATCACCTTTTTGAAAGACTTTTATCTCAACGCATTTATATGCCGGGGCAGTCCAGACTCCTTGATATGTAGAAGAACGGCAATCAATGATGAGATCAGTATCAATGGCATCTAATTCGGCACTAATTGGCGCGCGCATCTTTTGAGTATCGATCTTTTCTTTATATGGCGCGATTTCATCTAGCGGATGCACAAGGCCATATTTGGCCGAGATAATTGCAATTGATCTCTGCCCTCGACTCTGAGCCGCCTTTGTAAGAGTGCTCCAGCCCAGGCCTTGATAAAGAACGCCGGTATAGAGGGTGATAGCAGGACCGGGATCAGCTGCCTTTTTTTCACTAGGGGGCAGCAAAATCAACATGCATCTACCTGTCGATTGAGGATACTTTTCTTCCTGATCTCTTAAATGGTTCGATAAGGATATAGCTCTCTAGTTGATCGATACCGTCGACTTGCTTGCCGATATTTTCTAAATATGAGTTGAGTGATTTTCTGCTTGGGAGGGCAACTTCGAAAAGTATTTGGTACTCACCTGAAATCGATGCAAGATAGCGGACCTGATTATCAAGGATCAGCTTTTCGGCAATTTCATTTACTGCTTTGGGGCTGCACTTAATCCAAATCCAACATTCAACGGGAAAACCAATTACTGCCGGATTAACAACGGCATGAATAGATAAAGCGCCAGATTCAAGAAGCTGTGTTGTCTTACGTCGGGCAGTTGGCTCGGTTAATCCACAAGCGCGAGATATCTGATCAAAGGTTGCGCGGCCATTCTTGGAAAGCGTCTCTAAAATTAATTGGTCATCGGGTAATAGTTCAATCTCTTTAATAGGACGTGGCACCAGATCCATAGTTATCTTCTCAAGCTCTGCATCTGAGAGTATTCCGGGATTCCACTGCGCGGCAGTTCGATAATATTTTAGGCAGCTATAGGAAGTGACTGCACTGACTCCGGGAATACCTGGGATGAATTTGAGCACAATATCATTGAGAACCTCAGCGCTACCAAAAATCTCGGTGAGGCATTCATTGTTGCCCGTTGTCAGATAGACAAAGATAGTTTCTGGAAGATTTGCTAAAGCTGTTGCAACAATTGTGTTGGTGCCAGGTGCGCATACAACTCGTAAGATCATCGCATCTTTGCGTGCCATAGAGCTGCGCTCAATTAATCCAGTGACCTGGATAATGCCGCCAGAGAGGAGCTCTTGACCTCGTCGGGAGACGGTTCTATCTGGGAGCTCAAGGACCTGGGCAATTGTTCGAAATGGAGCGCGGCCATCGACTTGTAGGTAGCCGATAATTCTTCGATCTACCTGGTCCAATTCTTCAATCATGGCCATAAGTTTGGCGATTTCCGTCATGTTGTGTCAACTCTTGCTAATGGTGAAGCAATGTGTGACTGTCCTCTCACGCAATGACAGTTCTAGCCAAAGGGTGGGTGTAATGGAGCAGGAGCAGGGTTGGGCAGATCTTCAGATCAACGCGCTCTCAAAGAGCTTTAGAGATCCCAAAGGCGCCCAAGTCCATGCACTTGATGGAGTCTCACTCTCTATTCCTGCAGGTGAGTTCATAGTCTTGCTAGGGCCATCTGGCTGTGGCAAGACAACCCTGCTTCGTAGCATTGCAGGCTTTGAGAAAATCGACTCAGGCCATATCAACTTAGGTGGCAACCGAATAGATCTACTGCCACCGCATAAACGTCCAGTTAACACAGTCTTTCAAAGTTATGCGCTCTTTCCACATATGAGCGTTGCGCAAAATATCGCTTTTGGACTTGAAAATGAAAAAATCGACAAGAATGAAGTCAAAGCCCGAGTGGGCCAAGTTTTGGAGTTAGTGAAGCTAACAGAGCTTGCAGACCGTAAACCATCACAGATGTCAGGTGGGCAGCAACAACGCGCTGCGCTCGCCCGTGCACTGGCGAAAAAACCCAAAGTACTTTTGCTCGATGAGCCCTTAGCTGCTCTAGATTTAAAGCTACGTAAATCTATGCAGTTTGAATTAAAGCGAATTCACAGAGCGACTGGCACAACTTTCGTTTTTGTCACACACGATCAAAATGAAGCGATGGCACTTGGCGATCGAATCGCAGTATTTAATCAAGGAAAGCTTCAACAAGTTGGTACTCCTTTTGAAATCTATACAGCACCGGCATCTGAATTTGTTGCAAATTTTATTGGCGAATCAACGCTTTTGCAGGGCAAGATAAGTGGGCAAATCTTTGAAGGCGATGGCTTGCGCATCACCAATTTGAACCAAGACATTAATGCAAATGCTTCTGCCAAGTTAATCGTCAGGCCCGAAGCATTCACACTTATGCAGGGGCAAACTTCTTGTGGAAAAGTTGAAATAAAGGAAGTTATTTTTGCAGGTGATTCCCTAGAGGCTTTGCTGGTTACTCAATCAGGGCATGAAGTTAAAGTAAAAACAGGGGCCTCGCTATTGAGCCAGCTAAATGTTGGCCAGAGTGTTGAACTCTTTGTCGATGTGAATCAGATTGGGCAGATTGCCTAAATGAAGCTACGGCCAATAACGCAGAGAGAACCTGGAATATATGGGCCGGGGTCGGTTGCATTACCAGCTTATGTAACAGGTATTCTCTTAGTTGGCCTGCCATTGATTGTGGTTATTGTCTTCTCCTTCTTGCAACGTGGTGAATTTGGCTCGGGCGTTATCCATAAATTCACTTTAGATGCCTATCGAACTGTTTTCTTTGAAACAGATTTAATGGGAAATCAATCTTTAAACTTCTCCTTTCTCAAAATTATCTTTCGCTCAATAATGTTGGCATTCACAGTCACAGTTATTTGTCTTATTGTTGGAATTCCCACAGCTATCTGGATTGCATTGCAGAAAAAATCCACGCAGAGAATTCTGATTGCTCTTGTAACAATTCCTTTTTGGGTCAATGTTCTTGCTCGAACATATGCTTGGATGCTCCTGCTGGCAGATGGCGGCTTATTCAATCAAATTGGTGCCCCGGTCTTGCTCTATACATCCTGGGCAACATTTATCGGACTCACCTATGCATTCTTGCCATTTATGGTCCTACCTATTTATGCATCAGCTGAAAAGCTAGATAAAAGCATCCTTGAAGCTGCTTTTGATCTTGGTGCATCGGGTTGGCGAGTATTGATTCGTATTGTTATTCCAATGATTCGCTTCGGAATCTTTGCTGGTATTGCCATTGTCTTTATACCTGCGCTCGGTGCATATGTCCAACCAAGTTTGCTCGGTGGCAATAAATCAATGCTTATAGGCAGTCTCATTAATGATCAATTTGGTGAGTCTCGTAACTGGCCTGTCGGTTCTGCCCTTGCAGTTCTGCTTCTGCTTATGACTGCATTGATTTTGCTTGCAACACGTCGACGCAAGCTGGAGTTTGCCTCATGAGACAAAAGAGCTGGAGTGTTTCACATCTACCCGTAATTAAGCCTCTCGGTATAGCAAGTTTAGTTTTCCTCTATCTACCGCTCTTCACAGTGCTTATTTTTTCATTTAACAAATCTGAAGACGCAACAACCTGGGGCGGTTTTTCAACGCGCTGGTACTCAACGATTTTGGAAAATACAGATCTTATTCGTTCGGCAAAAGTTTCACTTTCGATTGCTATCCCATGCGCACTTATTGCAGCTTTGATTGCAACTGGATTAGCAGTAGGGATGGGAAGGGCAACAGGTAAAGTACAAAACTTCCTGCGGGCACTGGTGAATGCACCATTGGTACTTCCTGAAATTGTTACATCCGTTGGTACGTTGGCCCTCTTTTCTTTAGTTGGGGTGCCGCTTCGCTACTCGTCACTGCTCTTTGCACATGTTGTCATGTGTGTTCCATTTGCCTTTTTGCCCATACGTTCTCGCCTGCGTGATTTTGATGAAAATATCTTTGAGGCCGCGAGAGATTTAGGCGCAAGTTCGACCCGAGTAATGATGAAGATAACGGTGCCACTGTTGGTTCCAGCGCTACTTTCAAGTGGCCTTCTATCTTTCATCATCAGTATGGACGACTTTTTGACCTCACTCTTTGTCTCTGGACCCGAGACCACAACACTTCCAATTTACATATTCGGACTTCTTAAATTGGGCGCAAGCCCAGAAGTAAATGTAATAGCCGCACTATTGCTAATAATCCCAACCCTGGGGTTATTAGTAGGTATCACATGGACAGCAACAAGGAGGAGAAGCAATGAAGCTAGGAATAAGTAAGTTAACAATGGGGTATCGCAAGCGCTTAGCGCTGGCGAGTATCGCAACTGCCGTCTCGTTACTTGTTGGATTGGCGATTCCACAAGCTAACGCGGCAAGTCTCTACCCAAGCAAGCCAGTTGGAACTGAGCTCAATCTCTACAACTGGAGTAACTACATTGATCCAGAATTGTTGAAGCGATTCACTGCTGAAACTGGCATCAAAGTAAATCTTGGCGTTTACGAGAGTAACGCCCAGATGCTTGCAAAGCTTGAAGCGGGCGCTCGTGGATATGACATTATCGTCCCAACCGACTACATGGTTCAGATCATGCAGAAGAAGGGCCTACTACAAAGAATTCACCGCTCTTCATATCCAAATGGAAGTAACTTGAAGCCAGAGTTTGTAAATCCATACTTTGATCGCGGTCGTATTTACACAGTTCCTTATCTGCACGGTCTAACTGGTTTTGGATATCTCAAGGACAAAGTAACGACAAATCCAACAACATGGAAAGAGTTCTTTGCTGCAATTCCTTCATATCCTGGCAAGACAACAATCTTTGATGATAAGAAGGAAGTTATCGATGCCGCACTTCGCTCAATGGGATACAAGCCTTGTACTCGCAGCTTGACTCAACTGCAGGCAGCACAGGATTTGATTAAATCTATTAAGCCAAATCTGAACACAATTGCAAGCTCTGGAAACATCGGACGTTTGTCATCAGGAACTTCTGTTCTTTTGATGATGTATAACGGTGCTACTTATAAGGCAAAGCTTGCCAATCCAAATGTTGTTTTCGTCTATCCAAAAGATGGATTGCCATTGTGGCAGGACAACTTTGCTATTCCTGTTGGAGCTAAGAATGTGGAAAATGCCAAAATCTTCCTTAACTTCATGATGGATCCAAAGAACATCGCGCAAGCTTCAAATTGGGCTGCCTACAACAACGGTATTGCAGGTTCTGAGAAGTACTTGCTACCTGCGATGCAGGCAGATACAGCGTTTTCACCTACGTCAGCTCAGATGGCTCTTGGTGTAGCGATGGCTCCTTGCTCAACTGCAGTTAATGATCTATATACAAAGGTTTGGACCGCCTTTAAAGGTTAACTAGATATTGTGCGGCGCCATTTTCGAGGGTATGGCGCCGCACAATTTCTACCCTATTTCAATTTACGATTCAGAGAAGAGCTAATTTCGTGCTAAATAGCGCTAGAGAACAGTTTTCAGGTTCAGAGATCACTCTGGACAACTGGAAAGACTTTCCATTTAGCACCCATACTTTTCAAAATGTTGCCGAGTTGATTCCTGTAAAGACGATAGCGGGCACAAGGAATTTCACATTCCCCAGAGAAATTCAAAGGGAGCTCTTAGAGAGTTCATATCAAATATCAGGCGAACCTATTACGGGCCTTGAGATTCTTAAGCAGACATTTACCGATGCTTTGATAATTTGCAAGAACGGAGTAATTGTTTCAGAGTACTTCGCAAATGGCATGACGGAAGATTCTCAGCACTTAACTTTTTCGGTAAGTAAATCAATTACTGGAATTGTTGCTGGGATTATTTTAAATGAATATCAAATTAGCGCAGATTCACGCATCTCCGATTATTTGGCAGGGACAGAAGGCGGCGCATATGCCGATGCGACAATTCGCAACCTACTGGATATGACCGTTAGTCTTGATTTTGATGAAAGCTATGCCAGCAAAGAAGGCGTTTATGCGCGCTATCGCCAGGCAATGTTGTGGATGCCGCGCAATGGCGACGGAGAGTATTCAGATGAGGATCTGGCACAGTTCATACTCTCACTTCCTAAAGCGCAAGTTGAACATGGGTATAGATTTTCATATAAATCGCCAAATACAGATTTGCTAGGTTTAGTTTTAGAAAAGATTTCAAATCAACCGTTGGCGCAATTAATCTCTGAAACTCTCTGGAAAAAAATTGGCTGCGGCAAAGCAACGATTACAGTCGATGAGAAAGAGATGGCGCGCACTGCAGGTGGCCTGAGTTGTTCAATTGAGGATCTAGCAATCGTGGGCGAATTGATGCGAGGCGGCGGAATCCTCAATGGGCAGATGATTATTGATCCCATCTGGGCAATCGACACATTTAGTCATGGTGATCCAGAGCCTTGGAAGCGCGGGGAGTTTTTCGAAAGTTTCCCTGAAGGTAGTTATAGAAACCAGTGGTATTCCATTGGTGATGGCCAGTTATGCGCCATTGGAATTCATGGGCAGTGGATCTATATCAACGCTTTAGCAGGGGTAGTAATCTGCAAATTTTCCTGTCAGCCAAAGGCCGATGATGATGAGTTAGATCGCACCACCCTGGAGTTTTTTCGCCAGATCTCTGCCCGCATCTGAACAAGCAGACTCGCGACACGCTCATATCTGTCAGTGCCGCCTGCTACCTTTCGAACAGATGTTCGGATACTCTATCCGAGTACAACCAGAGCGGTTCTAACCTCCGCCCACAGCTCTTCCCCCGAGCGCTGC
>CAIVDO010000004.1 GCA_903904665.1 uncultured Actinomycetes bacterium | reverse complement strand
GTGTGAAAGGCACCGAGAGCTTAACTTGTGCGCGCGAAGGGATTCGAACCCCTAACCTTCTGATCCGTAGTCAGATGCTCTATCCGTTGAGCTACGCGCGCTTATTTAGTTTTGTACAGCCTGCGTATCTTACCTTCTTTTCATTGAGTCCCAAAATGGATGGAATTGCGCGTAAAAAGCACAAAGGGCGCCGGAATGAACCGACGCCCTTTGTAGTTACTTCTTTTTCTTAGTTGACCTTCTTCACGCGTCCATCAAGGACAGGAAGTTGGGTGACCTTTCCTGCTGCCATATCAGCCTTTAACGCATCTACAAATACATCAAGTAGAGCGCCATAAACTTTGGCCTTTGCAGGTGAGAACACATCTACATAACCATCTCCACCATAAATGATGTAATCCAGTGTTGTAAGTGTGTATTCAGTACTGTCTTTTTCAATCGCCTTACCAGCGTTGTCTGTAACAGTAACGATGCGTTGTCCAATTGGCTTTGAAGAATCAAAAGTGAACTTCAAACCAGATACTTGTGGGAAACGTCCATCTGCTGGGTAGTTTCCACCAACACCGTTTTCGAGTGCTTTCCAAAGGTTTACACCTGTAACAACTGTTGTTGCCACCTGATTACCAAATGGATAAACAGTGAGTGCATCACCAAGAGTTACATCAAGTGCGCCGGTACCTGTGCGAACAAGTGCGGTATTTGCAGGAATGTATGTCTTTGCAGGGAATGTGTCGCGGATGCCGCCACCATTTGTAATTGCAAAGTCAGTCTTGTACTTAGCGCGCAATAGATCTGCGATGTAATCACCCATTGGGTTTTCACCAGAACGCTCAACTGCTGGTGATCCACCACGTGGGAATACGCCAGAGACTGAACCGATCTTCACATCAAGCTTTGCAGTGAGTTGATCCTTGTACTTTTTAACAAGGGCCGCGCCATCTGCATCGGCAGTAGTTACGGTGCTTACAACACCTGTGTTAATAGTTGGTGTTGCAGACTTGAGAACATGTTGTAATGAAGAACCAACAACTTTGCCATTCTTTACGCAGATCTGTGAACGTGTGTACTCAACGCCGGCGTTGCGAACTTCACCAAGCAAGATTGGTGCTTGTGCGCGTCCTGCTGCTGGAATCAAAGTTGAGAATGTCTGGTGGCTGTGGCCACCGTAGATCACGTTGGCACCCTTGATGTTTGCAGCCAGGTTGTTGTACAAACCTTTGGCAACACCATCTGAGTTTTCAGTCCAGCCTTGGTGGATCAGAACGACAATAATCTCTGCGCCTGCTTCCTTTGCAGCGACAATCGCCTTGTTTACGCCGACAACGCCTGGATCAATCTGGATTGTCTTCTTGGCTCCAGCTGCATCCTTGTAATCAAGGTTTCCAGGAAACACCTGCTCGATTGTCTCTGGAGTGTTTGCTCCAACGATTCCAACCTTAAAGCCGCCGCGATTGATGATTGTGTAAGCCTTTGCAGCCTTATCGCCTGACTTAAGGGCAGCTAGTGACTCATCTCCGTAGTTAGAAACTACCCATTGGAAATCAGATGCCCCAATAACCTTTTGTAGGTGAGCGAGGTTGCGATCGTGCTCGTGATTACCAAATGTAGAGGCATCGACCTTCATAAGGTTCATTGACTCAATTGTTGGTAGCTCCTCAAACTCAGTTGAGATTGGAGGTGCTGCACCGATGTTATCTCCTGAAGAGAGAGTAATTGTTGCGGCGGCAGTTTTGCGGTCTGCTGCAAAGTTACTTACTAGAAGTGGCGTACCAAATGAAGTTCCAGTTTCAATTGCCCCATGTAGGTCGCTGTATTGCAGAATCTGCAATACACGGTTATTGGATGAAGCAACCGTTGCAAGTTGATCAGCGGTAAATGTCTGCTGTGAGACTCCCGCTTTTGAAAACCCATAGGCATTAACTGCCTGAACAAACGGGGTTCCTGCTGGTTGGCCAGCAACTACAGGCATTGTTACTACTGAACGATATGTTGCAGGGACAAAGATTGGGCATGAGCCCGCACCTGATGAGACAACATAGCCAGTAACTTCTGGAGTTACATCACTTGCCGGTGTCCATTTAACAACAACACCACGTGCACCAATATAAGAGGTAACGTTGGTAGGTGCACCCGGCAGTGAGTAGATCGCTGCTTGTGCTGTAGGAATTAGTAGTGAGGTTAGAACTGCAATGGCTGTGGCGAGTGCACCAAAGCCGGTGATTTTTCGATTGTTGTGGGTTAGTTTCATGCAATTATCCAAGCACTTCTAGATTTCACTTAGGTGTTCTTTGGGTAACACCACGGTTTCCAGAAGGTGAAGAGGGTTACACCCCGGCTATTTTTTGAAAATCTTCGCGCTTTATAAGCTTTATCCGCGGCTTACTCTTTGCTTCCCCTGCTGCAACTTCTGCCTCATTGATTTTCTGCCAGGCAAACTGATCAATAACAACCTGGTTGGTTAAAAGCTCTGAAATATCGCCGCTGCCCTTTGGTGATGTCAAATCACTGACTATCAACTCAACAACTGCGGCAGCATCGGATTTATTGGTGCCAATTACTCCTGATGGCCCGCGCTTTGCCCAGCCAACGACATACAAATTATCTTTGACTCGGCCATCGGTATTTACAACTTTGCCGTTCTCATATGGCACGCCATCAATTCCAGCGGCCTGATATCCGATTGCGGTAACGATTAAGCCGCATTTAATGGTGACATCACCCTCTGGTGTTGAGTAAACGATGCCTTCAACTTTATCGCTACCCAGAATCTCTTTTGGCGTGTGCTGGAAAAGAAAATGCATGGTGCGTTCGTGTTCGCTCTTTTGTGAATCGGCGATAAGCAGCATTGCGTCGAGATTGCTCTTTACATCTTTTTCCGGCTCAGCGCCTGCGCGAACAACTGCTGCTTCTACATCTGCCTTGTTCATTACAACATTTGTATGTTCAAGCTTTGGTAGCTCGCGAAGTTCGGGTGATGTAAAAGCTGCATGTTCTGGGCCACGGCGAGCGCTGATGTAAACATCGCGGATAGCACTGGTTTTAAGCGCTGCGATCGCATGATCTGCTGTATCGGTTGTATCTAACTCACTTGGCTCTAACGCCAACATGCGTGCAACATCCATTGCAACATTTCCTGCACCGATTACTACTGCGGTGTCACAGTTAAGTAGAACTTGTATATCGGCAAAATCTGGATGGGCGTTATACCAAGGGACAAAATCGGCAGCCGACATTGATCCGAGTAGGTTTTCACCAGGAATTCCTAAGGTTTTACCTAATGAAGAACCTGTTGCGATAACAACAGCGTCATACTTTTCTTGAAGCTGTTCAACAGTTATTTCGCTACCTATTTCAACATTTGCAAAGAGGCGAAAATTTGGATCCGCTGCAATTTTCTCGAATACTTTTGCGACGGTTTTAATTTTTGGGTGATCTGGAGCTACCCCGCTGCGCACAAGTCCCCATGGGGTCGGCAGTCGTTCAATCATGTCTATCGCAAATATGCGTTCTTCATTTTGTAAGTTGTGCAGGGCTTGTGCTGCAAAGTAACCGGCTGGTCCTGCTCCGACGATTGCTATTGTGAACAGTGGCACAGCCATCTCCTCAATCTTTAGTTCTCTTGCGGAGACGAGGAGATTTGAACTCCTGAAGGGTTTAACCCCTTACCTCGTTAGCAGTGAGGCGCACTCGACCGGGCTATGCGACGTCTCCGAGTTACAGGAGAAGTTTAGCGTCTTGGCGGTAGGCAACCAATTCTTGCTCCTTGTAGGCTCGCTACATGGAAAATTCAGACAAGGCTTTGGATACCGGCGCCAAGCGCGTGTATGACGTTGCGCCATCAGAGATGTTTGGCGAATTCATGAAGACTGGATGGGCACCAACTCCACTCGAGGGAATTACACAAGATGAGGTAATTGCCTATTGTGTAATGCGCCGTACAAAACTTTCTGCAGCATTTTCAGGTTTACGCATTGTCTTACCAAGTGGTGGAGTTAAGCAACGTAGTAATGACACTGACTACCAATATCGCCCACACAATGCTTTTGCTTATTACACCGGCGTACAAGGTGTTGAAGCCAATGCACATGCAGTTCTTGTCTTAGAGCCCAGTGGTGAGGGCCATACGCCAATCTTGTTTATTAATCCCCGATCAACTCGTGACACTGATGCATTTTTCCGCGATGCGAAAAATGGTGAACTTTGGGTGGGCCGCAGATTTACAACCGATGAAGCTGCACAACGCTATGGAATTGAAGTTCGTCCAGTCACCGAATTAAAAGCTTTTCTTAAAGGCGGCGCTGCCGTTGCTCTTCATGGTCTTGACGCAGTTGTTGATGAAAGCGTGAAAAACCATCCTCGTGCTGGAGAGCTCGTTAACTTTGTCTCCGTCACTCGTCTTATTAAAGATGATTATGAAATTCGTGAAATGCAAAAGGCTGTTGATGTTACACACCGTGGTTTCAGCGACATCATTCGCGTACTCCCTGCGGCCGTTAATACGCCCCGTGGTGAACGTGTTGTGGAAGCTGCATTTTTTGGTCGTGCACGTGTTGAAGGTAATCAACTTGGCTACAACACAATTGCGGCAAGTGGTTCACATGCCTGTGTTTTGCATTGGGAACGAAATGACGGTGATGTAAAACCGGGCGAGTTACTGCTAGTAGATGCCGGCGTAGAAGTTGATTCGTATTACACAGCCGATATAACAAGAACTCTTCCTGTTAGTGGAAAGTTTTCACCCGTACAACGCTCGCTATACATGTTGGTTTATGAGTCACAAAAGGCTGGAATTGCAGCGATAAAGGCAGGGGTGCCGTTCTTAGATATCAACCGCGCCAGCCATACGGTTTTAGTACAGGGTCTAATTGATATGGGAATTATCACGATGAGCCTTGAAGAAGCGATGGATCCAGCAGTTAGTTTGCATAAGCGCTGGACTCTGCACGGTGTTAGTCACATGCTTGGAATGGATGTGCACGACTGCGCACATGCACGCGCTGATCAATATCGAGATGGTGTTCTGGAAGCGGGAATGATTTTGACCGTTGAGCCCGGCTTATATATTCAATTAGATGATGAACTTTTCCCACCTGAATATCGTGGAATAGGTATCCGAATTGAAGATGATGTTCTGGTTACAGAGACGGGATTTATCAACTTGAGTGAGAATATCCCGCATCACCCAGATGAGATCGAAAGTTGGATGGCCTCTTTACGCTAGCCAAAGTCCAAGGGATGCAGCCAGTAGGCCACAACCAAGAGAGAGAATTAAGTTTAACGCTGCCTCTTTATATCGCTTGAGTTCATATGCAAGGAAGATATCGAGCATAAAAGTTGACCATGTTGTAAATGCTCCAGCAAAGCCAATAGCTACTAAATCATGAGTGTGTTCTGAACTGTTAAAAGTTAAACCTAAAAGAAATGAACCAAGGATATTTACAAGAAATATTCCAGAAGGCTGCCTGGTAAACCTACGTATGTATTGATCAATTGCAAAGCGTGCCGGTGCGCCAATGGCAGCGCCGAGAATTACATATAGAACATTCATGAACGTACCGGAATAACCCTGCGGGCTAGAGGCAGAACAATTACAACAATCATGAGAGAGAAGATGAGGTTGTGAGCTAAGAAAAGCAACCCACCTTCACGTGGTTCTAGTGCTTGCGCAGTTACGGCAGAAAATGTTGTAAGTCCGGCGCAAAAACCAGGAAGTAGTAGATGTCTAAGCTCTGTAACGCCACGGCGCTCCATTAAAACAAGCAGCGCACTGGCTAATGCAACACCAATCATGTTTGCAGCAAGAGTTCCATTGCGATCATCAGGAATTGCAACGCCTAAGCCATAGCGCACAAGCGTTCCGGCGATACCGCCTATTGAAACAAGGAGTAGCGATTTCAGAGCGGCAAAGCTTTCTTTGCAACACCTGAAACTAGGCGGGTAACAACGCTTATTACTAACGCTGCAAGAACTGCAGACCAGAAGTTCGTAACATCTAACTTATCGCTCCAGTCAGATAGCAACATTAAAATCGCTGCATTAACAACTACTAAGAAAAGTCCGAGCGTAAGGATTACAGCTGGCAGAGTTAGTAGTTTGAGAAGACTTCCAAGAGTTGCATTTAACAGACCAAAGAGAAGTGCAACCCATAAATAAGTTGTGAAGCCACCCAGTACATCGATTCCTGGAATCAATGCAGTCGCTACCCAAAAAGCTAATGCCAAAGCTGCCCAACTGCGGAGTAATTTCATACGCTAATTAAATACCCTCGCGCTTGCGAATCTTGGAACCTAGCCAGCGAGCAGGATCATATTTAATATCTACAACGCGCTCCTTCATAGGAATGATTGCGTTATCTGTGATGCGGATGTGTTCTGGGCAGACCTCAGTACAGCATTTGGTGATGTTGCACATTCCCAAGCCATGCTCTTCCTGCGCTGTCTTCTTGCGATTTTTTAAGATATCTAGCGGGTGCATATCTAACTCTGCGATACGGATAAAGAAGCGAGGCCCTGCAAAGGACTTCTTATTCTCTTCGTGATCGCGGATTACGTGACATACGTTTTGGCACAAGAAGCATTCAATGCATTTGCGGAACTCTTGGCTGCGCTCAACATCTATCTGCTCCATACGTGCTTCACCTGGAGCTAGATCTGCAGGTGGTGCATATGCAGGTATCTCCATAGCTTTTTTGTAATTAAAAGATACATCCGTGACTAGATCTTTAATTACTGGGAAAGTGCGCAGCGGTGTAACTGTGATTGTTTCGCCCTCTGGATATGCAGCAACCTGAGTCATGCATGCAAGGCGAGGTTTTCCATTGATCTCCATCGAACATGAACCGCACTTACCTGCTTTACAGTTCCAGCGAACAGCTAAGTCGCCCATCTGTGTTGCTTGTACACGGTGAATTACATCGAGAACAACTTCACCCTCGTTAACATCTACTTGAACATCTTTAAGTTCGCCAGAAGTTGAGTCGCCACGCCAGATGCGAAGATTAAGTTTGCGCGCCATTAGTTGGAACCGCCTTTCGCAATTTCTTCCGGTGTCATGTATTTCTCCAACTCATGTACATCAAAGAGATCAAAGAGTTCCTTAGGTATTACTGGCAATGCTTGTTCGCGAACATGTACTTGTGTGCCGTCAAATGAGGATATGTGATTGATTTGGCGCCACTTATTATTCATTCCTGGGAAATCATCGCGTGTGTGACCACCGCGTGATTCTTCGCGCTTGATCGCAGACTTTGCAGTGCTCTCGGCAACTAACAACATGTTGTCTAAATCAAAAGCTAAGTGGAATCCTGGGTTGAACTTTCGCCCACCACTTACAGAAACATTTGCACTGCGCTTTCTAATCTCTGCAATCTTTTCGATTGCACTTTGTAGCTCAGCGCCTGTTCGAATAATTCCCACTAAGTTGTGAGTGATTTCCTGTAGTTCGGCGTGCAAGGCATAAGAGTTCTCGCCACCCTGTCGATCAAATGGGGCTTGAATCTTGGCTGCTGCTGCAGCAATTGCGCCATCGCTAACAGGGTTTTTACCGCTGCTCTTTACGTATTCAGCAGCTGCTGCGCCTGCGCGACGACCAAAGACCAAAAGATCTGTCAGTGAGTTTCCGCCAAGACGATTTGAACCATGCATTCCACCTGCAACTTCACCGGCAGCATATAAACCTGGAACGCCAACTGCGGCAGCTGTATCTGGTTCTACTTCAACCCCTCCCATCACGTAGTGACATGTTGGGCCAACTTCCATCGCTTCCTTTGTAATGTCAACGCCGGCTAACTCGTAGAACTGGTGCCACATAGATGGAAGGCGCTTTTTAATAACTTCAGCCGATAAACGCTTTGAAACATCGAGGAATACTCCGCCATGTTCTGTTCCACGACCTGCTTTAACTTCGCTATTAATTGCGCGTGCAACTTCATCGCGAGGTAAAAGCTCAGGTGGACGGCGATTGTTATCTTGATCGGTGTACCAACGATCGGCTTCTTCTTCATTATCGGCATACATCTTCTTAAATACTTCTGGGATGTACTTAAACATGAAACGTTCGCCGTTGGTGTTTGTTAATACTCCACCTTCACCACGAACTGATTCAGTTACCAAGATTCCGCGAACTGATGGAGGCCATACCATTCCAGTTGGGTGGAACTGCAAGAACTCCATATCAACAAGATTTGCTCCCGCTTTCAAAGCAAGTGCATGGCCATCGCCAGTGCCTTCCCATGAGTTAGAAGTAATCTTGAAAGTCTTACCAACACCACCGGTGGCAATAATAACTGCAGGTGCTTCAAATAAAACTTCTGCTCCGGT
>CAIVDO010000003.1 GCA_903904665.1 uncultured Actinomycetes bacterium | reverse complement strand
TGCCTTTGTAAAAATACCTGTTGATTCAACAACGACATCTGCCTTTACTGAGGCCCAAGGCAGGTTTGCTGGATCGCGCTCTGAGAAAACTTTGATTGTCTTGCCATCTACAGTGATTGAATCATCTGTGTAAGTAACTTCAAGGCCTAAGCGACCCAAGATTGAGTCATATTTGAGCAAGTGAGCCAAAGTCTCATTGGGTGTGAGGTCATTGATACCGACGATATTGATATTTGGGTTTGTTAGAGATGCACGAAAGAAGTTGCGTCCGATGCGTCCAAAACCATTGATTCCGACATTTATCACTGTCTTATTCCTTGCTACTAATGGGGCTCTACATGAAAAAGCCCGAACGTTGAAATATGCATTAAATCTGCCACAACGTTGGGGTCTTGGGGCTAATGCTATCAGTGGCTATTGCGTGAACTCTTCGGTAATAAAGGTGTTTAATTCAACAAATCAGGGGAAAGGCCGCTTTCGGTATCAGGAATTCCAAGCTCCCCCGCACGTTTATCGGCCATCGCCAGCAAGCGGCGGATTCGTCCGGCGATTGCATCCTTGGTCATCGGAGGAGTTGCTAGTGAGCCCAACTCTTCAAGGGAGGCCTGGCCATGGTTAATACGAAGTTCGCCCGCCTCCTTTAAATGATCAGGAATAGTTGGTCCGAGAATCTCCATCGCGCGTTGCACTCGCGCCGCTGCTGCAACTGCAGCGCGCGCAGAACGACGAAGGTTGGCATCATCAAAATTTGCAAGACGATTAGCAGTTGCACGGACTTCACGTCGCATACGACGCTCTTCCCAAGCAAGCACTGATTCATGGGCACCTAAACGTGTAAGCAGGACTCCTATTGCATCGCCATCGCGAATTACAACACGATCAACACCGCGAACTTCGCGGGCCTTTGCAACGATTCCCATACGTCGGGCTGCGCCAACTAATGCAAGTGCAGCCTCTGGTCCCGGGCATGTAATTTCCAGTGAGGATGAACGACCTGGTTCGGTAAGTGAACCATGTGCAATAAACGCTCCGCGCCAAGCCGCCTCTGAATCACATAGTGCAGCAGAAACTACTTGTGGTGGAAGTCCGCGCACAGGACGACCATTTGCATCTACTAAACCTGTTTGACGGGCAAGTGCATCTCCGGCTTCGATGACACGGACAACATAGCGAGAGCCTTTGCGCAATCCACTTGACGATAAAACCGCTAGGTCGGAACCATGTCCATAGATATCAGCGATATCTTTACGAAGTCGACGGGCGCTCTGTGAAGTATCTAATTCAACTTCAATCAAAATCTTGCCGGCAGCTATATGTAGGCCGCCTGCAAAGCGCAGTAGTGAAGAAACCTCTGCTTTGCGACAACATGGCTTAGTCACTGAGATGCGACTGAGTTCGTCCTTTACCGATGCTGTCATTGCCATGGGGGCTATCCAACCAGTTTTGGGCCCATGATGTGGCCTAAATGGAGAGTTAATTGTGAAACATCATGATGAACGCTGCCCGGAGCCTTGCGAATATCGGCGCTAATGACCCGTCCGCCCATCTTTGCTGCAGCATCATCAAGGGCTTTAGAGTTACGAACAACTGATGAGTCGACAAGACAGTAATCGATTTTCAACTCTGGGGCATATGAGTGGAAAAAATCTAGATGTTCTTCAGGAGTAGATCCAGCGAACTCCTCCCCTGTGGCCGTATTAGTTGCATCAAGATTGAGTATCAAAATCTTTTTAGCCTTAGTGCGCAGTAGCGCCTCATGTTGCATCGGCACCATCAAATGCGGCATCACTGAGGAGAACCAAGAGCCTGGTCCCATCGTTACCCAATCAGCAACGCGAATGGCGTTGAGAGTTTCCAATCGTGCCTCTGGGTTTTCAGGTATCACGCGCAGTGATTCGATTCGACCCTTTGCTGTTGCAACTTCTTTTTGTCCTCGAACAACGATGCGACCAGTGGAGGTATTAAATGTGCCCTCAATATCTAGTGGCGTTGCTGCCATTGGTAGCACTCGGCCAATGACTTTTAATAGTTGACCGACGCGATCTAATCCCACTACAGGATCTTCATTTTCATTCCATAGCGATGCTAATAATAAGTTGCCCATTGCATGGCCATTAAGCGGGCCTTGACTTTCAAATCTATGTTGCATGATGTTTGCCCATGTACGGCCCCACTCATCATCGGCGCATAAGGCAGCTAATGCCATACGTAAATCACCTGGAGGCAAGATTGGAAACTCTTCGCGCAATCGCCCACTTGAACCACCATTATCGGCAACTGTGACGATGGCTGTTATCTCATTAGTTAACTCTCGAAGCGCCGAGAGAGTTGCGGCCAGGCCATGGCCTCCCCCAAGTGCTACTACTTTTTGCAAAGTTTATTCACGTCCGACATCACGGTGAGTTGCATAAGCAGTGACATCATCTGCGCCCAATTGACGTGAAATCTCCTCGGCAATTGCAACGCTTCGATGCTTTCCACCCGTGCATCCAACTGAGATCGTGACGTATCTCTTTCCTTCGTGCATGTATCCAGGGATCATTGAAGTGATCAGGTGCACATAATCTTTTACAAAATCTGCCACCCCGGTACTACCTAAAACCTTTTGACTTACTTGCTCAGTTAATCCAGTCAAAGGTCGAAGTTCTGGAATCCAATGTGGATTTGGAATAAAGCGACAATCTAAAACCAAATCTGAATCGACTGGAATTCCATATTTGAATCCGAAGGAGAGAACATTGATTCGAATTCCCTGAATCTTGCCGCCACCAAAGATCTCGCCGATTCGCTTCTCCAACTGATGCACATTCAAATTCGTCGTATCGATGGCGATATCGCATTCAGCGCGCACTTCCTCTAACTTCGCACGTTCGCGAGCTATGCCATCGACAATGCGATCACCACTTTGCAGTGGATGTGGTCTGCGCGTTGACTCAAAGCGTTGGACAAGGGCTTGATCTGTAGCATCAAGGAAAACAAGTCGATATGGCGAGCCATTGTTTTTTAACTCAGCCAAAGCGGCAGTTAACTCATCAAAGAAATGGCCACCGCGAACATCTACAACAACTGCATACTCTTTATCTTCAGATCCCGTACCTTTGCCGACCAAAGATGGCAGCAAGGCCGGAGGCAGGTTATCAACGACATACCACCCTAGATCTTCCAGGGCATGAGCAACAGTTGAACGTCCAGCCCCCGACATGCCCGTAAGAACTAAGGTTTCATTGGTAGTCATGGCTTTATCCTCTTACATCTGTCAAGAACCTAGCAACACGATCCATGGTTTTCTCACGATAGGCCGGGCGCATCGCTTTATGTTCGACGTTCTTAGTTTCATAGAGGTAGTTGAGCAGAAGTAGGCGGCGTTGTAGCAGCAGAGAACTCATCTGCCCTTTGGAATAGGTGGGCAGCTGGGAAATAGATTCATAGCCTTGAAGTAGGGCAGCTTCTTGTTCTGGCGTATCAAGGTAGTAAAGGGCGATAGCGAGATCCTGCGCAGGAATTCCAAAGCCGCAATCATCGAAGTCAAAGATAGAGAGTTCACCTTCATGCCACATCAGATTCCACCCATGCAGATCCCCATGAATTATCTGTATCGGTGTGCTGGCGTATAGGGCGTGAGTGTCAGTGGTAATTATCTCGATGGCACTGCGGATAGCAATATGTTCGGACTGACTCAGTAATGATTTATCACTAAGAAGAAAATCATCAGTTCCCCAGAGCCAATCATTAAAAGTTGGCAATACTGCAGAGCCAGTTAATGCAAAAGAGTGCGAACTCTGATGCAGCCGTGCCATAGATGCACCCACAACAGATAGCTGTTGATTTGTAGGTTCATCACCGATTTCCTCACCCTCCAGCCATGTAAAGAGAACTGCGTGAAGCGTTCGGCCTGAATCTGAGTGCCCTTGTTGAGTAATGAAACTATCGGCATTATTTGCGATGGGTCTGGCAACATTTATACCTGGCACTCGAGTTAAGAAGTTAACCCATTGAACCTCGGCAAGCATGTTATCTGTGGTGCGAGTGGAGTTGATATTAATACGAAGGGCGTATTTATCACCGTTATCGGTAACAACTGCAAAAGTTGCATTGAACTCATAGTTAATACAGTTGATTTCGCAGCCGATGAGGCCATATTCAGAGAGAATCACCTGTGCGCTTCTACCTAAAGATTCTATTTGTTCGCCTTCGGGTAGCTCAAAGAAATCCATTATTAATCTTTCTCCTGCAATATCTCACCGGTTTGCATATCAACTTTTTGTGTACTCATTGAAGATAGATGAGAAGCGATGACATCTGCGATTTTGTTGCCAATCCCAGGGGTAGATGCGATCTCATCCACCGTTGCCTTTCGTATTGCTGCAACTGAACCAAAGCGTTCTAGCACTGCTTTTCTGCGAGCCTGACCAAGTTGGGGTATCTCATCTAGAATCGATTCCAACATCACCTTAGATCGACGTGATCGGTGAAAAGTAATTGCAAATCTATGTGCCTCATCGCGTATGCGTTGTAATAGATAAAGTCCCTCACTTGAACGAGGCAAGATCAATGGATCACTCGATCCTGGTACCCAAACCTCTTCTAACCTCTTGGCTAAACCACATAGCGCAATGTCTGTAATGCCTAATTGCGCTAGCGCACGGGCCGCAGCATTGACTTGTGGCGCACCACCATCGACAACTATTAGCTGAGGCGGATATGAGAACTTACTCAATTTCCCGCCCAGCTCTGCCACTTCTGCCTCATCTACAGATCTATCATCGAGCAATCGCTTGAGGCGGCGCGTAATCACTTGATGCATCGCGCGTGTGTCATCAAAGCCTTCTTCGGTATTGATAATGAAACGGCGGTACTCACTCTTCTTTGCCAATCCATCCTCAAAGACGACCATAGATGCAACGACGGATGTGCCCGAGATATTTGAAATATCAAAACACTCAATACGCAAAGGTGTGCGGGCTAAATCCAACGCTTCTTCAATTTCAAGCAGAGCTTTACCGCTGACAGCGGCATCATTAGCCCGCTTGCTCAAAAATTGAATCAGGGAGTACTGCGCATTGCGTTTGACGGTTGAAAGAATCTCTACTTTTTCACCGCGCTGTGGAACCTTTAATGTAACAGGCGCCCCTCGTAATCCACTGAGCCAAAGCTCTAACGCCTTTGCATCTAGCGGGAGCTCGTTAATTAGAATCTCTGCTGGAATATCTGCCGGAGAACTCTGACTATAAATCGAGTAAAAGAGGGCGCCCATTTCATCATCGCCCTCAAGTGATTTACTCTGATCAACTATCCATGAACGTGAACCTTTAATTGCACCCCCCCGAACGATAAATATCGAACCTGCCGCATGTGCGCCATCGTGATGTATTGCCACAATATCTGCAGTCAGATTTTCGGGTAGTGCCGCCTCTGAAGACTCTTGAGCTCGCTCTATAGCTTCAATTGAGTCACGAATCTTGCTGGCACGTTCAAACTCTTCGCGCTCTGAAGCCAACTTCATCTCATCTTTGAGCGTTGGAACAATGTCGGTATTTCCATTAGACATAAAGTTCACCAGACGATCGGCAAGTGCTTTGTGATCCTCTTTACTAATCCACTCAACACATGGGGCTGCGCACTTTCCTATATCGCCTAACAAGCATTGGCGTTTACTCCGTTTGGCCCGCTCAAAGTTGCTTGTTGAGCACGAGCGAATCGGGAAGGTTTTTAGAACAACATCAAATGTGCTCCGAAGCGCCCATGTATGTGTGAAGGGACCAAAGTATGAAATCCCAGGACGCTTTGATTTTCGAGTAATGAATACTCGTGGGAACTCCTCCTTATTTGTGATTGCAAGATATGGGTAGGACTTATCATCTCTAAACTGCACGTTGTACTGTGGTGCATACTGTTTGATCCAGGTAAACTCCAACTGCAGCGCTTCGACTTCAGTATCAACTATCGTCCAGTCAACGCGCACCGCTTGATGCACCATACGATAAGTCTTTTCAGCTAGGTTGCCTTGAAAGTAATTGCTCAGGCGATTTTTTAAGTTGATCGCCTTGCCAACATATATGACCTTCTCTGTATCATCATAAAATCGATAGACACCAGGAAGTTTAGGTATATCTGTTGGCCGATAACTTTGGGGATCTGCCATGGCAATTACTTCTTAGTCGCAACTTTGCGATTACTAGCAAGAATTTCACCCAAGAACTGACCGGTATAACTAGCCTTAACCTTTGCAACATCTTCAGGTGTTCCTTGTGCAACTACTAGTCCTCCACGGAATCCACCTTCTGGCCCCATATCAATGACCCAGTCCGAAGATTTAATAACATCTAGATTGTGCTCAATCACAACAACGGTATTACCTGTATCAACCAATCGATTGAGAACTCCAAGCAACTTACTGACATCTTCAAAGTGCAGACCGGTAGTTGGTTCGTCCAAAACATAAATTGTGCGACCTGTTGAACGTCGTTGTAACTCTGTTGCAAGCTTCACTCGCTGTGCTTCACCACCTGAAAGCGTTGGTGCCGATTGCCCTAATCGCACATAACCTAGCCCAACATCATTAAGGGTCTTCAAATATCGCGCAATCGCTGGCACTGACTCAAAGAAATCAGCTGCAAGCTCAATAGGCATATCTAATACATCGGCAATAGTTTTGCCTTTGTAGTGGACCTCAAGAGTTTCGCGGTTATATCGAGCGCCATGGCAAACTTCGCAGGGAACATAAACATCAGGCAAGAAATTCATTTCAATTGTGATGGTGCCATCGCCTGAACAGTTCTCACACCGTCCGCCTTTGACGTTGAATGAGAAACGTCCCTGCTGATAACCGCGGATTTTAGCCTCTGACGTCTCGGCAAATAATGCACGGACCTTGTCAAAGACGCCCGTATAGGTCGCTGGATTAGAACGTGGTGTGCGACCGATAGGTGATTGATCTACGTGCACAACCTTATCTAGTAGATCAATTCCTGAAACAGTACGGTGGCGACCAGGGACAAGACGAGCACCATTGAGTTTGTTGGCAAGAGTTGTATACAAGATGTCATTTACTAAAGTTGACTTACCTGAGCCACTCACGCCTGTAACTGAAACAAAAACACCTAGTGGAACTTCAACATCGATATTTTGTAAGTTGTTCTCTTTCGCGCCTTTGACAACGAGTTGGCGCTTGGGATCGATAGGACGGCGCTGTGCAGGGATGGCAATTGATTTGCGGCCAGATAGGTAAGCACCGGTAATTGACTCTTTCGAAGCGATGAGATCTTCATAGCTTCCGGAGACAACAACTGTGCCACCATGTTCGCCGGCACCAGGTCCGATATCTACAACCCAGTCAGCGGTACGTATTGTCTCTTCATCATGCTCAACAACGATGAGCGTGTTTCCTAGATTGCGCAGACGAGTCAACGTATCAATCAGGCGCCGGTTATCACGTTGATGTAAACCGATGCTTGGTTCATCCAAAACATAGAGCACACCAACTAAGCCACTACCAATCTGCGTTGCTAGGCGAATACGTTGGGCTTCTCCCCCAGACAAGGTACCTGCTGGGCGCGCCAGCGATAAGTAATCCAGACCAACGTCAAGTAAAAATCCAAGGCGGGCATGAACTTCTTTCATCACCCGCTCTGCGATCTGTGCTTCGCGCTTGTTAAGTTTGATCTCTTTAAGGAACTGCGCGCAATCCATAATTGAAAGCTCTGTAATTTCACTAATGTTTTTGCCACCCAAAGTCACTGCCAATACTTCAGGCTTAAGTCGCGCGCCCTTGCAAACATCACAAGGAGTCTCACGCATATACGCTTCGTATTTATCACGGCTGTAATCACTATCTGTCTCGCTGTGACGACGGTGAATGAAAGGAACAACACCTTCAAAACCGGTGGTGTAGTTCTTGGTGCCATAGCGGCCCTTGTATTTCATCTTGATTTCATACTCGTAGCCATTGATGATCGCATCACGGGCCTTTACTGAAATCTTCTTCCAAGGCGTATCTAGAGAAAAACTGACATCTTTTGCAAGGGCTTCGAGCAAGCGCAAGAAGTAATCTGATGACTGCCCACCAGACCACGGGGCGATAGCACCATCGTTAATCGAAATAGAATCATCAGGAATGATCAAATCATTATCGACCTCTAGCTTTGTACCAATTCCTGAACACTCTGGACATGCGCCAAATGGAGAGTTAAATGAAAAAGACCGAGGTTCTAACTCCTCAAAGGAGAGATTGCAGTCATGGCAAGCAAGATGTTCACTATATGTGCGTTCCTTTTCATCTCCTTTGGCATCAACAAAATCAAGAAGAACAATTCCAGATGCAAGACGCAGCGCAGTCTCAATCGAATCAGTAAGCCGAGTCTTTGACTCTTCTTTTGCAGTTAAACGATCCACCACTACTTCAATAGTGTGTTTTTCCTGCTTTTTTAACTTTGGCACTTCGGTCAATTGAATTACTTCGCCATCCACACGTGCACGTGAAAAACCCTGTGTTATTAAGTCAGCAAAGAGATCAACAAACTCACCTTTGCGGGCACGAACGATTGGTGCTAAAACCTGAAACTTTGTTGTTGCAGGCATAGTTAAAATCTGATCTACAATTTGTTGAGGCGACTGACGTGTTACAGCTTTGCCACAAGTAGGGCAGTGTGGGCGGCCAGCTCGAGCAAAGAGTAAACGCAGGTAGTCATAAACTTCCGTAATCGTTCCAACTGTTGAACGCGGATTGCGGTTAGTTGATTTTTGATCGATAGAGACCGCCGGTGATAAACCTTCAATGAAATCAACATCGGGCTTATCCATCTGGCCTAAGAATTGGCGGGCATATGCCGATAGAGATTCAACATAGCGGCGTTGACCTTCAGCAAATATTGTGTCAAAGGCTAACGATGATTTTCCAGAGCCTGATAGTCCCGTAAAAACAATGAGAGCGTTTCGAGGCAGTTCAATGGAAACATTTTTAAGGTTGTGTTCACGAGCACCGCGAACAATCAGCTTATCGATAGTCACTAAACCCCAGCCTCTTCCATTGAACGTAGCTCTTTCTTCAAAATCTTTATCTCATCGCGAAGACGTGCAGCTACTTCGAATTGAAGGTCTCCCGCCGCAGCTCTCATCTGATCAGTGAGCGAGCCTATCAACGCCATCAAATCTTGGCGCGGTAAAGATGCTAGAGATTTCACATAGAGTCCGGCAGTTGTTGCACTCTTTTGATTCGCCCGCTTACTCGAAGCCAAGAGCTCTTGCGTGTCTTGCGACTCTCGGTTGATAAGGTCAGTGATATCAGCGATCTTCTTTCGCAATGGCTGAGGGTCTACGCCTCGCTCGAGGTTATATGCAACTTGTTTTGCACGACGTCGATTGGTCTCATCAATAGCCTTTTCCATAGAGGCCGTTATGTTGTCGGCGTACATATGGACTTCACCTGAAACATTTCGAGCCGCACGGCCAATGGTTTGAATCAGTGAGGTTGCAGAACGTAAAAAGCCTTCCTTATCTGCATCTAAAATCGAAACTAAAGAAACTTCAGGTAAATCGAGTCCCTCGCGCAATAAGTTGATTCCGATCAGAACGTCGTATTCACCGCTGCGAAGTTCGCGCAAAAGTTCAACACGGCGCAAGGTGTCGACTTCAGAGTGCAAGTATCGAACACGAACACCTTTTTCTTGCAGGTAATCAGTTAAATCCTCACTCATTTTCTTAGTCAATGTTGTAACCAGCACACGTTCGTTTTTGGCTGCACGAATAGTTATCTCATTGAGCAAATCATCGATCTGACCCTTAATCGGCTTAATGATGATCTGTGGATCAACTAAACCAGTTGGTCGAATAACCTGCTCAACAACATCCCCATCTACTTTGGCCATCTCGTATTTGCCAGGAGTTGCTGAGAGATAAAGCTTTTGACCTGTGCGCTCAATAAACTCTGGAAACTTTAAGGGACGATTATCTAGGGCGCTCGGTAATCTAAAACCATGTTCAACTAATGTGCGCTTGCGTGATGCATCTCCCTCAAACATAGCGCCAAGTTGTGGAACAGTTACATGGCTTTCATCGATAACAACTAGGAAATCCTCTGGGAAATAATCTAGCAAGCAATTAGGAGCAGATCCCGCCGCGCGATCATCTAAATGTCGTGAGTAGTTTTCGATTCCACTGCAAAACCCGATTTGTTCCATCATTTCAATATCAAAAGTAGTACGCATGCGAAGGCGCTGCGCTTCGAGGAGCTTGCCCTGCTTTTCAAGGAGGTTGAGTTGAACCTGGAGTTCATCTTGAATATCACCGATTGCGCGTTTCATGGTTTCAGGACCGGCTGCATAGTGAGTTGCCGGGAAGATATACATCTCAGTTTCATCGCGCATGATTTCACCGGTAAGTGGATGCAAGGTCGTGATTTTTTCGATCTCATCACCAAACATTTCAATACGAATAGCTAACTCTTCATACATAGGGATGATTTCGATAGTGTCTCCACGTACACGGAAAGTTCCCCGCTCAAAAGCCACATCGTTGCGCTTATATTGAACTTCTACGAATTTTCTTAACAGCGCATTTCGCTCAATCTCATCGCCCACACGTAGTTTGATCATGCGATCCACATACTCCTGCGGAGTTCCAAGGCCGTAAATACAAGAAACTGTGGCAACAACTATCACATCACGTCGAGTCAAAAGCGAGTTAGTTGCTGAGTGACGCAAACGTTCGACCTCATCATTGACGCTTGAATCTTTTTCAATAAATGTATCTGTCTGAGGAACGTAGGCCTCAGGTTGGTAGTAGTCGTAATAGGAGACAAAATATTCAACTGCGTTATTTGGTAGTAGTTCACGAAATTCATTAGCTAGCTGTGCTGCCAATGTTTTATTAGGGGCTAAGACCAAAGTTGGGCGTTGAAGTTTCTCAATCAACCAAGCAGTTGTTGCAGACTTTCCCGTACCTGTTGCTCCTAGAAGTACAACATCCTGCTCGCCAGCATTAAGTCGTCGAGCGATTTCGGCTATTGCTTCGGGCTGATCACCAGCGGGCACATAGTCACTAATGACCTGAAAGGGCTCGACTCGACGTTGGAGTTCTGAGATCGGGCGCATTTGGCAAGCCTACTTTTTAACATCCTTATCCGCGAGTTCACCCCAGATGTTTTCAACTTTACGCAGTAAATCATCTTCGCTGCCATCATTTTCTATTAGAAAATCAGCTATCGACTCACGCTGTTCTCGCGTTGCCTGGGCTGCAATTCGAGATTCAATCTCTGAGATATGCAGGCCCTTGGCACGAAGCCTTGCAATACGATTCTCCATCGTTGCCTCAACTGTAATGACAATATCAAATCTCTCTTGTGCCCTTGTCTCATACATTAATGGGATCTCATACACCAATGTTTCATCGGCCTTAAGTGAGGCAACGGCTTCTTCGAACTGATTACGGACCCAAGGATGAATGATATTTTCGAGCTTTAATTTCAATGATGGATCTTTAAAGACTAACTCCCCTAGTGCGCGTCTATCGATGTCACCATCTTTCAAAATCGAATCACCGAAAACAGTTACAACTTCATCGAAACCTGCGCAGCCGCGCTCAATGGCAGCACGGGCCAATTGATCTGCATCAATAACTAGGGCACCTAGGTTGGCAAAATATTGGGCAGCAAGAGACTTGCCACTGCCAATTCCACCCGTCAAACCAATCACTCGCATATCGCAAGGATACTGTGGGGAAATAAAAAGGAGTCCAGTAGAAGTAAGCGAGGTTAAGAAACTTTTCTCGCGTCTTGGCTGGACTCCTTTTTGGAGTATCGAACCTACTTATAGCTCAGCTGGAGTTTCTTCTGCTGGAGTAGCAGCAGCATCGGCAGCTTTTGCTTCAGCTTTCTGCTTCTTGTGTGCCATGAAACGCTCCTGCGCTTGGGCGTACTGCTTTTCCCACTCTTCGCGCTGTGTTTCAAATCCTGGCTTCCACTCTTGTGAGTCTGCATCGAAGCCCTCTGGATAGATGAAGTTTCCTTGCGCATCATAACGAGCAGCCATTCCGTATTGAGTTGGATCAAATGCTTCGATCTCAATCTCATGTCCTTCATTGGCTTGCTTCAAAGATAGTGAAATGCGACGGCGCTCTAGGTCAATGTCGATGATCTTTACAAATAGTTCATCATCAACTTGAACAACCTGCTCAGGAATTTCAACATGGCGTTCGGCCAACTCTGAAATGTGAACTAGGCCTTCGATGCCTTCGTGTACACGGATGAATGCTCCGAATGGAACAAGCTTTGTGACCACACCTGGAACAACTTGATTGATTGTGTGAGTGCGAGCAAATGCCTGCCATGGATCTTCCTGTGTAGCCTTAAGTGAAAGCGAAACACGCTCACGCTCAAAATCAACTTCAAGGACTTCAACAGTTACTTCATCGCCAACTTCAACAACTTCACCTGGGTGATCAATGTGCTTCCAAGAAAGCTCTGATACGTGAACAAGGCCATCTACGCCACCAAGGTCAACGAATGCACCAAAGTTAACGATTGATGAAACAACACCTGTACGAACTTGACCCTTTTGAAGCTGATTAAGGAATGTCGTACGTGATTCAGATTGTGTCTGCTCTAGGAATGCACGGCGTGAGAGAACAACGTTGTTACGGTTCTTATCAAGTTCGATGATTCGAGCTTCAACCTGCTTACCAATGTAAGGAGTTAAGTCGCGAACACGACGCATTTCAACAAGGGATGCTGGCAAGAAGCCGCGAAGTCCGATGTCGACGATAAGTCCACCCTTAACAACTTCAATAACAGTTCCAACGACAACCTCGTCGCGTTCTTTCTTGCCTTCGATGTCTCCCCAGGCACGCTCGTACTGTGCGCGCTTCTTAGAAAGAATCAGGCGGCCTTCTTTATCTTCTTTTTGAAGAACAAGGGCTTCGATCTGCTCGCCAACCTTAACGAGTGAGTTTGGATCTACATCGTGGCGAATTGAAAGCTCGCGTGAAGGAATAACGCCTTCAGTTTTGTACCCGATGTCTACAAGAACTTCTTCGCGTCCAACCTGGACGATTGTTCCAGTTACAAGATCTCCATCATTGAAATTTCTGATTGTGCCTTCGATTGCTGCTAGAAAGTCGGCAGCTGATCCGATGTCATTTACTGCAATTACAGGTGCTGTAGTCAAGTTGCTCCGTAGGGATAGATGAGTAGTAGTTCCCGCTTTCGCGGCTGAAGGGCAAGGGTACGGTTTAAGCATCAATTTGAGCAAATCCATGCGGGAAATTCATGCTCGCAGATAGACTTGTACGTGCAATGAAACGCTATATCGATTTCTTCAAAACGCCACAGGTTGTGCCTTTGTTTTTTGCCTCTTTTCCGGCGCGAATCGCCTACGGAATGATTGGGCTATCGGTCTTTTTCAAAGCCCAACAAGAAACACAGTCAATTGCCTTTGCAGGCCTTGCAATTGGAGTTAACTCCGTTGCCGGCTCGCTATCTGCAGGTGTTCGCGCATCGGTAATGGATCGTTATGGACAAAAATGGCCGCTGCGCATCTTGGTCCCTGCCTACACGGCAATGCTCATCGTTTTAAGCTTTGCTCATACCCGTCCAACTATTTTAGGTTTTGCATTTCTACTAGGTGTTACCGCTCCCCCTATTAATCTCTCAGTTCGTCCATTATGGAAGTCGATTGTTCCTGATGATTTATTACGCAGTGCATATGCAATTGATACTTCAGTAATTAATACAGCAGGAGTAATTGGGCCTGTTATTGCGACAACTCTTGCACTTTCTTCTCATCCTCAATCTGCTCTTCTCTTCGCCGCAGGATGTATGGCTCTTGGCGGCGGTGCGCTATCGCTTAATCCAGTATCGCGCGGATGGATTCCAGAGAAGAAAAAAGAAGGCCAGGATCCTTTGTGGAAAAGCGGCGCAATTCAACTATTAATGGTTGAAGCGATCTTTATTGGATTTGGCTGGGGAGTCTTTGATGTTGCAGTACCTGCCTTTGCAACTTTGGAAAAGGTACCTGCACGTACGGCTTGGATTTTAGCTGCCATGGGAGTTGCAAGCATCATCGGTGGTGTTGTAGCTGGAATAGTTTCCAAGAGATATTCACCTCTTGGTTGGTTTATGCGCAACTATATGCTCTGGCTAATTCTCTCGCTTCCACTTTCTCTGACATATCCCGGATGGTCACTTGCACTAGTTGGAGCATTTCTAGGTTTTGTTGGTGGAGCTCAACAGGTTTTCTACTGGGAAGTTCTCGAAGCGATCCGACCACTTGGCTCTGAAGTCTCATCCATTGGTTGGCTCTGGACCATTGAAGGATCATTCATGGCACTCGGAGCAGCCTTCGGCGGATATATCTCTGAAGCTTTTTCTCCTCGCATTGCGCTATCAATCACACCAGCATGCATTGCAATTGGCGCGGTAATTCTTATTCTTGGTCGTAAATCATTAGCTGCAGCAAATCCAAAGCCAACACCTGCAAATGATTTACGCGCTATGCGCGATAACGCCGATGAAACTAGTTAATGCGCCGCTTCATGCCAGGTAAGGCCTAAACCAGCACTAACATCTAGCGGTGCCTTAAGCGGATAAGCAGCACCCATTTCACGTTTTACTAACGCAGTGATTACTTCTTCCTCTCCTTTAACAACTTCAACGATTAACTCATCGTGAATCTGAAGTAATAAACGAGAAGAAAGCTTCTCTTCTTCTATGGCAGCGGCAACTTTGAGCATCGCTAATTTGATGATGTCTGCAGCAGAACCTTGAATAGGTGCATTTAAAGCCATACGTTCTGCAACTTCGCGCCGCTGGCGGTTATCGTGCATCAGATCAGGTAAATATCGACGGCGCCCCATAATTGTCTCGGTGTATCCAACTTTGCGTGCATCTTCAACAACCACCTTTAAGTAGTCTCGAATGCCACCAAAGCGCTCAAAGTATTTATCCATTAGATCCTGGGCAGCTGGTGGAGATATATCGAGCTGGGCCGATAAGCCATATGAAGAGAGTCCATATGCAAGTCCATATGACATCGCCTTTATTTGCCGGCGCATCTCTGGATCTACATCATGAGCTTTTACGCCAAAGATTTCTCCGGCAATAGTTGCATGTAAATCCTCACCGGATTCAAAGGCTTTAAGGAGTTTTTCATCGTGCGATAGGTGCGCCATGATACGCATCTCAATTTGGCTGTAATCGGCCGTCAATAGCGATACATAACCTTTGCCAGCTATAAAACAGTTGCGGATTGTGCGACCTTCCTCGGTACGCACCGGAATATTTTGCAGATTAGGACCCGTTGAGGACAAACGGCCAGTTGCTGCAACGGTTTGCTGAAAATGCGTATGGATACGTCCATCCTTTGCAATTTCAGCGATCAAACCCTCAACTGTTGTGCCAAGCTTTTTAGTCTCGCGAATTCGAAGCAATGATGTGAGAACTGGATGGCCACTTTTTTGATGTAGCCAGTCCAAACTTTCGGCATCAGTTGTAAATCCAGTTTTAATCTTTTTGGTCTTTGGCAGTTTAAGCTCATCAAAGAGAACCACCTGTAACTGCTTAGGTGATGCCACATTAAATTCATGTCCTACTGCATCATGTGCCGCCTTTGTTTCACGGCTGACTTCACCCTCAAAATATGCCGCTAACTTATCGAGCTCTTTGCGATCGACGGCGATTCCAATCGATTCCATCTTCGCCAACAGCGCTGCAATAGGCAGTTCCATTTTGATAAATAAATCCCACAGATTGCGCTCTTTGAGTTCACGCGTAAGAGAATCCCGCAAAGTAAATAGAGCTCGCGCAGAGGTCAGTAGCTCCTGCTCTAGAGATGAAGAATTGATTGCACTGCCATCGCCCCAACGCTCCTGTAAATCCTTTAACTCTTGTGCGCGTACGCCAGGGTTGACTAAGTATGCAGCCAGAGAGGTATCGAACTCGATTCCTACTAAACCATTAATGCGCGATAAAGATTTAGCATCGTGGGCGATCTTGGGTATTGATTCATTAAATGCCCAATCCCCCATAGCCGATGAATGGACGAGATAAACATCCTCTTGAGAAAATGCAACGGCGTAGCGGTGCAGCTTCTCGTCAACCATTGAAAAAGTGATTGCAATTGCACCCTTGTGTTGCGCAATTTTCGCATCCACCTCTTGTGGAGTTAAAACCCCTTCACTCATCTCTTGGGCAAAGAGTTCAAACTCTGGCTCAACAGTCTTCTTTGAACTCTTAAGAAGAATTGGTTTCATACGATCTTTGAGTGTCTTAAACTCAAGGCGATCAAATAGCGGGTTAGTGAGGTTTTCATCAACGCCGACCCAAGCAAGTGCATCTATGCTCAAATCAAGTGGGACTTGGGCAACTAACTGGGTGAGCTCACGATTTCTAATGACATTATCAATTGAGTCCCTTAGTGATTGACCAACTTTGCCACCAATTTTATCTACATTTGATAAGAGTTCACTTAATGAGCCATATTCAACAATCCACTTAGCTGCAGTTTTCTCACCGACTCCTGGAATCGAAGGCAGATTATCCGATGGATCACCACGCAAGGCAGCAAAATCTGGATACTGCGCCGCAGTCATACCGTATTTTTCAATCACAGCCTCTGGTGTCATTCGTGCTAAATCACTCACACCACGCTTGGGATAAAGCACCGTAGTCTTTTCATTTACTAGCTGAAATGAATCACGATCGCCCGTACAGATGAAAACTTCTGCACCCTCCTTTTCGGCTCGCTTTGTAATTGTGGCCAGGATGTCATCGGCCTCGTAACCATCGACTTCAAACTGGGTTATTCCAAAGGCGCTTACTAACTCATGCAGGTAGGACATCTGAGAGCGAAATTCATCTGGGGTCTTTGCCCGATTGGCTTTGTACTCAGGAAAGATTTCAGATCGGAAAGTCTTGCGAGAGACATCGAAGGCCACTGCCACATGTGTTGGCTTTTCAGTAGTTAAAAGTGAGAGCAACATCGTGGCAAAACCATAAATAGCGTTTGTGTGCTGACCTGAGGCTGTTGTGAAGTTTTGCGCGGGAAGGGCGTAAAAAGCGCGATATGCCATTGAATGCCCATCGATAAGTAATAGGCGTTTGCTCATGGGCACATCTTAGGTTGCACACTAGAATACTTCTCATGATCAACGAAGAGTTTCTGAAGTTTTACAAAGAGCGCGGTAGCGGCGCACTAGACCAGAAGATGGGCATAAAAATTCTAGAGGCCCAACCTGGGCGCTTGGTAGGAACAATGCCGGTTGAAGGAAACACTCAACCCATGGGACTGCTCCATGGTGGTGCAAGTGTGGTGCTCGCAGAATCTCTTGGCTCCATTGGAACTTCACTGCATGCCGGACCAACTAGGAAAATAGTTGGCGTCGATATCAATGCGACCCATCACAAATCTGCAACTTCAGGTTTAGTTACTGGTGTAGCAACGGCGATCACTTTGGGCAAGACGTTGTGCAGTTGGGAAATTATTATTACCAACGAAGCAGGCGAACGAACATGTACTGCGCGTATTACCTGTTTAATTCTTGCAGAACGTTAAGAATGCGCTCCAGTGCCCAGGTATGCCTCGCGCACTGCAGGATCATTGAGTAGGTCAGAGGCCTTAGCTTCTTTGACTACATTTCCTGTCTCCAAGATATAAGCACGGTGTGCGCGTTGTAGCGCCTGCTGAGCATTTTGCTCAACGAGCAAGATAGTCACACCAGTCTTATTGATCTCGGTGATAATACGAAAGATGTTTGCAATCATCTGAGGTGCAAGACCCATTGAAGGTTCATCAAGAAGTAGAACCTTTGGGCGAGACATAAGTGCACGGCCAATGGCCAACATCTGCTGTTCTCCCCCAGAGAGTGTTCCGCCAGCTTGTGCCACGCGCTCTTTTAAACGTGGAAAGAGTGTGTAGACCTTATCTAGATCCTCACTCATCTCGGCTTTGCGGTTCTTACGGTGAAACTTACCCATCTCAAGGTTTTCAAGAACGGTCATGCCAGGAAAGATTCCGCGGCCTTCAGGTGCTTGTGAGATTCCAAGATCTACGCGCTCATGTGCTGGGACATTTGAAATATCTTGACCATCAAAAATAATGGCACCCGATGAGACTTTGCGAAGACCAGAGATTGTCTTAAGCGTTGTTGTCTTACCAGCACCGTTGGCACCGATCAAAGTAACGATTTCGCCCTCGTTAACAATAACTGAGATTCCCTTAATCGCTTCAATCTTGCCGTAGTGAACGTGAAGATCTTTAATTTCAAGACGCATCTGATGGCACTCCTAAATAGGCTTCAATAACCTTTGGATCGTTTTGAACTTTACTTGGTAGGTCATCTGCGATCTTGACACCAAAATCAAGAACGGCAACTCGATCTGAGATTCCCATGATTAAGGACATATCGTGCTCGATAAGTAGAACGGTATAACCGGCATCGCGGATGCGCTTAATCAATGCAGCTAGTTCAACTTTTTCTGCTGGGTTAAAACCTGCAGCTGGCTCATCAAGAAGAAGAAGCTGTGGGTTTGTTCCCATTGCACGAGCGATTTCAAGACGGCGCTGCACACCATAAGGAAGATTCTTTGCAAGACGATCTGAATACTCATCGATACCGATGAACTTCAAAATCTCATGTGCACGTGCACGATTGTCGCGCTCTTCACGGCGTGCACGAGGCAGACCAAATAGCGCACCAACTAGACCGCTCTTCTTGTGAGCATCAGTTGCTGTGATGACGTTTTCAAGAGTTGTCATATCTCCCCATAAACGGATGTTCTGGAAAGTACGGGCGATACCCATCTGTGTGATCTCAAAACGCTTTTGCTTGTTGATCTTAGTTCCGGCAAAAGTTATTGAACCGCTCGTTGGCTTGTAGACGCCGGTGATGACGTTGAAAATAGTTGTCTTGCCTGCGCCATTTGGCCCAATGAGTGCAAGGATTTCGCCCTTTTTAACTTCAAGGGTGACATCACCCAGAGCTGTTACGCCGCCAAACTTCATTACGACGTTTTCAAGAGAAAGAAGAGTTTCTGACATTATGCATTCACCTCTTTCTTTACAATCGCCTTTTCACGCTTTTTACGTGGAAGTAATCCATCTGGACGGAAGTTCATCACAACAACAAGAACTGTTCCGAATACAAGTAAACGTGCATCAGAGATGAAGCGGATTCGATCTGGAAGATAACCAAGGATTGTTGCTCCGACTACTACTCCCCAGATATTTCCAATTCCACCAAATACCACGCAGGAAAGAATCAAAATAGAAACATTGAGTGTAAACATTTCAGGTGCGATAAAGAGGTTCTTGGATGCATAGAGCACACCTGCAGCGCCACCAACGGCAGCACCCAATGTGAAGGACCAAATCTTGTATTTAAGAGTTGGGACACCCATTAACTCAGCTGCATCTTCATCCTGGCGAATAGCTTCCCAAGCACGACCTGGGCGACGAACGCTCAAGCGGCGGATCATCCAAATAGTTAGCAGGATCATTGTTACAACGACCCAGAAAAATACTTTTTGATCATCAAGCTTAAACTTTAGAGGTCCGATATCTGGAGGCATTGGAATATTTGCAATTCCATTAGGGCCCTTACTCCATGTTGAGTTAAGAACAACCAGGCGAACGATTTCACCAAAACCCAAAGTAACAATAGCTAGGTAGTCGCCACGAAGTCGCAGAGTTGGCAGTCCGAGTAGAACTCCTGCCAACATCGCAAAACCAATACCAAAGGGCATGATCTCCCAGGTATTTAAACCTGTATGAGTTCCCATAAGCGCCATTGTGTAAGCACCGATTGCAAAGAATGCAACGTAACCTAAATCCAGCATTCCAGATTTACCAACCACAATGTTGAGGCCAAGTGCCATCAATACAAATACACCAACGGGATAAACCAGCACTGCGTCATATGCCGCAATTGGTGTTGCTAGAAATGAAGCGCCGGCAAATGGAAGTAGTCCAACTAAGAAGATTGAACCCAGGGCGATAGCAACACGCTTTGGGCGGTTTGCGCCCTCCCACAGATTTGCACCCCAGTCACGAAGATTCCAATAATTTCTAATTTTCATGAGTTATGCCCTCGTAGTCTGTACGGCTTCGCCAAATAAACCATTTGGCTTGAAGAGAAGAACAAGAACCAAAACAATGAATACAGTTACTGCCTTCCACTGCGTTCCAAGAACAGCTGAGGCATAAACCTCAAGAAGACCTAACGTCAATCCTCCGAAGAATGCACCTCGAATATTTCCGATTCCGCCAAGGACTGCTGCCGTAAATGCTGCCATACCCATGGTGAAACCAATATTGAATTTGGTGTACTCAAATACCGTGATGTAGAAGAAGCCTGCAGCACCTGTTGCAAGACCGCCCACAAGAAACGTAGTAGTGATTACGCGGTTGAGGTTTACACCCATGAGCTTTGCAGCATCTTCATTTTGTGAAACCGCGCGAATCGCCTTGCCCATTCGAGATAACTTAATAAATCTTTCAAGAAGAAAGAATATGATGGCAGCTGCGATGATTGTAATTACGGTATCGAGGCGAATATTCGCACCCCATACTTCTGTCAAAATAATCTTTTCAAGCACGCGAGGAGAACCCACTGGACGTGAACTTGTAAGAAGGCGCATCACTTCTTGTAGGGCAATTGAGATACCAATTGCAGAGATAAGAGTTGCAAGACGGTTAGTGCCCTTCATGCGAAGTCTGCGATATGCAACAAACTCAACAAAGACTGCTGTCAGTCCGGCAACCAACATCGACATTAACAAGCTGGTAATTAGCACCAACGCCAATTTAGCTCCGGTAGCTGGTTCAGATGTCTGTGTGTAATGAAAAATATCGCGTGAGGTGACTACGGTCCCGAAGGTGCCCCACATAAAGATTTCAGAGTTCGCAAAGTTAATCATGCGTAATACTCCATAAACCATGGTGTAACCGAGAGAGATCAAAACATAGATAAATCCAAGGGCGATTCCCGCAATTGTCAGTGACCAGAACTGATCAATTAGTACTGCAAACATTGTTCTCCTTCGCTATATCTTCTGCGCGAGTATAGAGGTACACCTTACGCAAGTGGTGGGTGTCCTGGCCTCTTTTGCAAGAGATTGCCAAAACACCCACCAACTTGATAAACGTAAGCCTTAGTTAATTACTTAACTATGCCTGTGTTAACTAGAACACCGCTCTTTGATGTGAAACCAGCAAATAGTCCGTATGAAATGTCGCCATTCTTATCGAACTTGATTGTGTTTCCAGAGATGCTCTTACCTGAGTAAGCATTTACATAAGCAAGCATCTTTGCGCGTGTTGTCTTTCCTGCCTTGATGCCTGATAGCAAGATGTTTGCGCCATCGAATGCCTCAACTGAGTAAACGCCAGATGAAACGCCCATCTTGGCCTTGAAATCAGCTTCAACCTTCGCGCTGATACCAGCGAGTCCGCCAACACCAGTGATACGTGAACCTTCAGCTGCAGCTCCTGCAAGCTTTGGGAACTCCTGGTTGAAGACTCCGTCGCCACCAGCAAATACTGCTGTTGAACCTGAGTCACGAAGCTGCTTTACGAATACTGCAGCTTGGCTGTAGTAACCAGTGTAAATAACAACGTTTGCACCAGATGTCTTGATCTTTGCAACTGTTGGGCTGAAGTCTGTAGTTGTATTTGGAACTGAGTCTCCGCCTACAAGTGTTGCTCCAGCAACCTTCTTCAAGCCACCTTCTACGAAGCCACGAAGAGGTACTGCATATGCTGATTGGTCATCGAATACGAAAACCTTTGCATTTGGAGTTGTCTGTGTTGCGTACTTAGCCAACGCTGGACCCTGAAGGTCATCTTTACCAACTACACGGTGGAAAACTGGACCACCAAAGTCAGGAGACTTTGGATCAGTTAGTGATACACGTGTTGCTGATGGAGAGATAAGAACTAGTCCGCCAGCCTTGTAGTAAGGAAGTGATGCGATTGTTGCACCTGAGTAAGCAGGTCCTACAACACCAAGAATGTTCTTGTTAGCGCCAATTCCTGGAGCAACTGTTGATGCAACAGCTGGATCTCCCTGATCGTCAACAGATACAACCTTGATTGTGTAGCCCTTGTTTGCTGCCATGAAAAGCTTTGCAGCATACTTAACGGCGTTTTGTTCATCGATACCAGTTGATGCTTCTCCACCTGAAAGTGGGCCCTGGTATGCGATTGTGAAAGTCTTTGTAGCTGCACTAGCTGTTGGTACTGAAGCGATGCCAAAAGCAACGGCTACAGCAGTAACAATGGCAAGTGAACCTTTGATCTTCTTGTTCATTTAATGCCTTTCCTGTTCTTGTGTCCCGGGACAGGGAGGCAGTCAGGGTAATGGCAGGGGTGACCTAATCACAAGCCCGATTGAGCATGAAAAGCCGCTATTTCGTTTCATTTATGTAACGTTTTATAGAGAACTGGGGTGCCTACCGTTCGGGCACAGCATCTGGGCTAATGACGGCCTCTGCCACCTGTTTCATGGTCAATCGACGATCCATCGCCGCCCGCTGAATCCATGAAAAAGCCTCTGGCTCTGAGAGATTAAGCGCCTTCATCAAAATACCTTTTGCGCGATCAATGATCTTTCGTGTCTCAAGTCGATCATGTAGATCTGCAACTTCATCAGCTAAAGATTTCATCTGAGTGTGTCGACTGATTGCAATTTCAATTGCCGGAACTAAATCACTAATTGTAAATGGTTTGACTACATATGCCATCACT
>CAIVDO010000002.1 GCA_903904665.1 uncultured Actinomycetes bacterium | reverse complement strand
TAAGGGCACAGCAACTGGAATCACTTTAGAAAGCGGTGAAGTAATAGCCGCTGGGGCAGTTATCGCTAACGCAGATGCATCATTGATCTATAACCATCTGATCACTGGCAAAATTCGAAAGATTAAGAAGGTTCGAAAGAACATCGCTAAGGCCGATCCATCTTTAGCGGGATTCTCATTACTTTTAGGTATTCGCAAAGATGGATCAGAGGCTCTTAATCACCACACCGTGCTTTTCCCTAAAGATTACGACGCTGAATTTGATGCGATCTTTAATGAGAAAAAGCCAGTTCTAGAGCCGACTATCTATATATGCGCACCAGGTGATGAAGCAATGTCTAAGGATGAAACATTAGAGAGTTGGTTTGTATTAGTTAACGCCCCTGCCCACGGAAAGAATAGTTTTGATTGGAATGATGCCGATTTTGTACGTAACTATGCAAATAGCATCATCGATCAGATTGAGGCCCGCGGAATTTCTGTGCGTTCAAGACTTGAATCATTAACAATTAGAACCCCTGCTGATTTAGAAAACGCGGTGCGGGCACCTGGTGGATCTATCTATGGAACTTCAAGCAATGGCGCACGCGCAGCATTTATGCGCGCAAAGAACCGCTCCCCTATAAAAAATCTTTATTGCGTTGGAGGTTCAGCCCATCCCGGTGGTGGATTGCCTCTTGTGGGTTTAAGTGCTGAAATGGTTGCTAATGCAGTTGCGAACGTGCATAGCGGACAACCATTAAAAAGCCACTAATCTGAATAACTAAGAAAGCAACTGAAAGAGCAAAAACACCAGGCAGGTTTAACTGCCACATAATCAAAGTGATAAATAAGAAACTTGCACGCACTGGGCGTTCTGCCGGTGTGACAACACCGATATCTGTTACATCAAGTGATACCAATTTGGCCCGTGCATACTCTTGAAAAGATGCAACGCACCATAAAGTAATAACTAACCATGCAGGAACACCTATGACATAGAGGGCATAGAGCCAGAAGGCTTCGCTGATGCGATCTACAACTGAGTCAAGGGTTGCGCCCCATGCACTTTGGCGCTGTTGAAATATCGCCACACTTCCATCGATACCGTCACAAAATAGTGAGAGCACTAGGAAAAACACTGCCCACCATGTGGTTGCGGTGAAGGCCGTTGCAGCTGCAGCAAGTAGGCCAAGCAAGGTTAAAACATTAGGTGAGATGCGAAGCAGAGTTGCAACTAAGCCAAAGCGGTAAGAGATCTTTAGCCACCACGCAACTGCGCCAACTACTGGGGCATCGTTATGCAAAGAACTCCATGTCTGGGTGAACTCTTGCTTACTCAGCATTTTCTAAATTCCTAATAACCTCTAACGTGGGCTCCGATGTATTCATAGTATAGAAGTGAAGGCTAGGAGCGCCAGCGGCGATTAAATCATCACAGAGTTTAGTAGCGATTTCTATGCCTAACTTGCGCACAGCATCAGCATCATCTTCAACAGCAGCAAAACGTTTGGCAATGTGTGCCGGTATATCGGTGCCACCTAACTCTGCCATGCGATGGAGCTGCTTCACATTTGTAACAGGCAAGATGCCAGGAATAATTGGCAGGCTTGATCCATGGGCTTGCAGTGATTCAACTAACTTCTCCCACTTTGAAACATCAAAGAAGAACTGTGTGGTTGCAAAAGATGCGCCAAGTTTTTCTTTACGAAGCAGTACTTCTATATCTTTTTCATAGTTTCCATTTGAAGATGGATGTCCATCAGGAAAAGCGGCGACTCCGATTTTGAATCCGCCAAAGACGTTGATTAATTGAACTAAAGCATCTGCATGCATAAATCCTGCCGAGTTAGGTGTCCACGGTGCTCGTGGTCCACCATGCGGATCGCCACGAAGTGCCAAAATCGCTGGAATCTTTGCATCGCGGTAGGTGTGAAGCACGGTAATTAACTCTTGCTTTGTTAAACCAACACAGGTCAAGTGGGCAACTGTTGAGATCGCAGTTCTACGCGTTATCTCTTGAGTCACACCAATTGTTCGATGTTGCGTGGAGCCACCGGCACCAAAAGTCACGGCGATGAAATCGGGAGCATGCTTTTCAAGGGCGTGGACGGCAGCCCATAGACGCTCTTCACCCTCATGATCTTTGGGTGGAAAGAATTCAAATGAATACGAAGTGCGGACTACCACTGAGTGAGGGTACCGTTACGACGTGAGTTCACAGAGCAGGTCAGAGTTGCAGGAGATTCGCGACTGCGTAGAGATTGAATTAGTTCAATTCATGCGTGAGCAGAGTCAATATCTGCATTCAATCTCACCTGAGTTAGAGCCCGTCTCTCAGGCCCTCTCATCGTTCTTGCTCGATAGTGGCAAGCGATTACGGCCATTATTTGCATACGCTGGAATCAGAAGCGCCGGTGGCACCTTACGTGCGGCAACAACCAAAGCAATCTCATCGCTAGAGCTTTTACAAGCATGTGCGCTTATCCATGATGATTTGATGGATGGCTCCGACACACGCCGTGGCAAACCTTCAATACATCGCCACTTTGAATCCATTCATGTGCAAGAAGAGTTAGAGGGATTTGCCCCTGCCTATGGTTTAGCTTCTGCAGTTTTGTTGGGTGATCTTGCGCTGGTTTGGTCTAATCAACTACTCAATACTTCTGGAATAGGCGCCGATGAACTGCTGCGAGTTCTTCCAATCTTTGATGAGATGCGCGTTGAGTTAATGGCCGGTCAGTTTCTAGATATTCATGAGCAAACGCAAAAGAACACAGATCTTGCACGGTCAATGAAAATTGCGCGATACAAATCTGGTAAGTACACAATTGAACGTCCACTACATATGGGCGCCATACTTTCAGGAAAATCATCTCCAGAGTTATTACTTGCACTCTCTGACTATGGTCTGCCCTTAGGTGAGGCTTTTCAATTTAGAGATGACTTATTGGGCGTATTTGGAGACCCATCTGTTACAGGCAAGCCTGCAGGAGATGACCTGCGTGAAGGCAAGCGCACCGCACTGATTGCAATGACAGATGCTAAGTGCAGTGATGCAATGCGAGAAGAGAGCAGAAAGTATTTTGGTAAAAACGATATCGATGAAAAAGGTGTTGCAATTTTGCAAGAGATGATTGTTTCAACTGGAGCAAAGGCACAACTTGAGAGCATGATTGAAGATTTAACGCAGAAAGCTATGAGCGCAGTTCAAAACCCTGTCATAGAAAGCGCCTCACGTGAGCTTCTTACCGAGCTTGCCCTTATCGCAACAAAACGGAGTATGTAAGTGGCAGCTCGAGTTAAAGGTCCCACCGATCACGTCGTTATTGTTGGCGCCGGTCTTGCTGGATTAAGTGCGGCGCTTCGCCTTGCAGGTGCTGGCCGTAAAGTCACAGTGCTTGAGCGCGAAAGCGTGCCGGGTGGTCGCAATGGATTACTTAATAAAGATGGCTACTCCTTTGACACCGGACCCACAGTTTTAACGATGCCATCACTTATTAACGATGCATTTAACTGCGTTGGCGAAGATATGAAAGATTGGTTAGAACTCAAACCTCTCACACCTTTGTATCGCGCTTTCTATGCCGATGGCTCCCAACTCGACGTACATTCCAATACCGTTGAGATGGAGGCCGAGATTGCCAAACACATCAGCAGTACTGAGGCCGCTGGTTATCGTAAGTATGTTGATTTTGTAACAAAGTTGTACAAGTACGAAATGAATGATTTTATCGATAGAAATATCGATAGCCCGCTAAACCTCTTAACGCCCAACCTTGCCCGTTTGATTGCGCTGGGTGGTTTTCGCCGTCTTTCTCCTAAAGTAAATCAATTTATGAAAGACCCACGTCTGCAAAAGGTTTATTCCTTCCAGGCGATGTATGCCGGTGTCAGTCCACAGCAAGCTTTAGCTATATATGCAGTCATTGCCTACATGGATTCAGTCAACGGTGTCTTTTTCCCTAAAGGCGGCATGCATGCAGTTCCACGCGCACTTGCTGCCGCTGCCCAAAAGCATGGAGTTGTTTTCAAATACAACACCACTGTTACTAATGTTGAAGTTAGCAATGGCCGAGCCAAAGCGGTAATCACCGAAGCAGGTGAGCGATTCGAATGCGACGCGGTGATTTTGAACCCTGATCTTCCCGTTGCATACCGTGATTTGCTGGGCAAGACCCCGGCAACAGTTAAGCGATTGAAATATTCACCATCATGTGTAACTTTATTAATCGGCAGCAATAAAAAGTATGACTTTGCAGCCCACCACAACATTCACTTCGGTCATTCTTGGGATGGCGTCTTCGATGAACTTATTACCAAGAAGCAGTTAATGAGTGATCCCAGCATTTTGGTAACTGTGCCAACTCATGATGATCCTGATTTAGCTCCCCCAGGAAAACATTCATATTACGTCCTTTTCCCAACGCCTAACTTGGATAGCGATATCGATTGGCATAAACAAGCTGGGCCTTATCGCGATCAAATGATTAAAACCGTTGAAGCGCGTGGGTATGAAGGATTTGGCGATTCAATTGAAACTGAAGTTGTGACTACTCCCCTAGATTGGAAAAATCAGGGAATGGAGATGGGTGCACCATTTGCCAGTGCACATACTTTTTTCCAGACCGGTCCATTTAGGCCGCGCAATATGGCTCAAGGAATCGAAAACGTTGTCTTTGCTGGCTCGGGTACTCAACCTGGTGTTGGCGTGCCGATGGTCTTAATCTCAGGGCGCCTTGCAGCAGAGCGAATCGTGGGACCAGTTAAGTAAATGAACGAGCTCGATGCATCATATGAAGAGTGCAAGAGATTAAACTCTCTTCACGGGAAGACTTATTACTTAGCAACTCTGCTTTTGCCTAAAGCTAAACGTAAATATGTTCACGCACTCTATGGCTTTGCCCGCTATGCCGATGAGATCGTTGATGATCTTGAATCAACGTTGACAGTTGATCAAAAGGCCCAAGCCCTTGGCACATGGGGTAATAAGATTCTTGAGGAATTGAAAAATGGTTCAAGTAACGATGCGGTAGGTCGCGCCCTTATCGACACAGTTAATACATTCGCAATTCCCCACGAACATTTTGAAGCTTTCTTGCATTCAATGACTATGGATTTAACGGTGCAGGAATACCAGAGTTATGAAGATTTGTTGGAATATGTCTATGGCTCAGCTGCTGTTATCGGCCTAGAAATGCTCCCGGTATTGGGCGTACTCGAAGATGGTGCCTATGAATGTGCTAAAAAGCTTGGTATCGCTTTTCAGTTAGCTAATTTTATCCGCGATGTTGGTGAAGATTTAGATCGTGGCCGTATTTACCTTCCTATTCAAGAGTTAGCAGAGAATGGAGTGACGCGAGAAATGCTAGAAGAGCGCGTTCTGACTCCGCAGATCATTAACGCACTTAAGTTTCAAATCGCCCGAGTACGCCAACTTCAAAAAGAGGCTACACCAGGCATTCAAATGCTCGCCCCTTCAAGTCGGCCATGCATAGAAGCTGCCAGTGAGCTCTACTGTGGAATTGTCGATGAGGTAGAAAAGATTGGTTATGACATCTTTAATAAGCGGGCAAAGACATCTACTGCCCGCCGATTACGAGTATTTATCACCGCTTATGTGAAGCGTCTTGCCGTATCCAATTGATAAGTACCCCAAGTACTAAGGCAAATCCAAAAAGTAGATCTTCGAGCGGCGCTGATGCGATACGAAATCCGATGATTGCATCTGGGCTATACATCACAATATTGCGCGAAGTTAGCCACCAGTTAGTAAGAAGTTGAAAACCAAGGATGATCGCGTAGGAAGTCCAAAAAACCTTGCCCTTGAGTAACTGTGTATTAAAAAGATAGAGATCAAATGCAATCGCGATGACTACTGCTGCAATGGCGATCTGTGTGTATGTCATCGTTAAATCTTCCAATGTACTTTGGTTTTACGCACGGCTTCTATAGTCATCAATGCAGCGATTGGCACAACTATAAAAAATAAGTACTCCTCAAGTGGGATACACCACGGACCATAAATACCCACGATCTGATCTTTATCAAAGAGCCAGTGACCATGTGTGATTGCATATTTATCCCAGGCAATAAAGAGAAAGGCAACTGGGGCTATTGAAAGCAGCATTCGTTTAGCCTGTTTCAAAACTCCAACTTTCAAGAACACTTCTAGCCAGAATGAGCCGATGACGGTGAAGATAATCATGGCTAGGTATCCATAGTTTTGCACGAGATAACGCTACTCTAAGAACCACGGGAGCCACATAAGGCTGAGAGGGTTTGAAATTCAAACCGACCGTTTGACCCATCCGGTAATGCGGATGTGGAAAGGAAATCTCATGTCCTCCATAGTTTTTTCTGCTTGGGAATACGAAGTCTCATACCTTGAGTTAATTGCAGCTGTTACATCTTTGATCGGTGTCTGGCTTGGCACAACTGGTAAGCGAATTACCTGGCCATGGTGGGCAATAAGTAGTGCGCTCTATATGGTTTTCTTTTACCAAGCCGAACTCTTTGCAAGTGCTGGGCTACAAATAGTTTTTATCATTGCAGCGTTTTGGGGTTGGCGCGATTGGGCACCAACGGGCGCTCTGCCTGGTTTCTTAGACAAACGTCATCGCTTGCAATGGGCGGGTGCAACCCTTGTTGCCGTATCACTCTTAACTCCAGTTCTATCTCGTTTAGGAGCTGCTGCAACTTGGTCTGATGCATTTTTACTCATCGGCTCACTTGTTGCGCAGATTCTTATGGTCTATGAGAAAGTTGAATCGTGGAGCCTTTGGCTCATCGTCGATGCTGCCGGAACAATTGAATATGCCTACTACGGCTACTGGTTCACGGCGCTGCTCTATGGCGTTTTTACCGGTATCGCCTTAGTTGGCTGGAAGCGCTGGTATGACATTAATAGCAATTGATGGCCGCGCCGGAGCTGGGAAAACTACCCTTGCTGCAAAATTTATGGATGAGTTATCGCACAATGCAACTGTAAATCTCATTCATATGGATGATCTCTACGACGGTTGGAATAACGCCCTAGGAGAAAGGCTGACTTTAACTTTAGAAAAGATTATCAAGGCCCATCAGCTACAACTGCGTTGTGAAATAGAGATCTTCAACTGGAAGGCAATGTCTTTTGATTCAACTCAAGTGATTGAGCCAGCAGATATTTTGATAGTGGAAGGTGTTGGAGCTGGCCAGAGGGTTGTAAGAGATGCTGGTGCAACCCTGTATTGGCTCGATATCGAAGCGCACGTTGGTATCGCTCGGGTATTGCAGCGAGACGGTAATCAAATTGCACAGGCAATGAAGCAGTGGCAGATTGACCAAGAAATCCATTTTCTGTCGGATAAAACACGCGAAAACGCACAACACATTCAAAGTTCGTGAACCGTAAAGCCCTAAAATCGCCCATATGTCAGATCTATCGGGTGAGCTCATTGATGGGCGCTATCAATTAACCCGCCAGGTCGCCAATGGTGGAATGGCCAGTGTTTATGAGGCTATCGATACTCGCTTAGATCGAAAAGTTGCCGTAAAGATTATGCACCCGCATCTTGCACAAGATGAGGCATTTGTAAATCGTTTTATCCGAGAAGCCAAAGCTGCTGCCGCGCTTTCACATCCCAACATCGTTGCCGTGCAAGATCAAGGATGGAATCAAAATGGAGTTCCGGCAGTCTTTATAGTGATGGAGTTAATTGAGGGACATACTCTTCGCGACTATCTCAATGAACGTCCCCGCTTTGAAATTAAAGATGCCATTAATTACTTAACACCGATTCTTAGCGCATTAGCTGCTGCACATGATTTAGGTATCGTGCACAGAGATATAAAGCCTGAAAATATTTTGATTTCAAAAGAGGGTCGCGTAAAAATTGCAGATTTTGGTTTGGCACGCGGTGAACTCATTGGTTCAACTATGACCGCTGAATCAAGTGTCATTTTGGGCTCAGTTTCATACCTATCGCCTGAACAAGTCCAACGTGGTGTAGCAGATTCACGCAGTGATGTTTATGCCGTTGGAATCGTGGCATTTGAAATGTTGACAGGTGAAAAACCTTTCTTGGGTGACTCCCCTATCCAAATCGCCTACATGCATGTCAACCAAGAGATTCCATCTCTTCGCAGTAAGCGTAAAGAGATCCCGGAAGCTTTAGATGATCTAATTCGCAGCGCAACTGATCGCGATCCTGATAAACGCCCTCGCACTGCCGGTGAATTTTTAAAGTCATTAGAGTCAATCCAACATGAGCTTGACCCTAAGACTAATCAGATGAAATTAGCTCTTGATCTTCCAGTTGAACCCATTAAAGAAAAGCCTCGCGGCAAGATTAAAGGGCAGATAGCCCAAGAAAAAGAAGAAAGTATTGAAGTAAGAGAAACAACCCGAGAAATCAGAGCTGCCAAAGAGAAGAAAAAGAAGGCAAGCAAGCGCGTTAGACGCAATCGTAAAGTTGCACTGATTCTTGCAATTGCCCTTGGAGTTGGTGGTTGGTACACGCTTGTCGGACCAGGCTCACGTGTAGTTGTGCCCTCAGTAGTTGGTGGCACATACGATGAAGCCGTTGCAACAATATCCCCACTTGGATTAACCATTACCATCCTAGAAAAACGCTTCGATGAAGATATTCCAAAGGGCGCCATTATCGAATCAGATCCTGCAGGTGGCGGTCGCGTTGCATCTGGTGGCGAAGTTAAGTTGATCGTTTCAAAAGGCCCGGAGCGCTACACAATCCCATCGGTTACTGGTTTGACTCCCGAGGCTGCGCAAGCTGCGATTGAAAAATCTCCACTTATTCTTGGCGCAGCAACTGAAGTATTTAATAAAGAGATACCAAAAGGTTTTGTAATTTCTTCTGACCCTGCACCAGGAACAGAAGTAAAACGTGATTCAACCGTCTCATTGGTTGTAAGTAAAGGCATAGAAACCGTTGCGCTGACATCTTATTCTGGCAAGAGTGGCGAACAAGCACTCAATGAGTTGACTGATCTTGGCTTTAACGTGGAGTCAAAGTATGCCTTTGACGAAAAGATTTTGTCGGGCGCTGTTATTTCACAGCTTCCTAGCGGAGTCGATGTTGCACCTAAGGGCTCAACGATTACGCTGACAATCTCTAAGGGTTCTCAGTTTGTATTTATCCCAAATATCTTCTCAATCGAACAAGTAAAAGCAGTTAGGGTGCTACAAGATCTTGAGTTAAAGGTTGTAGTGAAGAAATTGGGATCAAAGAAGACGAAGAAGGTTACAAATATCGTTCCGAAGATAGGTAGCAAAGTTAAACGTGGCAGTACGGTCACTATTACCGTAGGGTAAGCCAATGCCTAAGAAGCCTCGCATCGGTGCTCACGTTCCAACTACTGGTGGAATGGCTAAGCGCTCTATTGAATACGCCCAAGAAATCGGTGCATCTGCAATTCAAGTTTTCGCATCAAGTCCGCGTATGTGGGCGATGCCGCCAGCTAAGCCCGAACTTGATGAGGCTTATAAAATCAAAGCTGCTGCGATGGATCTTGAAACCTATGTTCACGCACCTTTTCTTATTAACTTAGGTTCTCCAACCGAGGCCACATACATCAACTCTCTTGCCTCAACGAAATACTCACTCCAGCGCGCGGCAGATATCGGTGCCCTCGGCGCTGTGATTCACACTGGCTCTGCCGTAGATGTTAACCATGTTGAAAAAGCATGGAAGCAGATCCATGAAGGCATGATGCCTATTCTTAACGAACTCAACGATGACTCTCCCTATCTATTGCTGGAGCCAACGGCCGGTCAGGGTCAATCACTTGTTAAGAAGTTAGATGATCTTGAAAACTATTTAAAGGCCTTGGAATATCACCCGAAGGTCGGCATCTGTCTTGATACCTGCCATGTATTTGCCGCCGGTCATGATATTTCTGTTAAAGGTGGCATGAGCGCCACTATTGATTTACTCGTTCAAATCGCTGGCATCGAGCGTTTCCAGTTAGTTCATGCCAATGATTCGATGGATGTGTGCGGCGCCCTAAAAGATCGACATCAAAATATCGGCGATGGACATATTGGTATTGAACCCTTTGCCGAACTACTTGCACATCCTGCCGTAGCCAATGCACCGTTGATTCTTGAAACACCTGGCATGGAAGAAAAACACAAACCGGAAGTAGCGTTATTGAAGAAGCTTCGCGATAAGAAATGAGCCAGGCTAAACATCTTTTCAGGATGAAGCTTGCCCCTTGGGCGCTCTTATCTGTTGCAATGGCTTGGGGCTGGGCTTTTGTCATCATGAAGGATGCCATCGAGCGTCAGAGCGTTAATAACTTTCTCTTTACTCGCTTTGTAGTTGCAGTTGTTGTGATGGTGCTCATTCGCCCGCAAACTCTTCAATTAATTAATAAAGATCTACTCCTTCACGCAGGTGCGGCCGGTATTTTTCTTGGCTTTGGCTATATTTTTCAGACTTTAGGTCTTGCCCGAACAGGGGCTGCAATCACCGGCTTTGTCACTGGTCTCTACGTTGTCTTAACACCGCTCATTGCAGCTTTCTTTCTTAAAGAGCGGATCACACGCTTTATTTGGATCTGTATCGCCATTGCAACTATTGGCCTTGGGCTTTTATCTATTCATGGTTTTTCAGTTGGCTTTGGTGAATTACTCGTTTTTATTAGCGCCATCTTTTATGCCTTTCACATCATTGCACTGAGCAAATGGAGTTCTGGACGCGATGCATATGCGATGACAGTGGTGCAGTTGGCCGTTTGTGCGTTGTTAGCAGGAATCGCTTCAATCCCAGAGGGTTATTCACTTCCACCTGACAAAAACGTTTGGGGCGTAGTGGTATTCACTGCAGTTTTTGCTACGGCGATCGCTTTCATCATTCAGACTTGGTCACAAGCACATATGAGTCCAACAAAGGTTGCAGTCATTTTGACGATGGAAGTTGTCTTTGCCGCCTTCTTTTCTATTCTCTTTGCCGGCGAGCGATTGACTCTACAGAGCGCGGTGGGCGGCGTGATGGTCGTAAGTGCGATGTATTTGATTGTTATCAAAGAATCCAAGTAGGCTCAATTCCATGGCAATCGATCTTCGTTCAGATACCGTTACCCGACCATCTGCCGGCATGCGTGATGCAATCGCATCAGCGCCAGTTGGAGATGATGTCTATGGTGATGATCCAACCGTTAACTCATTAGAAGAGCGTCTTGCTGCATTATTTGGCAAAGAGGCCGGAGTCTTTACACCTACTGGCTCACTTGCCAATCAATTAGCCATACGCATGCTGGTCAATCCTGGCGAAGAGTTAATCGCTGAGACTAATTCTCATATCGTTCGCGCAGAGCTAGGCGCGGCTGCAGTATTTAGTGGGATTACAACTCGTACATGGCCTGCTACACATGGATTATTAAAAGCTAGCGATGCTCTAGAAATCGCACGTCCAAACTCAGGACCATATTTAGTCTCAACTACAGCTATTGCCCTTGAAAATACCCACAACTTTGGTGGCGGAACTGTGCAGCCTCTGCAAGAGATTGCAGCGCTGCGCAAAGGCGCAGATGAAATGGGTATCGCCCTTCACTTAGATGGCGCTCGTATTTGGAATGCCCACATTGCAAGTGGAGTTTCCTTTTCTGACTACGGAAAATACTTTGACACCGTGAGCATCTGTTTATCTAAAGGCTTAGGTGCACCTATTGGCTCAGTAATGCTTTCAACCAATGAGCGCGTGACTAAAGCCCGCGTATGGCGCAAGCGCTATGGCGCCGGAATGCGACAAGTTGGCTTGCTTGCAGCAGC
>CAIVDO010000001.1 GCA_903904665.1 uncultured Actinomycetes bacterium | reverse complement strand
TAAAGATGGCTTGCTCCACGTATCTCAGATTCGCAAGATGCATGGTGGAAAGCGCATTGAAAACTTGGAAGAAGTTATGAAGGTTGGCGACAAGATTCAAGTTGAAATCGGCGAAATCGATCCAAAGGGCAAGCTCTCTTTGGTTCCAGTCCTTGAAGACGGATCAACTGGTTCAGCTGAATAAATGAGCGTTCGTCGTTCAGTTTTACCTAGCGGTCTGCGCATCGTTACTGAAGAAGTCTCTTCGGTGCGCAGCGCCGCAATTGGTATCTGGGTAAATGTTGGTTCTCGTGATGAATCCCCGGCAACTGCTGGGGCTTCTCACTTTCTAGAGCATTTACTTTTCAAAGGAACTGCGCGACGCAGCGCCCTTGAAATCTCATCATCTATCGAATCTGTCGGTGGAGAGATGAATGCATTTACTTCAAAGGAATACACCTGCTTTTACGCGCGTGTGATCGATACTGATCTGCCTATGGCAGTAGATGTAATTTCAGATTTGATTACTTCATCAGTTGTATCGGCCCTTGATGTTGATGCCGAACGTAAAGTTGTTCTTGAAGAAATCGCCATGCGCGATGATGATCCCAGTGATTTGGTCCATGATCTATATGCCGAGACCTATTACGGTGATACACCACTAGGTCGTCCAATTCTTGGCACCGTTGCTTCAATTAAGTCTATGTCACGCAATACCGTCAATAACTATTACAAGAAGCGTTACTTACCGCAGGATTTAGTTGTTGCAGTCGCTGGAAATATTAAACACAAAAAAGTCGTGGCAATGGTTGAAGCTGCGCTCTCTGTCGATGGTTTTCTCGATGTTATGGGTGCACCAGTTCTTCGTCCCAATACGCAGGATAAGAAAGTAAAGCAGCAAAGCGTAGGTTTGATTTCACGTAAAACTGAACAAGCGCATATGTTTTATGGCATGGAGGGCGTTGCCCGCCATGATGATCGCCGCTTTGCAATGGGGGTTTTAGCATCAGCGCTAGGTGGTGGAATGTCATCACGTTTATTCCAAGAGATCCGTGAAAAGCGCGGCCTTGCCTACTCGGTCTATGCCTATGCCCAGCAATATGCAGGCAGCGGTCAGATTGGTTTCTACGCTGGCTGTAATCCAACTAAGGCAATTGAAGTAGTTGAAATCATCCGAGAAGTTTTAGCCGATGTTGCCGATAATGGAATGACGCACGAGGAGATCCAACGGGCTAAGGGCGCCGTGCGCGGTTCATTGGTGTTGAGCCAAGAGGACTCAGGCTCACGTATGTTTAGAATCGGCAAGAATGAGATTGTTTACGGCCAAGTGATGGGTTTTGACGATATTTTGAAATCAATATCACGTGTAAATGAGCAGGACATCCGAGAAATCGCTGGCGCCTTCTTAACTAAAACGCCTACGCTTGCCCTTGTGGGTCCATTTAAGAACACTTCAAAATTTGAAAAGGTGTTGAAATGATTAACGTTGCAGTTCTTGGTGCAAAAGGGCGCATGGGTTCTGAGGTCGTTAAGGCCGTTGAAGCTAGCCAAGGTTTAACACTTGTTGCAGCTCTAGATCTTGGAGATTCACTTGATCAGCTAAAAGACTCTGGCGTAAAAGTTGTTGTTGATTTCACTACACCAGATAGCGTCATGGCAAATCTAGAGTTCTTAGTAAATGCTGGAATTAACGTAGTCGTTGGCACTACAGGCTTTGATGCGCTAAAGCTTGCCAAAGTTGAAAATCTACTGAGTCAAAATCCATCTGTGGGCGTATTGATTGCACCCAACTTTGCAATAGGTGCCGTTCTCATGATGGAGTTTGCCGAAAAAGCAGCTCGCTACTTTGAATCTGCTGAGATTATTGAACTTCATCATCCGCTTAAAGTTGATGCGCCTAGCGGAACAGCTTCACGCACGGCAGAGTTGATGAGCAAAGCCCGCAAAGAGGCAGGCCTGGGAGCTCAACCAGATGCAACAAGTTCTTCATTAGATGGTGCACGCGGTTCATTAGTTGGCGATATTCCAGTGCACTCAGTGCGCGCACGTGGTCTAGTTGCCCACCAAGAGGTAATTCTTGGTGGCTTAGGGGAGACCTTAACGATCCGTCACGATTCACTAGATCGTGCAGGATTTATGCCAGGAGTTATTCTTGGTATACGAAATGTAATTTCACATCCAGGCCTGACACATGGCCTCGATAAATTCATGTAAGGGGAGAGCCACATGTCTAAAGATCAAATCACTATGTACGGTGCTGATTGGTGCGGAGATTGCCGCCGCTCCGAACGCTTGCTAAAAGAGTTAGGTGTCGAATGGACAAAAATCGATGTCGAAGCTGATGTAAGCGCTGCCGATAAAGTTAAAGAGATAAACGGCGGAGCACAATCAATTCCAGTCATTGTATTTTCAGATGGGACTCATTTAACTGAGCCATCAGATAATGATTTGAAGGCAAAGCTTCAAGCGCTAAAAATCATTTAACGACAGAAAGGGCTCACATCATGATTGAAACCGCCCACCCAATGCGCTGGAAGGCGATGCCCTTTATCGCTCTTGCGGTTTCATTAATCATTATGGATGCAACGGTTGTTAACGTTGCACTGCCAGTCATTGTTAGAGATCTAAATCTCTCGGCATCTGATGCCGAATGGATTAACTCCATCTATTCACTTGTTTTTGCAGCCCTGCTTATTACTGTTGGGCGAATCGGTGATTTACATGGCCGCAAGAAACTGCTGACCTTTGGAATCATCGCTTTTGGTTTAGCTAGCGTGTTGGCAAGTTTTTCAACCTCTGGTGCCACTTTGATTTTTGCACGTTTCTTGCAGGGCGTTGGCGGAGCAATGGTTTTGCCTGCAACGTTATCTACTGT